>CAMAVE010000001.1 GCA_945861595.1 Synechococcus sp. UW140
GCCGTGCGCCAGATCGTTCAAAGCTGCTACACCGACACCCTCGCCCTGGTGGATGCCAACCGCGATTGCATGGACCGGGTGGTAGAGCTCCTGATCGAGAAAGAAAGCCTCGATGGCGATGAATTCCGCGCCCTCGTGGCCGAATTCACCGAGGTTCCTGTGAAGGAGCGCTTTACTCCCGTGCTCGGCGCCAGCTGAAACCCCACCAGGTCTCAGCAAGAGCCACCTTGCTGCAGGGCAAAAACGTAAAAGCCCTGTCCTGGATCTTCAGGGCAGGGCTTTTTAGATGGCATCTAAACCCTTTCGGGATTGGGAATAGCAGCGTTTAAACCTTGCCTTGTGGACAACTAGACAGGGCGCCAGCGTGCCCGTTAAACGGGGCGAATCGGACGCTTGTCGATCACCTTGTCGATCAGGCCATAGCCAATCGCTTCCTGGGGAGACATGAAGAAGTCCCGGTCCGTGTCCTGCTGGATGCGCTCCAGGGGTTGGCCCGTGCGCTCGGCCAGCTCGGTATTGAGCTTGTCCTTCAGGTAGAGGATCTCGTCGGCCTGGATGCGAATGTCGCTGGCCTGGCCCCGGGCGCCACCAAGGGGTTGGTGGATCATGATGCGCGAATGGGTAAGGCTGCTGCGTTTGCCCTTGGTGCCAGCACAAAGCAGAAAGGCGCCCATGCTGGCCGCCAGGCCAAGACATACGGTCTGCACATCGGGCTTGATGTGCTGCATGGTGTCAAAGATACCGAGGCCGTCGTAAACGGAGCCGCCGGGGGAATTGATATAGAGGAAAATATCCTTCTCGGGATCCTCAGCTTCCAGGAACAGCAACTGGGCCACGATCCGGTTGGCCGACTCGGAGGTCACCGTTTCCCCTAGGAAAACGATGCGCTCGCGCAACAGGCGCGAATAAATGTCGAAGGCGCGCTCACCCCGCCCGGACTCTTCGATCACGATCGGGATCATCGGCTCATCAGGGACTTCCAGGCCCGATCCTACTGAGGGCGGATCACCCATCGACCGGCCGGGGACGGCGCTATGGTCAACTCACCATGGCCTGAACTGAGTGGGCGCCTGCCTCACCGTCGCTGACAGCAAGCGCGCCTTCCATCGCGCCTTCCCCTTCGTGATCGCGCCGCTCTATCGCCGCATGGTCGATGAGCTGTTGGTGGAACTGCATCTATTGAGCCATCAGAAGGGGTTTCGCGCCGAAGGCCTCTTCGCCGTGGGCCTGATCCAGGTGTTTGAGAGCTTTTCCAAGGGCTATCGGCCCGAGGAGCAGCGCCAGCCCCTGTTTGAAGCCCTCTGCGGCTCCTCCGGCTTTTCGGCAGCCGATTTTGAGCGGGAGCGCCAAACCATGGTGGCGGCCGTGGGCCACCACAGTCTCGAGGAGGTGTCTGGCTGGCTGACCAGCGGCGGTTCCGGTGCTCCGGCTCCCATCGCCGACGTGCTCAGCGCCGTCAAACAACCCAATTTTCACTATTCCCGTCTCGCCGCTGTGGGGCTGTTGACCCTGTTGCAGCAGGCCGCTGGCGCCGATGCCCTCGAGCCCTCAGCCCTGCGGCAATCCGCCCACGAGATCGGTGAAGCCATGGGCTTACTCAAGTCACGCCTGGATAAGGACCTCAGCCTCTACGCCTCCAATGTGGAGAAGTTGGCCCAGGCGGTGGAGCTGATGGAAGAAACCGTGGCGGCCGATCGACGCCGCCGCGAGCGCCAGCAGGAGGCCGCAGCCCAACCATCCACGCCCCCGCCAGCTCCAGCCGATCCAGGTGCCAGCACCCCCTAAGAGCGCCCCCTCAATTGTCAGGGAGAACTGTCAGGCGGGGTCAACTGTCGGGCAGGGGCAACTGTCTGGCAGGGCCAACTGTCTGGCAGGGGCAAAGGTCTGGGGTCTGCTAGCCCTGCCCCATGAAACCTGGCCAGGCCAAAGCGGCATCAGCCGTCACCAGTGGTGCCGGGATTAGGGCAAGGTCAGGCGTCCGGTGAATTGGCTGGGTCCAGGGCCGGAGGACCAACCGCCCGCAGCAAGGGCCCTGGCCCCGATCTGCAAAGACCTGGAGCGTTTGAGCAACGGGGGAACTCCCGGCGGCCAGAGCCCAAGCCGATCCAGGGCCTGGGGTTGGGCCCACAGGCTGAGCATGGCTGGGCTGACCTGGCCAGGATCCCAGGCCGCCCATCGAGCGGAGCCAACCGACTCCTGCTTGGGCTCGGGCCCCAGGAACAGGAGCAGCACCCGAGGTTGGGCCGGGACGGAGCCAGCAGGGGAGGGTCCAGGGGGCTGGTTCAACCAGCGCCAGCCACCCACAACGGTGCCTTGAGCACCAATGCCGCCTTCCTTGGTTGCGCCTGGCGTGGTTGCGCCTGGCGTGGTGCCGCCTGCCTCGCTGCCATCGACCCGCTGCCAGGTGCTAGCGCTGAAGGGTTTCCCCATCCCCTGCCGTTGCCATTGGGGACTCGCTTCCCTTTCCTCCAGCCCCTGGGCCAGTAAGCCTTTGCGCAGCCCGGCCAGCAGGGCGCGCCAGTCGGATGCGTTGGCGCCCAGGGCCAGGTGCAACTCCAAACTGGCCCGATAGGGCCCCTTGGCCTGGGAGCGGAGCCGGAGTTGGAACGGGGTCTGGCGCAGCAAGCCCAGCTGGGCGGGACCCAAGCCATAGCGTTTCTGGAGCGGTTCGCTCACCAGGCGACTGCCCAAAAGTCCATCAACCAGGGGGGCCAGCCGCCCACCCTGGAGCAGCAAGAGGGCATCGGCGGCCTGGCGGGCGGGGGTCTCCAGCAATGGACCTGGGGCCTGGGGGCTAGCCGGGCTGGGCCCAAGCGGGCTGGCCTGACCCTGCCAGGTCAGGGCCTTCCCCTCGCCAGCCAGAACCAAGCAACCCTGCTGAAAGGGCAGAAACAATGGCGTCAGCGGTCCCAGCAAGTCGCCGAGGGTGGGGCCACTCCAGTAGGCCGCTTCCGAGCTCTTGAGCTGGTTGAGGCACTGGCGCTGTTGGCCCTGGGGCGGCGCGAATTTGAGCCGCAACTGGTCCTGCAACCACTGGCGGTTGAGCGGATCGGCTGCCACCACCACCAGATCGTCAACCTGCAGGGCCTTCGGAGGAAGGGGCAAGGGTTGGGCGCCGCCAAAGGGCTCTGCCGGCAAGACCAGGAATTCGGCTCCATCGCCATGGCCGCCCCAGAACTGCCACCACAGGCCGGAATGGCGGGCCCAGAGTTGCTGGGCTAGGCCGGGGCCAAGGCGCTGGCTCCAAAGGGGCGGCGGCGTAGGCAGGCCGCCACTGCGAAAACTTTGCAATAGGGCAGCGCTAGAGGCCAGCCGTTCCAAGCCTGAAGCGTGGCGTCGGGGTGTGCGCCACAACAGCCAGCTAGCCCCAACCAGCAACAGGACCAGGCTCAACCCAGTCATCAACAAGGGAGGACGTGGGCGAACGAGCTGCATCACGGCCTCCTTGGAGTCACAACCGACAGGCGATCGCTCAACAGGAGAGGGGCGCAAAAAAGGGAGCCCACAAAAGCGGAGCCGATCAGCAAGGAGCCCCGCAGACAGCAGCCCCCTCGACAATCGACCAGCCGCCCCCTAGGCGGCAAAACAAACCACAAGCGATCGATCGGCGCAATTGCCGTTGCCAACGGGATCAACGGCGGGAGAGGGGAGCGGCCTGACGGCGGCGCCGATCCCGCCATTCGATCGTGGAGAGATAGATCACCCCACCACTGACAAACACAAGCAAAAGGGTTGCTGTGGCCGCCAACAGGGTGGGGATGCCCAGGGAAAGCTCAGGCAAGGCTCAGAAGTTGAGGGTGCCGTCGCCGTTGCGGCCCCAGACCACCATGGCAATCGAAAAAGTGAAGATGGCCGCAAGCGAGGCCCAACCCAGGGTGATCAGCATGGGGTTTGGAAAAGGGTCCCCCAGTGTACCTAGGCTTGGTCCTGTCGAGACCAGCCAATACGGGCCATGACCAGCGTTCCTGCCCTCACCAGCACGCCCATGCGTCCCCTGGCCCCGGCGCGTCGGACCAGGCAAGCCGATGGCAGCCTCAGCGAGAGGGAGCCCTATCCCCAAGCCCGGGTCATCGTCCTCGATGACGATTTCAATACCTATCAGCACGTGGTGGAGAGCCTGCTGCGCCATATCCCGGGGATGGATCCGGATCGGGCCTGGCAGCTGGCCCACCGCATCGACAGCCAGGGATCGGCGGTGGCCTGGAGCGGCCCCTTTGAACAGGCGGAGCTCTACCACCAACAGCTGGCCGCTGAAGGCCTAACGATGGCACCCCTAGAGCGGATCTAGCTCGGCAGCATTCTGCCTAGATTTTTGCCCCTGCCGCAATCGCTGCCATGGGGCGGGTGGTCATCACCCACAGCACCTACGTCGAGGGCCTGATCCCTTTGCTCCGCAAGCTGGCGCTCCATCCCCAGGTGGACACGATCACCCCAGCCGTGATCAGCCGGGTGCGGGGTCGAAGCCAGGGGCTGCGGCTGCGGATCTCCGCACCCCTGACCGGTGGTTGGAAGCTGGTGGCGCGCCGCGGCAGCTCGGCCCAGGAGGTGTTCCTGACCACCAGCCTGGATCGGGAGGCGTTGCAACGCGCTGTGGACGACCTAATCAAAGCCAGATAACGGGGGCCAGCCCCTCACCCTTTACCAAGGAAGGGGCACCCCACACGCCACCCCCCAAAGGGGATGGAATGGGCCAACTTTCGTACCATCAAAATCCCCCCAAAAGGCAATTATCCCCACTCAAGACTCACTTATTGCTTTTTTAGCAATAAGTGATGGGTGAACATCTTGGCGGATCCCGGCCTTACATTGATGCCCTCGGGGTGCTCGGTTTTGCTCTTCCCCCTTGCCCGAGTAAACCCCAAGACAATGGGGCAACAACCAAGGATCAATCCAGGGGCAAGCACTGGCAGCCCAAGGCATTTGCCAGGGTTTCGAAGAACCCCGGTGGTGGACTAGAGCTCCTCCCTCGCTTGACAACAGGGGGGCATTCTGGGTTAGGCTAGAATGATTAATTGCCATTTAGGCCGCCCCCCACATACCGCTACGACCGCGTCCCTCAATGAGGTCATCCCTTCAGCCCATGGTGACTTCAAGCTTGGAGTTCCTAAACTTGAACCAGCCGTGAGCGAGCTGGCCCAGTCCCTGGATCATCTCACCAAGTTGATCTCCCTGTTCGATCCCGATCAGGTCCACCCTGTGGTCGACGCCCTTGACCAAGTGGCTGGCGCCTTGGGGGCCCAGGTAGTTGTGCTGGTTGCCCATGGCCAGATCCGAGAATCCCTGGGCCTCATCCCCAGCGATCGCCTCCTCGTGCTTCAGGCCCGGGAACAGCAGAACGCAACCCTTGAGCTGGCCGTTGGACGTCTTGAGGTCACCTGGCTTGAGCTAGCCAACCAGGAGCAGCTCCTCGTCGGTCGCCTCGGCCAACCCTTCAGTCCAACCGAACGGGAGCTGGTGAAGGCCTTCGGCCGCACCATCCAGATCGGCGACAAGGGCTGGAAAGCCCTGACGGCGGAACGGCAGGCCCATGAGGCAGCCGTGATCCGGGCCACCCATGACAGTCTCACCGGTCTGCCAAACCGGGAGATGGCCCTCGAGCAGCTCAGCCGTTGGCTGAAGGAAAACCAGCAACAACCCCAGGTTGACACCGTCATTGCGGTTCTCTTTATTGATCTGGACCGCTTCAAAAATGTCAATGATGCCTACGGCCATGTGGCCGGTGACCAGTTCCTGATCACGGTGGCGCGGATCCTGCAGCAATTGGTCGGCCCCCAGGACATTCTGGCTCGGCTAGCCGGTGACGAATTCATCGTGATCTGTCGCTACGACCTGGCCTACCAGGCCTTGAAACTGGCAGAGCAGATCATTACTGAGATCAGTATTCCGATCAATTTAGGTGGCCGTCTTCTCTCCCATTCCGCCTCCATTGGCCTGGCCTATGCCAACCCAAGGGACACGGCAGATTCCTTGCTGGAGAACGCCGATCTGGCCATGTATGAAGCGAAGCAAAAAGGTCGCCATTGTGTGATCAACTTCGACCATGGCATGCGCGAATCAGCCCAGCAACGCACCTCTTTGGAATCTGAGCTGAGGCGTGCCCTAGCCAATGGCGAGCTGGAATGCTATTTCCAACCGATCATGGAACTCTGGACCAACCGCATCAGTGGCTTTGAAGCCCTCGTGCGCTGGATCCACCCCCAGCAGGGCCTGCTGAACCCGGCTGACTTCATCCCGATTGCCGAAGAAACCGGACTCATCGTGGATCTCGATGCCCAAATTCTTGAGCAAGCTTGCAGGAAGATCACCGAGTGGAACCTGGTTACCCCAGAAAAACTCCTTACCCTTTCAGTCAACATATCTGCCCGCAGCCTTTTGGACCTAGCCCTCTCCGAGCGGGTCGCTAGCGCGATCAAAACCCATCAGGTCCAACCCAGCAATCTTTACCTAGAAATCACCGAAACTGCCCTCATTGACGATATCGAACTGGCGACAACCTGTATCAACAAGCTAGAGAGCCTGGGCATTCGCATGGCCATTGACGATTTCGGCACAGGCTATTCATCCCTTCGTTATCTTAAAAATCTGCAGGTTGGCGTGCTCAAAATTGATCGCTCTTTTACCGATGGCCTCTCGGTTGACCATGGCGATGGCGTGATTGTTAAAGCGGTGATTGACATGGCCAGCGCCCTCAACATGGCCGTAGTAGCCGAAGGAATCGAAACCCAGTACCAACTGGATGTGCTCAAGGGCTTGGGCTGCGAATACGGCCAGGGCTACCTGTTTGGCCGACCCCTCAACGCCGCCAACACGGAACGATTGCTCAAAACGGTCTGGGCTGGCGTGTCAAGCCGCCACTAAAATCATTTTGGACCGCTTGAGGCTGATCTAGCCAAGCAAGGATAAAGCAAGCTTTCTAGTAGAGAACATGGTGAATTAGCAGACTGTTCCATACCAGATTCCAGCATGGATAAACTAGAAAGAATGAAAACCCTTAACTGCAGTCAAAATCCTATCGCTGGCAGGCCCATACCATCCATCTCTGTCAGCCGATCTGTCAGATGTCAGTCCGCCCTGTCAGTCTGCCCTGTCAGTCCAGCGAGCCCATGCCCCTTCCTACGGGCCTAATCCCAATTAGGGGGGAAAGGCCTACGCAAGCGAAGTCATCGAACCATGTCGCCTCCGAAAAGCCGGGGCAAGTCGGCCATCCATGGAAGGCTGGCGTTAAGCAGACTGGCAGAGGGCACATTTAGTTCAAAGAGCTGGTCACGGTCGAAAGCGTCTTCGACGCAATACCCCTAGATTTGTGACAGCCCATGCATCGGAGACGCAAGGATCAGGATTGTTGAACGCCGAGAAAGATACAGCCAACGATTCGTCGACCGTTAACGGCGACCTGCTTTAGGCCCAAGAGAGGTTGGACATCAAAGTGGGTACTCTGCTCAATCCAGTAGCACAACCCAATGGCACCTGGTAAACCATTTACGCCAAGAACGAGGAACGGATCTTGGCGACAGCAAAAGCCCAGCGGCGTGATCTCGACTTGTTTGACGATTGGACCAAAAAATGATGGCTAGTTGAGGAGACTCAACACCATTCACCAGGCAGAGTGAAAGATAATCCTTGAATAGTTTGACGACTGGCCCAGCCAAGTAGCACCAAAGCGAAGCGTCCCGCAAGTCGTCGTCGACTATAAGCACCTGTCACTGTTCCGCCTGCTAAGTCCTTGGTCGGACTGTCAGCGTTAGGCTCTCACAACAGGTCACACCCCACTCGCCTGCCCAGCCCAATCACTACCGAAAGAACTAGCTAAAGAGCGTTTGCGCTACAAATCCGTATTTGATTAAATCTTTTACAGCTAAAATGCGTTCGCACCATGTCTTCGCCGGCAGAAACAAAGTGATTCCAAGTATCAATTATTCTTTGCTTGTCAGCCCCTATTGGCAGCCAATTGGGAGGTTGCTCATAGCGGTGAAAACTGGGATCAATGACGAGTACTGGCGCTATTCTGACGCAATCTAAAATATTTTTCAACCTCTCTGCTGAATAGAAGACATACTGGTGGAAGTCTGGACAGACAAGCTTGTTCATTGGGGCACCGTGAGGGATCACATTGGAGTTCTGACCTAGCCGGGCAAACGCATATCCATTCGGGTATGCCGACCTAAAGGATTGTGACTCAGCTGACTCCTGCGTGGCCGATACAAGTTTATTTACAACCGCTTGAGGCGAGTCAATATAATGGGGAAAGCCTGGCATACCACTGAGTAGTACAGCTAGCAAAATGACTGAAATCATGGTGATTGCCCTTGATCTCCTTAGGTAGCTCGATAGCATTGCAGCCAGCGTAATCAATATTAGGGTTTGGCCGAAATAGATGATCTGCAAGTGATGCCTCCATAGCCCCGTATTCGCCAGAATGAATAGGGAGAATAAAAAGGTTGCCAGTGTGGCGATAGCGAAAGAGCGAGCCTGCACTTCTCCACGACTAATTGCAACACAAATGGCAAGAATCAGGCCTGCGAATGGCAACGCAACAGCAAAGAATACGCTTGCCTGGTCTGTGAATATCGTCCGCAGGTGAGCGACCAATGAACCCGAGAAGCCGTCGCTATTTATCAAGACACTATTGGCGTAAAGGATGTTATTACGCTGGGCTTGCAGGTAACCGAATAGCTCGCCCCTGCTGGCCAGTAATCCAAAAATTGAAGCCGCAGAGAATACGAACCCTATGAATATTAAGCCTAGATTCTGGACAGCAATGCGGAGTCGCCGCTCTCTGGAACTGGAAAGCTCGCTGGCGAGGCAAAACACAACGGGCAGCGGGAACATAATCAACTTTGAAAAAAGCAGAATGGCCATCAGTGAGCCGCTCAATAGAAATCTTTTTCGAAAATATTGAGAGCAGCACAGCAGAGCCAATGCCGTTGCAGGGAGATGGGTGTCGCCTGGAACCCAGAATGCGCCTGTTACCAGAAAGGGTACGGCGATAAGCAAGGCTTTTTGTTGTATTTTACTTATCGAGACCAGGTTTCTAGCAATATCGCAGGCAGAGAGGGCGGCGATTAACGCTATGGAGAGCTCAAAAACATACTCTCCAGCCGCGCCAAACAACCGCTGACTTGAAACGGCATAATAAAAGAGAGGATCCTTGTTGTCGTAAACGTCAACATAGAGACGACTGCCTTTATTGAGATACTCGGCTACGGATACAAATATTGCCCTGTCTGATGTGGGAGCAGGTATCAGGCTAAACAAAAAGCATGTGACGATAGAAGTTACCACTATTGCTAGAAATGGCCATGATATCCACTGGCGGCTTGTGGCCGAGCTTGCGATGCTGCCAAGATGCCTTTCAAGATGGAAACGCTTCACGGCCTGGCGCCTCAATTTTTTGGGGTGGGGGCGGGGGGTAGTTAGTGGACTAGAGCAGGCCTATGACGGCGTCCTATCCAGGCCTAGAGCGAACCATGATTGACTTGCCAAGAAAATATTTAAGGGCAACGTGAACTATCGCCTCTGACGCACCGTAGCCGACCATCAAGACCATTATTCCGATGTGATTTTGCCCTAAGATTCAAGGGAGAGCAAGCATGTTAAGGGGTACCCAATCACGATAAACTTGAAAGGGATTACAGGAATCCCGATGGAGCAGAGATGGGGCTAATCCCCCCCATATATCGAGCCGAAGTAAAAAATGCCCGGGCCCCACTCCTCTGCCTGGGAAGATCACACCTCTCCAGCCCGACCACTAGCAACCACCAGGGGCTTGATTCAGATGGGTCATAGCGACCCTGTGCAGTTCGCCACAGCGAAACAGCTCGATCGTCCCGATCGCAACGGTTGCACTAGCTATGGCTTCGCGAACTGGGGTCCGACTCATGCTGGCAAGGCGATTGAGCAAAGCCCGGCAACCAAAGGCCGAGCAGGTGGTGCCAGGTTTCAATTCACCCCTACGGCCAGGCCCACGCGGCCTTCGCAAGCAAGCAGCGTGGGCCTGGCCATCAATTCCACCATCCCTATCCACGCCCCTATCCACGCATCACCACCTCACCGTCCCAACCCCATGCCCGGTGCCTTGGACAAGTGTCCATGGGGGTTGCGCGAGACCTCCCCTGATCCACATCACTTTTGCAGTAGCTGACTGCCAATCCAGGGAAAGGGAAGATCGAAAGCGGAGCCCCAAAGCCAAGCTGTGGTCAATCCACTTGTCAGTCTGTCCAAGTCCGGGACTTGGTAGCTCTCATTGGGCAAGAAAAGGGTGAACCACCATGCCGTTCTGCCCCAGATTCCGACCTGGATGAACCAGAAGGGGCATCAGAGCGGGGCTTCGTTTCCGGCTACGGGGCCGGTCTACGTCACCGTCGCGACAGACACCCCATGTCGAAAAGGGAGTCAGATCAGAAAACTGTAGAAGGCAGTCACCAACACAGCAGTTCCTCCACACCCTAAGCCCAATCGTGGGCCGGCAGGGGCCAGATGCTGCGGATTTCCTCCAACCGTTGGTGCGCTTCGAGGGCCCGCTCCTCGGGGTCGGAGGCCTGCAAAAGCACGGTGAGATGGCCCAGTTTGCGACCCAGGGCCGATCCCTGCTTGCCGTACCAATGCAGGGTTGCCTGGGGGAGGGCCGCCAGGGCCGCTAGGGCGGCTTCACGCTCGGCCTCTCCTCGGTCGATGCCAAGCAGGTTGACCATTAACGCCCCGGCGGCGGTCAGCTCAGGGGCTTGCAAGGGCTGGCCGTCAACGATGCGCACCTGCTGGGCGAACTGACTAATGGAACAGGCCTCGATGCTGTAGTGGCCGGAGTTGTGGGTGCGGGGAGCCAGTTCGTTCACCAGCAGCCCGGCCGGACCATAGAAAAATTCAATTGAGAGCACCCCCACGTAGTCCAAGGCCGTCAGCAGGGAGGCCGCCATGTTGCGGGCCATCGCTTCCAGCGATTGGCTGGCTTGGGCCGGGGCAAGTACCCAGTCACAGACCTGGTCCTGTTGGTGAGTTTCCACCAGGGGGTAGCAGGCCACGGCGCCAGCACGGTCGCGGCAGGCCACCAGGGCCAGTTCCCGTTCAAAGGCCACGAACTCTTCCAGGATCCAGAGCGCCGGATCCACCTGATTCAGCAACTGGCCCAGCTCCGCCGCCGATCGAAGAATCAAGGTGCCCTTACCGTCGTAGCCGCCCCGTATCGCCTTGGCCACCAGAGGGAAACTCCAGCCCTGGGGTAATCCCCCTTGGGCCAGCGACAGTTGCCCGGAGGCTTCCCCATCAGCCTCAGCCGCGTGAACGCCTAGCTCGCCAGGTTCAGGCTCTGCTGCAACAGCCGCAGCGGGGACCGGGCTCGCCACTTGCCATGGAACGGCCGAGTCGAAAAAGTTCGCCGCCGCGGCTGGGTTGTTGGCTTGCTCCAGGCTGGAGCGGGGCTGGAGCCGGGCGGCGGACCCCAGGGCGTTGAGCGGCAGCCAGCGGGGAGTCGGAATGGAGAGGCGGCCCAGCAGGTCCCGTTGCTGGCGCTTGTCCACCAGGGGACCCAGCGACTCCAAGCTGGGCAGGAAGACCACACCTGCCTCGGCCAAGGGGGCCAGGGCGTCGAGATCGACCCATTCATTCTCAAAGCTGATGGCGCCGCAACGCCGGCTCAGCTCCAAGGTGGCGCTGGCATCGCCAATTTTCGCCTGCAGCACCGTGGTGGCCAGGCCCACGGCCGGATCGGCCGCCCCAGGGGTCTGCAGATGCAGGGGAACCCCCTGCTGCCGCGCCGCCTCGGCCAGCATCAAGGCCAGTTGGCCGCCCCCCACAATGCCGATCCCCACAGCGTGGGGCGACCCGGGCGACTGCAGGGGCAGCAAGGCGGGATCAGTGCTCACAACCACCTCGCGCCTGCTGCAGGCCAATCACCCACTTTGGCACTGGATCGGGCCAACCCCGGGCCCAACCCAAACTCAAGTCAGGCCCCGCTCGCCGGCAGCCACAAGCCGCACCAGGCTGAGCAGCAACACAATCAGGAACAGGGCCAGGCCCACGGTGCAGGCATAGCTGATTTCGAGTTCCGAGAAGGCCTGGTCATACACGTAATACACCAGGGTGCGGGTCGAATCGGCAGGCCCTCCCTGGGTCATCAAGAACACCTCCTCAAACACCTTGGTGGCCGCAATCGCCGAGATCACGGCCACCAAGGTGATGTAGGGCCGCAGCAGGGGCAAGGTGATATCGACGTGCTTGCGCCAGCCCTCACTGCCATCGAGGGAGGCGGCTTCGTAGAGATCCTTGGAGATGCCCTGGAGACCGGCTACAAAGATCACCATGTAGTAACCCAGGCCCTTCCAAAGGGTCACCAGCATCACCGCCGGTAGGGCAAGCAGGGGGTTGGTGAGAAAGCCAATCGGCGAAAAAGCAGGCCCGAGCAGGCTGGCCAGCCAGCCATTGATCAGGCCGGTTTCGGCATAAAGCCAGCGAAAGGCAATGGCCGCCACCACAATCGACACCAACACGGGCGCATAGAAGGCGGCCCGGAACCAATGGATGCCTGGCAGCTGCCGGTTGACGAGTACGGCGAGCACCAGGGACCCCAACACAATCGGTGGCACCACGCCAACGAGATACACCAAGGTTGTGCCAAGCACCCGGAAAAACATCGGGTCGTGGAGCAGGCGCTTGAGGTTGGCCAACCCCACAAATTTCAGGGGTTCAGCCACATCGAGACCCGTCTGGCTGACGCTCATCAACAGGGCCATGGCCGCGGGCACCAGCACCGACAGGCCAAGCAGCAGCAAGGCCGGTGCCAGGAAGGCCCAGGCGGTGCGATTGCGTCTGGGGCTGGAAGCCTCGGCCATGGCCCAAACCTTAGGGGCTTGCTGGCCTGGGCAAGCTCAAGCGGCAGACTCGATCACAGCCCAGACGCCCTTGCCCGTGCCCGCCGTGAGCAGCAGCCCCGCCACTCCAGTCAGCTCGATCCAGGCAGGCCCAGCCCCTTCCCAGGCGCAACCGGTGCTGTTTGAGACGATTGAGGTCGCCTTGCAACGCCACCCCTACCCGGTGGTGATTGGGGCTGGCGGAATGGCCCAGCTAGGAGCCCTGGTGGCCCAGCAGGGTTTTGGCACCGGAACGAAGGTCTTAATCGTCAGCAATCCGGAGGTGGAGGCCCGGTACGGGGCCACGGCCCTGGCCAGCCTGCAGGCGGCCGGCTTCGACACCACGCTGCTGGTGGTGGAGGCCGGTGAACAGCAGAAAACCCCCGCCACCATTGGCCTCATTCACGAGGCCGCCTTCGAGCGCAAATTGGAGCGTCGCTCCTTGCTGGTGGCCCTTGGCGGTGGGGTGGTCGGCGACATGACTGGCTTTGCGGCCGCCACCTGGCTCAGGGGAATCGCCGTGGTGCAGGTGCCCACCACCCTGCTGGCCATGGTCGATGCGGCGATCGGCGGCAAGACGGGGGTGAACCATCCGGGCGGCAAGAACCTGATCGGGGCCTTCCACCAGCCCGCTCTGGTGCTGATTGATCCCCAGACCCTGGCCAGCCTGCCGGAACGGGAATTCCGGGCCGGCATGGCCGAGGTGATCAAGTACGGGGTGATTGGCGATCCCGAGTTATTTGCAGCCCTCGAGGCCGCCGGCGACCTCTCCAGCCTGGAGCGGCTGAGCCCCCAACTTCTTCAGGCCATCCTGCAGCGTTCGGCGGCGGCCAAGGCCCAGGTGGTGGCGGCCGATGAACACGAGGGCGGCCTGCGGGCGATCCTCAACTACGGCCACACCCTCGGCCATGTGGTGGAAGCCCTCTGCGGCTACGGCACCTATTTGCACGGCGAAGCCGTGGCGATCGGCATGGTCGCCGCCGGTGAAATCGCCCTGGCCCTGGGCCTGTGGACAGCACGCGAGCAGGAGCGCCAACGGTGCCTGGTGGCGGCCGCCGGCCTGCCCCAGCGCTGGCCCGACCTGGACCTAGAGGCGGTGTTGGCCTGCCTACAGGGAGATAAAAAGGTGCGCGACGGCCGGGTGCGCTTTGTGCTGCCCACGGGCATCGGCAGGGTGGTGATCCGCGATGACATCGACGCGGCGGTGATCGGCGCGGCCCTGGAGCGGCTGGCCTGAGCCGGTTCAGGGATCGCGCAGAAACAGCGGCAGCGGCGACTCCCCGGGGGGCTGGCTCCCTGGGGGGCTGGGCTGGCCAGAGGGCAGGCTTGATCGGGGCTTGTCCCCAGCACCTGGCGCGGCAGCAGAGCCATCCCGGCTGAAGGCAAACCAACGAAAGGCCCCTAGGCCGGCGGGATCGACCAGGCGCAGCAGGCATTCGCGCCGGCCCAGGGCCGTGGCTAAATCGAGCCGCTCACCAACCAGCGGGGTTTGCAAGCCATGGAGCCGCTGGGCCAACCCCAGGGCCAGCAGGGCCTCCCCCTGGCTGCGCTGGCCGAGCAGCTGCCAGCCCCCCTGGCGGGCCGCCAGCACCAGGCTGTCGCTGCAGAGATGGGCCGTCAGGTCCCAGGAACCCGGTTGGCGCAGGGGGTCGCCACTGGCCTCCTGCTGGCGATAGGCCATCAGGGTGCCATCCAGCCGCTGGGGGGCGTAGTAGCGCTCGGCGGGGATGGCGTAATCAATCACCAGCAGCCGGCCGTGGGCGATCCCGGCGGCGCAGCTGGCCAACCAGGGCGCCAGCTCCGGATGCAGCTCCGTGGCCCAACCCGGGCCCCGGCGCGGGTCGGGGGGCCAGAGGCCTAGGGACTCCAGGGTTGGTTCCGCCTCCGGCCCGAGGGGATCGCCATCGATGAGCTCTAGGAACTCCGGCTGGCCAGCCTCCTGGCTGAGGGCCACCCGTTGCTGGCGCCAATGGCGGCCATCCCAACGGATCCGCGCCACCGCTAAGGCATCGAGCACCTCATGGGCGAGCACCACGCCGGTGCATGGGGATTGGGCCAGCTCCTCGGCGCTGACCCAGCGGCAGGGCAGGGGGCAGGATTGGAGTTGCCGGCGCTGGCGGTCCGCCATGCCGCCATTGGGTTCCACCAACACCAGCTCGCAGCAGGCCGCCAGCTGGGGCCACCCCAGGGCCAGGGCCTGGGCCAGCTGCAGGGCCAACTCCCCTTCGCCCGGGCCCGTTTCGACCAGGGCCAGGGGCCTAGGGGGCTCGCAACCAGCTCCGCGCGCGCTGGCAGACCGTTCAAGATCGAGCCCCTGCTCCAGCGCCAGTTCCGCCAGCCACTCGGCCAGCTGGGGGGCGAGCAGGGCCGCGAAATCCGAGCCCAGGGATGGGGAGGTGACGAAGTCGCCGCGGCGGCCAATTCGGAGACGGCCGCTGCCATAGGCCCCGTGGTCGGGATCATGGAGGGCCCAGGCCATGTAGGTGTGGAACGGCACCGAGCCCCCCGCCGCCAGCAACCGCTGCTGCAACCACTCGGGCAGGTCTGATTCGTCCAGGCGGGAGATCAAGGGCTGAAGATCAAGGGGTCGAGGTCCTGGGCCCACGGCACCGCCCAAGTGTCGGTGAGAATGCTGGCCCACTGAAGCAGCAGCCATGGGCCTTTGCGACACGTTCAGGCGCCTGGGTCGCTTCGCCGCCGGCCTGCTGTTGCTGGTCAGCCTGCTGGGGTTTGGCCCCGGGCCGGCCCAGGCCTATGACAACCCCGACCTCCTGCCCGACCACCCCACCCCGGTAATCGACCTGGCCAAGGCCCTCAGCGATGGCCAGCGCGCCAGCCTGGAGGCCAGCCTCAACGCCTTTGAGGCAAGCAGTGGCTGGAAACTGAGGGTGCTGAGCCAATACGACCGCACCCCGGGTTTAGCGGTGAAGGAGTTTTGGGGGCTCGATGAACGCAGCCTGGTGCTGGTGGCCGATCCCCGCGGCGGCAACCTGCTCAACTTCAACGTCGGCGATGCCCTCTTCGCCCTGATGCCACGCACCTTCTGGGTCGAACTGCAAACCCGCTACGGCAACCAGTACTACGTTCGCGAGCACGGCGAAGATGGCGCCATTGTGGATGCCCTCTCGGCGGTGCAGGGCTGCCTGGAACGGGGCGGCTGCCAGGTGGTGCCAGGCCTGCCCCAAGAACAGTGGCTGCTCACCCTCTGCACCTCCCTTCTGGGCGGCCTGATCGTTGGCTTTGCCGCCTACCCGCGCAAGGAAGGGCGCACGGTGGAATGGGCCTGGGTGCTGCTGCTCTCGCCCCTCTGGGGACTCCTGTTCCTCGTTTTCGGCCTCGGGCCAGTGCTGACGCGCACCAGCGACTGGCTACCGATCAGCCGCAACTGCCTGGGCTTTTTTGCCGCGGCCCTCGCGGCTTACCTCATTGCCCAGCAAACCGTTGGCCGTTCTCGCCTCAGCGACCAGGGCAGTGGCGACTCCTGAGGAGGGGCCTAAGCACGCTGGAGGACAACCCCGCGCTGATTGAGCTCAGGGTTGGAGCTCTCAAAAGTTCCATTTCCCTGAAGGCGTGATTCGGCTGAACTGGCTAAGCCAACGAACCAGGCCAGTTGGGCCATTCAACCCATCAGCCAAGCCTGCTCAGCGAGGTTTGCCCAGGGCTGAAAGGTAAGCCTGCCTAGAACTCAAAGCGACGGCTTGGCAGTTTCGGCGAACTGGCAAACCAGTTGGCCCCGGAGGCAAACAGGAGACCCGGCCTGATCGTCGCGCAGGCTTTCGCTGGGGAGTTCACCCTGCAACTGGGCCAGGTTGTCCTCGTAAAAACGCTTCAAGTCGGCAAACCGACGTACGGGCTGGCCGTAGTAGCTGCTGCCGCCGAGGGTCGGGAAAGACGCCCACTCCGGGGCCAGCCGGGCAGCCAGGCTGCGGGTAAAACGACCCGCATCGGCCAGGGGCAGGGCCCCGCGGCGCTGGATAAGCAGCAGGGCGGCCTGGTCCTGCTCCTCAGGGCTGAACGTCTGCAAGCCGAGCAGGCGGCTGGCCATCGACCAGGTGAAGGGCATGAACTGGTAGGCACCGGCAGCGGCACTGGCGTAGCGGGCCGTGCGGATCACCAGGTTGGGATGGCGCTCCATCGAGCCCATCAGGCTGCCGCCAAACAGGATGCGATAGCCGATGTCTTGACCGCCGGCCCAGGTGCCTTCCGCGTAGCGGATCGTGTTGAGCAGGGCCCGGCGGGCCGGGGTGATCGGGTAGTTGGCCCGCACGGGCGGCGGACTGGCAATCGGGAAGGGTGCCGTTGACGGACCGTCCAGATCAAGCATGGCCAGGCGCTGGGCCGGCTGCTCCAGCTGGCGGCCCAGGCTGGAGCTGGTGGTGAGTGGGCCGCTGGCTTGCGGGCTGGACATCACGGCAGCCGAAGGGGCTGACGCTTCTAGGAACTGATCATTAAGGGCCGTGCCCAGGCTGTCTCGTGGCGCAGCCGTGGCCGCCAAAGGGGCGACAAGGGTCAGCAACCCGGTAGCGAGGGGCCAGAACGGGAATCGCGACGCTCGCGGGGTCTCAGCGACGCGAGTGGGAACGGCCTTGGTTGAAAAAACTGGAGTCAAAGCGGTTCAGGCAAGATCGACAAGGTGCTTGGCTTTGCCGCCAGGGCAAGGCAATGGGCAACGCTGCAGTGCGCAGAAGCCGGGTTGATGGATGGGGCGAATCGTTTGAGGGGCGCTGACTAGGGCGACGCGAAAAACGACGCAAGGAAAAATGAACCGTGAAATTAATCGCTTGGGTTCCACAAAAAGGCGGAATGCCTCAACCGATGACAGCAATTTGCTGATGGCGCATAGCTTGTCGAACAAGATGCTCCAGGAAGCCTATCGAGTGCCAGTCACACAGCTGTCCATTTGTAATCAGAACTACGCGGCGAGGTTCAAATCACCGTGGGCCACTGATTTGGGTTCTCCAATAACGGGAGCCGACGATCGCCAGCGTCAATCGCTACTACCGCCAATGATTCGCGTTACTGATCATTGACTTGACAAGGGGTCAAGTCCTTGGGGCGCAGCAGTTTTGGCGAATGAAGCGCTCCAGCAGGCCCGCGGCCTGGTCGGCGCCATCGCCAGGGATCGGGCCCCTGCTGGCGGGCTGCAGGGGTTGGTCCAGTTGCCAGTCCCCCGCCAGCAGCTGGTCGCGGCTGAGCAGGCGGTGCTGGCCATGGGCCTGCAGGGCGGCCTCCAGCACGGGGGCCTCGGCAAAGCCCTCGCGGCGGACCAGGTGCACCCCCAATCCCTGGGCGAGGGCCTCGCAAAAGGTGCTGTACCCCGGCTTGGTCAGCACCCGACCGCAGACGGGCATGACATCGAGGGGACGCAGGCCCTCTGGCAGCAGCGATGCATTGGGGGCCGCCGCGGCCAGTTCAGGATCGGTCACTAGGAAGTGGTGCTCTGACCAGCGGCTGAAAAGCGTGGCAGGCAGAGGAAAGCCCATGCCCCCGAAGCCCACGAGCACGGTGCGCTCCGCCGGTGTGTCGATCGCCAGGAGGCGGCGGAGGCTGGCGCAATCGAGCCTGGGCCGGCCGGCCGTTAACCCCACGGGCCAGTGGGGGATCCCCCAGTCCATGGCCATGGCGAAGGGGCATTCGATCACCGCCTCCCCCTGGCGATAGGCCTGCAGGGCCCGCTCCGCCCAACCAACGAAGGCCCCGTCCATGGGCCGGTAAATGGCATCCCAGCCAAAGTTGCCGATCCAGATCAAGGGGGCCCCTAGCGCCTGGGCCAGGGCCGCCGCCGCCGGGGGCACATCGCCAAGCACCAAAAGGGGTTCCCCCTGGCCAGCCAGCCAGGCCGCCTCCCGGCTGACCTGGCTGGGCAGCTGGCGCTCAAGGGCATTGAGAGCCTCCAAGGTGGCGGCGGCATCGGCGCCGAGGGCATCGGCCTGCACCACCCCCACATCCCAACGGCAAGCCCGGTGTTCAAACGGCACCGCCCCAAAGGCTCCCCCCAGGGTGTGGGCCGGCAGGGGGGTGGAGAGCACCAGGCGCCAGTCGGGCTGGAGCTGGTGCAGGGCGGTGAGGATCGAGGCCGTGCGTGAAAGATGGCCATAGCCATGGCCACTGATGCAGGCAACGATCAGCATGGCGCTGGCGCAGCGACCTGGACCTCAGGCGCAGGTTGCTGATACAGCCGCTGCTCGTAGAGGAGCTGGCCGCCCATGCCGTACCAGCGGTGGCTGGCCTGGTGCAGCTGGCCATCGCGCAGCACGACCCAGCTGAAATGGCGCAGGGCCCTGCCCTGGTCGTCATTGCCGTGGCGGGGCACGCAGGCCGAATTGAGGTAGGCGGTGCCGGCACGATCGCGCAGGAAGCTGAGCCGCTCCCCCTGGCCCCGTTTGAGCCGGTGGTGCATGTGACCGAACACCACCAGGGGCAAGGGCCGGTGCCGACGAATGCGCTCGATCGCGACGGTCAGGTCCTGGTCACCCCAATCGACCGCAGGTTTTTTCCAATCCCGGCCACAGGGATCGGCGCAGGTGCTCCCCAAACCACTGGGGCCGCAATGGGCCAACAGCACCATCGGCAGGCCCGGATCGGCCGCCAGGGCCGCCGCCGTGATCCGATCCGCCGATTCCTGCATGGTGACCGGACCGAACACGGCCAAGGCGCCCGGGTTGAGCCTGAAGCCACCCCCGGCACTGGCCGGCCGTCCTCCCACTACCGCCAGGCCCGGCGGATCTAGGCAGCGCAAACCCCAGCCGCAATGGCGATCGCCCAACAGGGACAGTTGGCGTTGCAGGGTGCGGCCACTGGCATCGCGGCCGGCGTCATGGTTTCCCAGCACACAGGCCATCGGCAGCGCCAGCCGGCCCAACCGGGCCGCAATCAGTTGATCGCCATCGCTGAGGTCGCCGACCACCATCAGGGCATCGGGCCGCAGCAGGCCCAGGAGCTCCTCATCAAGCCCATCCCATTGGCCATGCAGGTCTCCAGCAATGGCGATCTGCAGGTCCTTACGCGGGTTCTTGCCGCTATTCGGATCGGCTGATGCCCCAATCACAGCCATCCAAAATGCCTAGGGTGGCTCCACTGTGCATCAGTTGAGGCATCGCTTGGTTTTCGCGGCATCCCAGGCCACAGCGGACGGTGTCCGGGAAGGCCGCCCGGCGGCGGCGGAGCTGCAGGCGGCGATCGCCGAACTCAAGCGCCAGCGCAATGCCGTGATCCTGGCCCACTACTACCAGGAGCCCGCCATCCAGGACATCGCCGACTTCATTGGCGATTCTCTCGAGCTCTCGCGCAAGGCCGCGGCCACCGAAGCGGATGTGATCGTCTTCTGCGGCGTGCACTTCATGGCCGAAACGGCCAAGATCCTCAACCCGGGAAAAACGGTGCTGCTCCCGGATTTGAACGCCGGCTGCAGCCTGGCCGATGCCTGCCCCGCCGACGCCTTTGCCGCCTTCCGCGCCGCCCATCCCGACCATGTCGTGGTGAGCTACATCAACTGCTCGGCGGCGGTGAAGGCCCAAAGCGACCTGATCTGCACCAGCAGTAACGCGGTGGACCTGATCAACCAGCTGCCAGAAGGCCAGCCGATCCTGTTTGCCCCTGACCAGAACCTGGGTCGCTGGGTGCAGCGCCAAAGTGGCCGGGATTTGACCCTCTGGCCCGGCAGCTGCCAGGTGCATGAAACCTTCAGCGAGCAGGCCCTGATCCAACTCCAACTCGATCACCCCGAGGCCGAGGTGATCGCCCATCCGGAATGCCAGCAAAACCTCCTTGATCTGGCCGACTTCATCGGCTCGACCAGCAGCCTGCTGCGCCATGCCGCCGACAGCCCGGCGCCCGCCTTCATCGTGCTGACCGAGCCGGGGATCTTGCACCAGATGGAACGGGCCCTGCCTGAGAAAAGCTTCCACGCCGTGCCCGGCCAGGACGGCTGCAGCTGCAACACCTGTCCCTACATGCGGCTCAACACCCTGGACAAACTCTGGGACTGCCTCCAGACCCTGGCTCCAGCCATCGACCTGGATGAGGAGCTGCGGCTCCAGGCGTTGGCGCCAATCGAGCGCATGCTGGCGATGAGCCGCTAAGTCGGCCCGAGACCGCCCCCCTGCATTCCCCGGCCCTGGAGCGGGCCCTTGGGGTGGGGCTGTTGAGGGAGCCCGGACCGGCCGGCGGGATCAGGTCCGTTCGAGCCGCCGCACGATCACGGTCATCAGCACGAGGGAACCGACCAGGGCAATCAGCAGGGCAATGGTCATGAAATCGGTGCAAGTCGGGTCCGATTCTCGGGGCTGGCCGGCCAGGCCTTAGCCGGCTTCAGCCAGCAACCAATCCGCCATCTCCATCCGCAGGGCATAGGCGTCCTCAAACGACCCCTCGGCCTCAAGGCTGGCCAGCCGCTGTTCCAGCCAGCTCTGCAACGCGCCCACCCCGTCCATAGATGGGCCGAGGGACTGGCCGAGGGACTGGATTAGGGAGTGATCAATGGATGGGCCGATGGGCTGGTCGCCGGGCAATAGCCCCCCATCCAGACAAGGAACCATGGGGACACCCCCGACTCAGGCAAGCCTGATGCAGCGCAGGCGCCCTGGAGGGCAAACGCCTCAGGTGTGCCGCAGGATTGGGATCCGATTCTGCGGTGAGCCAGAGCTCAGGGCAGGGCCACCAGCCAACGGCCGCCGGCGGCCAGGGCAAGGGCCAGCAGGGAGGCCGCTGGTAGGGCGGAACTGCCGGCGCGCAGCATGCGGCGCAACAGCACCAGCGCCCCGGCGAGGCCCACCACCACTGCGACGCTCTGGCAGAAGCCGATCACGTGGCTATCGGCCTGCCAACTAGGCATTTGGGCGGCGAATGCGCCATTGAGCGGGGCGAAGGAGACCTGCAGCACCGTGCCGGCTTCGGCCATGCCCAGGGGTAAGTAGCGGGCCAGCAGCAGCCCCCAGAGCAGGGGGAGTAGAGCGTAGAGAATCCGGCGCAGGCGCTGGGGCGCGAACCAGGGCCGCATCAACAGGAAGACCAAGGACGGCAGGGCCAGTGCCAGGGCGCCGAAGGCCAGCCGCGGTAGCAACGGACCCTCGCTGAGGCTGGCCGGGGCCAGGGGCAGGGACCCCAGCAGCCGCTGCCAGTGGTGCAGGGTCAGGTCACCCGCCAACACGAGGAACAGGCCTGCTTCCGCAGCCGGCGCGTCCAGGTCCCGCTGCAGGTCGGCGGCGGGCGGACGCAGGCTCAGCTGCACCGAGCGGTGCGGACAGGCCTGGGCGCAACTCATGCACAGGACGCAGTTGCGGTTGTTGCTCAGGTGGGCCGGGTGGGTGCCGAGCGGGCAGCCGGCCGTGGCCAGGCCTTCGCCGTGGGCGGGACCGCCTTTGAAACAGCCGTAGGTGCTGCAGCTGCCACTGCAGGTGCCCACCTGGGCGCGCAATTCCAGGATCGAGAGCTTGGCAAACAGGCCGTTCATACCGCCAACCGGGCACAAATAGCGGCACCAAAAGCGCTTCTCAAAGCGCAACGAACCGATCACGGCCCCGGCGGTGATCAACAGCAGCAGGCAACTGCTCAGCCAGGCGGTGTTCTCCAGGTCCCAGACCGCTTCCCAGAGCAGGATTGCGGCAAAGCCGGAGGCCAGCAGGGGCGCAGCCCAGTCGTCACTGCATCCCCTTGGCCATTCCGCCGGTGTCCAGCCCAGCAGCCGGGCCAGCCGTTGGCTGATCTCGCCCCACACCATGAAGGGGCAAACCGCGCACCAGAGCCGCCCCACCAGGGGGTAGCTCAGCAGGATCAGGGGCCACCACCAGGCCCAGAACAGGGTGAGGCCGCCGTTGTGGGCCCGGTCCTGGGGCCCCATCCACAACCAGAGGTTCACCAGCACAAACAGCCAGCTGACCAGGCCGAACAGCACCACCGTCCATACCCGGGGATTGCGCAGCCAGTCGCGCAGGCCTGGTTTCCAGCGCCAGAGGTCGAAACGAAAGCGCTGTTGGCGCACCGGCGTCCAGAAGACCTCCTCCGGCAATGGGGCCAATTCCGCTCCCGTGGCCTTGCCGCTAGGGCTGGCGGTAGCAGGCCGGGCCTGCTGCAGGGCCCGGTTGAGCAGCTCTTCGAGTTCCTGCAGATTGCCGGGAAAGTCGTAGCTCTGGAGCCGCTTGATCACCGCCTCCGGCACCTGGGGGGGCTGGCGCCAACCGAGGGGGCGGCTGCGCATCCGCACGCTGTAGCGCACCCATTCGCCCAGGTCCTGGCGCCGCACCCGCAGGGGCGGCACCCGGATCGAGAGGCAGTGGCGATCCACTGCCGGCACGGCCACTTCCGAGGTGAAGTACACGCGGCCGGGGAACTGGTGCAAGCTGCCGCCCGGGCCACCGGCGCGCCATTGCCCCGTATCGGCGAGGGTCAGCAGGGCCTGCTGCAGGCGGGCGGGCACCTGGTCGATTTTGTTGATCAGCAGGGCGCCGCTGCCGAGGCTCTCGAGCAGGGACCCGGCCCCATCGCTGCTGGCGGAGCCGAACAGTTCGGCCCCATCCTCCCGCAGCAGGGCACCATCGAGCCGCACCATCAGCTGGCGGCGGGCAGGGGAGCCAAAATGGATCAGGGCCGCCAGGTTGTCCTTCTCCAGGCCGGGCTCGCCGCTGATCAGCACGGGCTGGGCCGCGCCATCTTCGGAGGCCTGGCGCACGGCCTCCCGCAGCCGGGTGGCGTAGCGGCTGCTGCCAACAATGCCGCGGCGGGCGCGCACCACCAGGTGGGGCGCCAAACGCTGGAACCTTTCGGCGCTGGGCATGGGGGCCTGGGCCATCGCCAGGGCGCGGCTGGCGGCTGGCTCCGCCCCCGGGCGATCAGAACAGGGGGACTCCGCTGCTGGACTGGGTTGGTCGACCATGGGGCCCGGCGCGGCTTCCACCCATTCTCGGCTGGACCCCAAGAACCGCACCACAGAACGGCCCGGGCGTTTGCGGGCTAGATGATGGGGAGCCCTGCACCCCCTATGGCCATGGGCCTCACCCTGTTTGGCGGCCTGCGCAGCCGCGCCTCGATGCCCCGCTGGTACATGGCCGAAAGGGGCATTGCCTATGACTGGACCCTGGTGGACATGGGCGCCAAGGAGCACCACCAGGCCCCCTTTTTGGCGATCAATCCCTTCGGCAAGGTGCCGGCCCTAATCGACACCGATCCGGCCCTGCCGGGGGGCGAACTGCGCCTGTTTGAAAGTGGCGCAATCCTGCTCTATCTGGCCGAGCGCCACGGCCAGGACTTCCGCAACGCCGCCGACCGGGCCCTGGCCCAGCAATGGGTGCTGTTTGCCAATGCCTCCTTGGCCCCGGCCCTGTTCAACCCCGGCCAGCGGGAGACGGAATTTCCCCGCTTGCTGGGGGTGCTGAACGGGTTGTTGGTGCCGGGCGGATCAATCACTGGCGGCGAGTGGGGCGTAGCCGATTGCGCCATCAATGCCCACCTGGCCTACCTGCCGATTTTCTTTCCCCAGATCGATCTCTCCCCTTGGCCGGCCGTGGAAGCCACGATCCGCCTCACCCAGGAACGCCCCGCCTACCAGCAAGCCATGGCCGTGAGTTAAGGGTTTCGCTCTAGAGGGCTTTGATCTTTCAGGCTTCGCTCTTAAGAGCTTCGATCTCAAGGATTTCGCCCTAAGGGGCTTCGCCCAGGGGCTGGGCCAAACCGGGTCCCTTGACGGGAGGCCCTCCCGACGACCAGCGTTATGCAGCATCTTGGGCCACGGGTCGTCAGTTCTTGGAGAGTTCCCAGGCCAGGCCCCAACGCCGGAAGCGCCCCCATTACCAACGCAAACGCTGGCTGACGATCGCCATCCCCATGGGCACCCTGATCGCCCTGGTGGCGATTGCACCGCCCCTGCCGCCGCGGCCCTCGCCCAACAGCCTGCAGCAGCAGGCCAACCCCCAGGGCAAAGCCTTCCGCTATCTGCCTGACAAGGACGTCTTCGCCCTGGACTTTGATCCGCGCAAGGTGAGGATTGGCCTGCTGGAGGGCTGGGACCGGGAACAGGAGGCCTACCGCGATCCCACCGCCCTGGCCTATGTGTCGGGGCCGATGTATGAGCGCCATGTCAATAGCAATGGCCAGGAAACCACCGTGCCCTTGGGGGACATCAAGCTGGGGGACCAGGTGTGGCGCGGCACCAACCGGACTGCCGCCCGCCAACGGGCCTATGTGGGCATCCGCCACGACGGACATGTGGACTTTGGCTTTGGCGAATTAACACCCAAACGGGCCGCCCTCTATGACACCTTCATCGGCGGACTCCATAGCATTTACAACGATCTAGAGGCGCCGCCAGCGGCCTACAAGGGCGCCTACAGCATCAGCATGGGCCAGCAGATTCGCTATTTTCTGCCGCGGATTCGCATGCTGATCGGCCTGCGCTC
The DNA here is from genome assembly GCA_945861595.1 of Synechococcus sp. UW140. Lineage (GTDB taxonomy): Bacteria > Cyanobacteriota > Cyanobacteriia > PCC-6307 > Cyanobiaceae > BAIKAL-G1. Next base: position 25,232 of record CAMAVE010000001.1, read on the forward strand.
CGATGGCCGGCTCGAAGTGTTGATGAGCCGCGATGGCCTCACCCTGGAGCAAACCCGCGCCCTAGCGAGGGAACGGGGCCTAGTGGCGGCCTACCTGCCCGACCATGCCTCCAAAAGCCGCTTCATCATTCCTGGCGTCAAGGGCTTCAATGACGAAGATGCCAACTGGATCAGCGGCGGCGCCACCAGCTTTGTGCATGTGCCCTACATGTTGCGGCTGAGTGAACGGTCCGTGCCCCTGCAGGGCTCCCTGCTCGCCAACCTCTCCCCCCACCTGGAGGAGGCCGGCTGCCCCAACCCCTGGCAGTGCGGCAAAACCCTGGGCAGTCAGATCCTCGATCGGGCCCTGGCGGGCTTCAACCGGTTGATGGAGCAGGGGGTGGAGCCGATTGCCCGCATGATCTGGGCCCCCCAGGGCGGCAGGAAAGGTCCCCAGCGCCCGGCCCAAAGCGCCCCCCTGCGCGAACCGCCGATCACGGCCGATCCCTTCGCCCTGCGCCAGTTGCAGCAAAGCAACCAGCCCTCCTCACCCAGGTCCCTGCCCCTGGCCCCGGACCTGCCGGCACCGGTGTTGCTGGAGGAGGGCCAGACCCTGCCCCAGGAGATCACGGGCCCGAAATCCCCCTGCCAGGGGAGCGATTGTGCAACCACCCCGGCCGATGGCCTGGTGGGCCCGGAGCGGCCCGGCGACACCAGATCTCCCAGCGCCAACGCCCCGGCCCAGGAGCCCGCAGGCATGCCCTCCGGCGCCCCCACCAGCCAGCTGCCTGCAGCAACACCATTGGTGCCACCACCGCCCCTCTTGCCGCCACCGCCCGTGCGCTGAAGGGAACTGAATCCTCAGACGACTAGAGCCGCTAGGGCTCCAACCGCTGCCCCGAGACCCTCCAGGCTCAGCCGACCGCCGCCAGCGCCCGCACCACATCGCCGCGGGTCAATACGCCCACCAGATGGGTTCCATCGAGCACAAACAGGCGCTGCACGCTCTTGTCGTGCAGTTGCTTGGCCGCCGCGGGCAGGCCCAACTCGCTGCTGCAGCTATGGGGCTTGCTGCCCATTACCTCGCCGACGCTGTTGCCGAGGACCTGGTGGACCTCCTTGTCCCACTGCAGGGGATTGCGCAGGTAGATCACCGCATCGAGCAACATCACGTAGGGGCCAGGATCAAAGCCGCTTTCGCGCACCATCAGGTCCTGCTCGCTCAGTTCGCCCACGAGGGCGCCACTGGCATCGAGCACGGGTAGGCCACTGAAGTGGTGCTCACTCATCAATTGGACCGCCTCCTGCAGGGGGGTGTCCGTGCGCACGCTGATCACCGGCGTTGACATCACATCGGCGACGCGCTGGGCCACAACCATGGATCGGGATCGGTTCCCGCCATTGTGCCCGCAGGAGAGAGGCTCGCCGGCGGCGAGGATTGGGGCGAAGAGCGGAGCATTTGCATGGCTGAGCTGATTCGCGCCCGCCAGCTCGCCGATGGCCTCACCCTGGGCCGGGCCGTGATCGGTCTGCCCCTGCTGCTAGCCCTGGTGAACGGCGCCGAAGCCCTGGCCTGGCTGCTGTTACTGCTCGGGGGCCTGAGCGATGCGGCCGATGGCTGGCTGGCCCGGCGCAGCGGCGGTGGTTCGGTCTGGGGGGCCCGGCTCGATCCGCTCACCGACAAGATCCTGATCAGCGCGCCCCTGCTCTGGCTGGGGGCGACGGGTGTCCTGCCCCTTTGGGCCGTGTGGCTGCTGCTGGCCCGCGAACTCTTGATCTCGGGCTGGCGCGCCGGCCAGGGCAGCGGTGGGCCGGCCTCAGCGGCCGGCAAGGCCAAGACGATCCTGCAATTCGCCTCCTTGCTGCTGCTGCTTTGGCCCTGCGACTGGGGCCTGGGCACCCCCCCAGCGGTTGGCCTGGTGGAGTGGCTGCACTGGGCGGGCTTCCTGCTGTTCTGGCCCTCGTTGCTGCTGGCCCTCACCTCGGCCCTGGGCTACCTGCGGGCCGGATCACGGCCCAGTTCGCCCTAGGCCAGCAGGGCGTCGTCGCCACTGAAATCGGGGCTGCTGGACGGCCGCAGGGCGTAGTCGTTGGTGAAGGAATCGGCCAGGCTGCGGGCCAGATCAAAGCGGGGTTCCCAGGCCAGTTCCCGCTGGAGCCGATGGATATCGGTGAGGAAATGGGCCAGGCGCAGGGGGAAGGCCTTGCGGGCCTTGGGATCGAGGCGGGAGGGATCGAAGCTACGGATCTCCACGGCTGCGGGATCCTTGCCGCAGGCCACCGCCGCAGCCGCCACCAGGCCCCGGAAGGTGACGCCCTGGGCACCGCTGCAGTTGTAGATGCGGTTGGTGGCCGCCTCGACGCCGATGCTGGCGGCCATGGCGCTGGCCAGGTCATCCACATGGCCCAGCTGGGTGATCGTGGTGCCATCGCCGGGCAGGGGTACAGGCCGGCCGTGGACGATGCGATCAAAGAACCAGCGCTCCACCGGGTTGTAATTACCGGCGCCAATGATGTAGGTGGGCCGGAAACTGGTGAAGGGGATTGCTTCGGCCCGCAACCAGGCCTCCGTTTCCGCCTTACCGGCGTGGCGGCTGGCCGGATCAATCGGGGCCTCCTCGTCCAGGGGCCAGAGCTCGCTATCGGCGTAGACCCCAGCGGAACTCACATAAACGAAGCGGTGGCTGGGGGCACCGGTCTGCTCGATCACGGCCCGGCTATCGGCGAGGCTGCGGCCGGAGCTATCGATGATCACGTCGAAACGGCGGCCCGCCAGCAGGCCCAGGCCCTCGGCCGTGGTGCGATCGCCCTGGAGGTGCTCAACCCCTTGCGGCAGGGGCTGCCGGCCGCGGGTGAACAGGCTGAGGCTGTGGCCGGCGGCCAGCAGCTGGGCCACCAGGGGCCTGCCGATGAAGCGCGTGCCGCCCATCACCAAAATCTGCACCGCGCCAGCCCAAAACTGGCGCCATTCAAACCCGGCTGGCCCCCTAGGCCTGCGGCCAAGATGGCGCCAGCGACCCGACTCCCCACAACCATGGAGATCATTCCCGCCATTGATTTGTTGGGGGGCCAGTGCGTGCGCCTGCACCAGGGCGATTACGACCAGGTGACCCGCTTCAGCGATGACCCGGTGGCCCAGGCCCTGGAGTGGCAACGCCAGGGGGCCAGCCGCCTTCACCTGGTGGATCTTGATGGCGCCCGCAGTGGCGAACCGACCAACGATCAGGTGGTCAAGGCGATCACCACGGCCCTTTCGATTCCGGTGCAGCTGGGCGGCGGCGTGCGCACGGCCGAGCGGGCCGAAGACCTGCTGGCCTTCGGCCTCGACCGGGTCATCCTCGGCACGGTGGCGGTGGAGCAGCCCGAGCTCGTGCGCCAGCTGGCCAGCCGCCATCCGGGCCGAATCCTCGTTGGCATCGATGCCAAGCAGGGTCGGGTGGCGACCCGGGGCTGGATTGACGAGAGCCCCTTGGAAGCCACGGCCCTTGCGACCAGCTTCGAGGGCAGCGGCGTAGCGGCGATCATCAGCACCGATATCGCCACCGACGGCACCCTGGCCGGCCCCAACCTGGACTCCCTGCGGGCCATGGCCCAGGCCAGCTCGATTCCAGTGATCGCCTCCGGTGGGATCGGCAGCCTGGCCGATCTGCTGTCCCTGCTCTCGTTGGCGCCCCTGGGGGTGACGGGAGTGATTGTGGGGCGGGCGCTCTATGACGGCCAGGTGGACCTGGCCGAGGCCCTGCAAGCGATTGGGCCAGCCCGGCTGCAGGACCCCCCTGGCATGGGTATTGGGTCTATAACATAGGGAGATCTTCTCGTTGCCCCGGTGCCTGCCCCCAAGCCAGCGTCACACCCGGCAGGCGTGGCCAATTCCAACGGGGCAACGCCGCCCCAGGCCCCCAGGGCTGGATCCAGCCCTGGGGGGATCCATTGCGCTAATGAGGCATCAAGTTCCGTCGATGAGGCATTCCTGCGCTGCCGCGACCTGGGCATGCGCCTGAGCCGCCAACGCAAGATGGTGCTCTCCCTGCTCTGGGACACCCAGGACCATCTCAGCGCCCGCGACATCTTTGAGCAGCTCAATGCCGAAGGCCGGGCCATCGGCCATACGTCGGTGTACCAAAACCTCGAGGCCCTGCAATCGGCTGGAGTGATCGAATGCCTCGATCGGGCCACCGGACGCCTCTACGGCTATCGCAGCGATCCCCACAGCCATCTCACCTGCAGTGACTCTGGGGCCATCCTGGATCTGGACATCCACCTGCCCCCCGACTTGATCGCCCGCATCGAAGCGCTCACGGGCTTTGAGATCGAGTCCTACACCCTGCAACTCACCGGCCACCGACGCTGACATCGACCGCGCCACCGCCTGTGACATCCTTCGGGCCACCGCCGCGGCCCCTGGCAGCGGTCCAGTCTGCGGCCCAAGCCAGGATTCCCCCCCCTGCTCTGGCTCACTCCCTCGCAAGCCCATCGGCCGCGAAGCCTGCTAACAGACCCCTTGACGTCGAAGACCTCACTGCAGCTGGAATGGCGCAGCCAGCCTCGGTAGGTTTGGCCCCACTTGTGCAGCCCCTGTGACCGAGAGCCAGGCCAAGCCGCTTCCCCAATTGCTGCTGTTCGCAGAACCGCTGTTGCGGGAGGGGTTGCTGCGGCTCCTGGGGGAAGGTCAGGCCCCATCGGACGGTGACCGCTCCCCGGCGGGACCGGCTTCCTACCGGCTGGCCTGCTCCGATGGCGAACTGGAGGGCCGCCCCGATCTGGTGATCTGGGCCCCGGGCCAATCCCTGCCAGCCCCCACCCTGGCGAGGGAACTAAGCCTGCTGATGGAGCGCTGGCATCCCCAGCCGGTGATGCTGTTGATGGGTTCCGAGGGCCCCTACAGCGCTGATTTTCTGCTGGGCCTGCCCGCCGCCGGCCTCTTGCAACAGCCCGACGCCGAGACCGTGCGCCAGGCCGTGACCACCCTGCTGGCAGGCGGGCGGGTGATCGATCTGCAGCCGGACCAGGAGCGTGCCAGTGAGGGGCCACCCCTGGGCTTGGGTCAATGGCTCCTGCAAACGGGGCTGCAACAGATCCAGGTGGAGGAGGCCCGCTGCCGCCAATGGCTGGCCTTGGCCGATGTCAGCAGCCTGAGTGAGTGGCTCCTGCAGGGCCGCCTGCGCGAGCTGGCCGCCGCCCGGGCGTTGTTGCTCTGGCTCTGGGGACCGCTCAGCCTGGCCTGGGGCAGTGCCGCTGCCGATGCCCCTGAAGCGGCTGGCCTGGCGTTGACTGGGCCAGAGGACGGGGATCACGGCAGCTTCGGCCAGGGCAGCGCAGGCCCCAGCTCCACCGCCATCACCCTGCGGGACCGCACAGCCCTGGGGGTGTGGCTGGCGATCCGCCAGCGGCTCGACCAGGCGGCCGAAGTGGGCTTGCGCAACAACAGCGGTCACCTGCTCGCCTTCGAAGGGCTCGCCCCCCACCATCGCCGCGACCTGCTTTTGGCCCTGCTCAGCCACCTAGACCTACTGCTCACCCGCCTGCGCCACGAGCGACTGCGGGGCGAGGACCTGGCCGAGCGCTGGCAGCAACTCCAACCGGAACTGCGGCGCCTGGCCCTCAGCGCCATGGCCGGCCCCTACGTGCAGTTGCCCCAGGAGGGCAGCCTGCTGCCCGTGGCGATCACCCTGGCCCAGGAGGGGGATTTTGAACTCGACGATCCCGAACTGCCCTCGCCCCTACCGATGCTGCTGGCCCTGGTCCAGGCCCAGCCCCTGCTGGTCAATGGCCAACTGCTGGCCCCCGATGAACCGCCGGCGTTGTTGCAGTTGGAGGCCCTGATCAGCAACTGGCTGATCCGCACGGCCGAACTGATCAGCGCCGAACTGCTGGCCAGCTGCAGCACCTGGCCCGAGCTGCGCCGTTACCTGCTCAGCGACGACTTGCTCGCCACCCGCAATCTCGAGCGGCTGCGCAACCAGCTCAACGCCCAGCAACGCTGGAGCGGCTGGTTCGAGCGGCCCATCCAGCTCTACGAAAGCCGCCGCCTGCTCTATCGCCTCCAAGGGGGAGCGATCACCCCCCTACTGCTGACCGAACCCCGGGACCAGGAACTGCGGCGCCTGGGCTGGCTGCAGCAGTTGGTGACCCTGGCCCTGGAAAGCCGGGATGCGATCGCCCCCCAGCTCCATGCCCTGATCCGCCGCACGGGCGACCTGGTGGGCCTGGTCCTGACCCAGGTCATCGGCCGGGCCATCGGCCTGGTGGGCCGCGGCATCCTCCAGGGCATGGGCCGCAGCCTTGGCCGCAGCTAGGGGGAGCCGCTGCCGGCCGCTCCAGGGCTAGGGAAGACCCCTTCAGAACTCGGGAGGGCCCCGTCAGGGCTGAGGGTCACAATGGCGCCATCGTCCCGGCTCCCTTGACCCGGCTCCCCGCATGCTCCGCTTCCCGGCCCACCCGTTGCTCTTGGGTCTGCTGCTCTGCCTGACCTGGATCCTGCCCGGGCCGGGCGGCTCAGCCGCCTGGGCGGCCCGCGACACCAATAGCTACGACGGCAACATCTACGCCCTCTATGCCGGCAACGGCTCCCTGGTGCCACCCAGAAACAGCCTGGCCGACTCCCTGGCCGAGCACAGGGTCACCGTGCTGGGCTTCTATCTCGATGACAGCGCCGACAGCAAGCGGTTTGCGCCGGTATTCAACGAACTGCAGCGCCTCTGGCTGCGCAGCGCCGAGCTAATCCTGGTGGAAAGCGATCTGGTCCAGAACCGGGGCGATGGCGGCCCCACCGACCCCGCCCATTACTGGAAGGGCTCCATCCCCCAGGTGGTGGTGTTCGATGCCCAGGGGAAGGTGGTGTTTGATGCCAGCGGCGCCATCAACATCGACGCCATCAATGCTGCCCTCAGCCTCGCCACCGGCCTCAAGCCCCAGGGGGAAGGCACCAGCAACAACAACGAGTTCAACGAGCTCAACAGCGAGATCACCTATTCCCGATGATCTTTTTCTCGATGATCGGTGTCCCGATGATCGGTCCAGGAACCCGCTACCGATGACGCCCCCCCCCTCCTCCCCAGCCCCCCAAGGCGGTGGCCCCGTTCCAGGTGCGGGGGCTTTTGAGACCCGGCTGGAAAGCGACAGCCTGGGCACGGTGGCCGTGCCGGCAGAGCACTACTGGGGCGCCCAGACCCAGCGCTCCCTGCATTTTTTTCCCTTTGGTCAGCGGATGCCCCTGGCGGTGGTCCATGGCTTTGGCCAGCTCAAGGCCGCCTGCGCCGAGGTGAACCTGGCCATGGGCAAGCTGGCGCCGGAGCTAGCCGCGGCGATCGTGGTCGCGGCCGATGGGGTGGCCCAGGGCGAGCTGGATGGCGAGTTCCCCTTGCGGATCTGGCAGACCGGCTCCGGCACCCAGACCAACATGAACGTCAACGAGGTGATCGCCAACCGGGCGATCGAAGCCCTGGGCGGCGAGCTGGGCAGCAAGCAGCCCGTCCATCCCAACGACCACGTCAACCTCAGCCAATCGAGCAACGACACCTTTCCCGCCGCCCTGCACCTGGCCGTGGCCCTAGCCCTCAGCGATGAGTTGCTGCCCTCCGTGGAGGCCCTGCGGGACGCCCTGGATCGCAAGGCCCAGGGGTTTGGCGATGTGATCAAGATCGGCCGCACCCACCTGCAGGATGCGGTGCCCCTGAGCCTGGGCCAGGAGATGGGCGGCTGGGTCGCCCAACTGGAGATCGCCCTCGAAGGCATCGCCGCCAGCCTGCCGCGGGTGCGGGAGCTGGCGATCGGTGGCACGGCCGTGGGCACCGGCCTCAATGCCCCCGCCGGCTTCGGCGAGGCGGTGGCGGCCCGGCTTAGCGAGCGGTTGGGCCAGCCGTTTGTGAGCGCCAAAAATAAATTTCAGGCCCTGGCCGGTCAGGAGGCCCTGGCCGCGGCCCACGGCGCCCTCACGGTGCTAGCCGGCAGCCTGATGAAGATCGCCAATGACATCCGCTGGCTGGCCAGCGGGCCCCGCTGCGGCCTGGGCGAATTGGTCTTACCGGAAAATGAACCGGGCTCCAGCATCATGCCGGGGAAGGTGAATCCCACCCAGTGCGAAAGCCTGACGATGGTGTGTGTGCAGGTAATGGGCAATAACACCGCCGTGCAGATGGCCTCCAGCCAGGGCAATTTTGAACTCAATGTGTTCAAGCCCCTAATCGCCGCCAACCTGCTGGACAGCATCGGCCTGCTGGCAGGGGGCTGCCATAGCTTCCGCCAACACTGCATCGAGGGCCTGGAGGCCGACCGCAGCCGCATCGGCCAGCTGCTCGACCAAAGCCTGATGCTCGTGACCGCCCTCACCCCGGCAATCGGCTACGACCGGGCCTCGGCGATCGCCAAACACGCCCACCAACACCAACTCAGCCTCAAAGAAGCCGCCCTGATCCTGGGGGAGATCAGCGTTGAAGACTTTGATCGTTTGGTGCAGCCCAACCAGATGGTCGGACCCCGGCAGGCCTGAGCCCCGGCGGCGATCTGGGCCGGGGACGCCTACGCTCCCGCAGTCATCGAGCCCTGGATGTGCCCGCTCTCCATCCCCTGATCAGCCTGGTCCTGGCCAGCGCCCTGCTGTTCGGCCTGATCCTGGTGGTGTTGGAGTTGCGCCACCGGCTGCGGCCGGCCTCGCCCCTCAAGCTGCGCAGTGGCGCCTGGCAGGTGCGCAGCGAAGCCAACTGCCTGGTGGTGGAGGGCGAGATCCAGATCTCCAACCCCCACCCCCGCATGGAGGTGATGGTGCCCGAGCTCCAGGTGCTGCCCACCCTGCTGGGCCAGGGCCGGCTCACTGGCGTCACCACTCAGATCCAGATCGATCCCAACCACCCCGATGAGCCGGCCCGGCCCGATGGCTACTGGTTCGCCTACATCGTCAAGGGCCGCAAAACCACTAGCGCCCGCATCAGCCTGCGCCTCAGCGCTCCGGCCGAAACCCCGATCGGGGACCTGCTCGACACCCTCTGGCTCGACATCGACTGGGTGAATTACGGCCCCTTCGGCCGCCTGCAGCGCCGCGATGGCCTGCTGATCCCCCTGCGCCGGCCCGAACCAATCGCCCCGGCCAGCGCCCTTTGGCGCCAGGGCGACGCCAGCTTGGTGTTGCCGATTCGCACCCACCTGCTGGGGGTGCTCGACGATCCGGCCGAGGTGCTGCGCCACTACGCCGGCGGCCTGCTGCTGCCCGGTGATGTGCTCACCATCGGCGAAACGCCCCTGGCGGTGATGCAGGGCCGCTACCACCACCCGAGCACGGTGGAGCCCTCGGCCCTGGCCCGGCTGCTCTGCCGGGTGTTCCATCCCACCAGCAGCCTGGCCACGGCCTGCGGCCTGCAGAGCCTGATCGACCTGGTGGGCCCGGCCCGGGTGCTCTGCGCCTGGCTGGTGGGCATGGCCCTGAAGCTGGTGGGCAGCAAGGGCTGGTTTTATCGCCTCGCCGGCGACCAGGCCCGGCTGATTGACGACATCACCGGCACCACCCCCCCCTACGACCAAACGATCGTGCTCGGGCCCGAGCGCCCCGCCGAGCTCTGCCGCGACCTGGCTGCCCAGCTGGGGGTGGCCGTGGCCGTGGTCGATGTCAACGACCTGGGCCGGGTGAAGGTGCTGGCCTCCAGCCCTGGCTGTGATGAAGTCCTGCTGCAGCGAGCCCTGCGGCCCAACCCGGCCGGCAATGCCAACGAACGCACCCCCCTGGTGCTGGTGCGTCGCTAGGGCTAGGGCGTCGCTGAAGCCGGTGCGTCGATAGCATCGAGGCAGGCCTGTTGATCTGGGCGATGCCCCTGCCGAACGAGCCGACACAACATTCCCCCTCTGGTGCCGCCCGCCGCGATGCCAGTGGCGCCCATGGGCCGTTGCTGTCGACGCCCGGCCATCCCCTGGTGATTGAACCGCTGCGGGGCTGGCACATGCCCCTGCTCCAGGACCCCGCCTTCCTGGATCTGCAACCTTTGCTGCAACGGGCCCTGCTGCTGAAAGGGCCCGAACAGCTGCTCCATGCCCTGGCGGCCCGGCGGCCCCTGGCCCCGGAGGTGCTTGTGGCCTATCGGGATCCCCAACAGCCCCTGGGCCTGGTGGTGAGCCAACGCCTCAACCGCAGCGGCAGCTGTTTTGAACTGCTGCACCTGCGCAGCGCCGAGGCCTGCCTGGCGGCCGCCGAGATCGGCGCCGTAGCCCTGGAATCGGCCCTAGTGCGCGAAGCGATACCCCGGGCCCGCAGCGCCGCCAGCTGGATCGCCAGCTGCTCCAACCTCGATCTGCAACGGCAGGGCCTGCTGCGCCAACTGGGCTTCCAACCCCAGCGCCAGGAGATGCTCTGGCGCTGGCAGCCCCCCCAGGCCAAACCGGCCACCCGGGGCCTACCCGCCGACCTGCAACTGCGCCCCCTCAACCGCCGCCAGGGGGCCCTGCTCTGGCACCTGGAGCAGGCCAGCTGCCCGGCCCAACTGCGCCAGCTGCTCGATCGGCGCTGCGAAGACCTTCTCGACCAGAGCCAGACCCCCAGCCTGCTTTTGGTGGACACCAACCGCCAGGTGGCCGTGGCTGCGGTGCGGCGGCTGCGGCGCTCGAGCGCCGGGCTGCCCGAGGTGGAATTGACCCTGCATCCGGGCTGGCAGCACCTGATCGGCGCGCCCCTGGAACAGCTGCTCCTGGCCGCCACGGCCGGTAGTGGGGCCTGCCTGATCCGCAGCGACCTGCTCGATGGCGAGCTCAACGGCTGGCTGCACCAGCTCGGCCTCGAACGGTTGGGCGAGGCGGTGCTGCTGGGCCGCAGCGTTTGGCGGCGCCAGATTCCTCAGACCAACGACGCCATGGCCCGGCGGCTGGAGGCGGTGGTGGCCCAGTGGCAGCCCCGGCGCCGACCCATGCCCACCCCCCTGGGCCGCTGACGGCCTCCCCGTCCCGGCAGCCCCCGGCGCCCCGCTCGGCGCTGGCCCTCGATGTGGGCCGGCGTCGCATTGGTCTGGCCGGCTGTGATGGCCTGGGCATCTGCGTCAGTCCCCTGCCGGCCCTACGCCGGGGCCGCTTCCCAGACGACCTGGCCCAGCTCCAGCGGCTGGTGAGCCAGCGACGGGTGCGGGCCCTGGTGGTGGGCCTGCCCCTCGATGCCCAGCAACAACCCACCGAGCAGGCGCTCCATTGCCGCCGCTACGGCGAGCGCCTGGCCCGGGCCCTGGAGCTGCCTTTGGCCTGGGTGAACGAATACGGCAGCAGTTGGGCCGCGGCCGAGCTGCACGGGCTCCAGGGCGACCGCACGGGCGCCCTCGACAGCGCCGCCGCCGCCCTGTTGTTGCAGCAATGGCTGCAGGAAGGTCCGGAAGCCGCCATGGTCGGGGCTCCTGGTGGCACTGCAGGCGGGGCCGGTGGGGAGGGCGCGAATCGGGCCGCAGAGGGAGCCTCGGAAGGGCCCGCAGAAGCTGACACCGCCAGTGACTCCATAAGAACCCCTGTCTTGAACACAGCCGTGGCCAAGGAGAGCGCTCTGAGACACTCTGAAGAGGTCTGAAAATTCCCCATGAGTGCCGAAGGCCCCAATTCCTCCGGATCCGGTGATGTGCCCACGGTGCTCGTCAAAGACAGCCAGGGCCTGCAACTGCTTTGCTTCCTTGAGCAGCTGATCCCCCTAGACGGCCACGATTATGCCCTGCTCACCCCCGTGGACACCCCGGTTTGCCTGGTGCGCATCGCCGCCGATGAAGACGGCGAAGACGAGGTGATCGAAGAGCTCGATGGCGCCGAGGCGATCCTGTCGGTGGCCGATGTGGTGCTGCAGGAACACGACCTCACCCTGGTGCGCTCGGCCGTGACCCTCACCGTGAGCGGCGAGCTCGATGAGCCCGACCTCGACGAGCTCGAGGACGAACTCGAGGGCGAGGACGACGAGGACGACAGCGACCTCTACGAGATGTTGATCCAGTTCCGCTCCGGTGACCAGGAATACGGCCTCTACATCCCGCTCGATCCCTTCTTTGTGGTGGCCCGCCTGGAAGACGGCATTGGCGTGCTGGTAGAAGACGAGGAATTCGAGCGCATCCAGCCCCGGATCGAGGCCGAACTGGACGAACGGGAGAGCGACGGGTGAGCTTGACCCGGCTGCTGCAACCGAGCTGGCTCGCCAGTGGCACCCTGGCCGAACTGCCCCTGGAGCCCTTCCGGCGCCAGGGGATCCGGGCCCTGGTGCTCGATGTGGACCGCACCCTGCTGCCCCGGCGCCAGGCCCACCTGCCGGCGCCGATGGAGCTCTGGCTGCAGCAGGCCAAGGCCGAGCTGCACCTGCACCTGTTCAGCAACAACCCCTCACGCGAGCGCATCGGATCGGTGGCCCGCCAGCTCGGGGTGAGCTTCACCACGGCGGCCGGCAAACCGCGGCGCAGTGCCCTAAGGCGGGTGCTGGCCGACCTGCAGCTGCCCCATGACCAGGTCGCCCTCGTGGGGGACCGCCTGTTCACCGATGTGCTCGCCGGCAACCGCATGGGCCTGTTCACGGTGCTGGTGAAACCCGTGGATGCGGCCGGCCAGCCCTGCCAGCGGGACCGACTCCAGGCCACCGAGGTGCGGCTGGCCCGTTGGCTCGGCGCCGAGTTGCACTAGCTCCAAAGCACCAGCCGCACTGCTTTAGCCGCCATTCACTCCATGGGACAGCGCCGGGTCATCAAGGTGGGCACCAGCCTGTTGCGCGGGCAGGAGGGCCGCAGCACCGCCGCCGTGATTGCCGATCTGGCCGCCAGCCTCAGCGGCCTCTGGCAGCGGGGAGAACCGGTGGCCCTGGTCACCAGCGGCGCCGTTGGCCTCGGCTGCCAGGCCCTGGGCCTGCTGGAGCGCCCCCGGGAGCTGGAGGCCCTCCAAGCCGCCGCCGCCGTGGGCCAGGGGCGGCTGATGGGCCTCTACGACCAAAGCTTTGCCAGCCACGGCCGCAGCGTTGCCCAGGTGCTGCTCACCCGGGGCGATCTGGCCTCCCGGCGCCGCTACCAGACCGCCTGCCGCACCCTGGACCAGCTGCTGGCCTGGGGGGTGACGCCGGTGGTGAATGAAAACGACACCCTGGCCACCGACGAACTGCGCTTCGGCGACAACGACACCCTCTCGGCCCTGGTGGCCGTGGCGATCGGCGCCGATGAATTGGTGTTGCTCACCGATGTCGATGCCCTCTATTCCGGCGATCCCCGCAGCGATGCCGATGCCCGGCCGATCGCCGAGGTGGCCAGCCTGGCCGAGCTGGAACGCTTGGGCAGCGCCGCCACCGGCGGCGGCCGCTGGGGCACGGGCGGCATGACCACCAAACTGGCCGCCGCCCGCATCGCCACCGCCAGCGGCATCCGCGTGCGCCTGGCCGATGGCCGCGACCCGGCGGTGCTCGAAGCCCTACTGGCCGGCGAGCAAGTGGGCACGCTGTTTCAGCCCAGCCCCCAGCCCCTGGCCGACCGCAAGGGTTGGCTGGCCCATGCCCTGCTGCCCAAGGGCAGCCTCACCATCGATGGCGGCGCTGAGCGGGCCCTGCTGGAGCGGGGTGCCTCCCTACTGGCCGTGGGCATCCGCGCCATCGAGGGCAGCTTCTCCAGGCGCGATGCGGTGCGCCTGCTCAGCCTCGATGGCCGCGAACTGGGCCGGGGCCTCACCTCCCTGGGCAGCGACGAACTGGCCCAGGTGCTCGGCCAGAGCAGCGAAGCGGTGCGGCTGCGGCTCGGCGCGGTGGGCGATGCTGTGGTGCACCGCGACCAGCTGGTGTTAACCACCAGCCCAGCGCCCCCGGAACCGGCCCCCTGAGCCGGCCGATCCCCTGGGCCGCCACCCCTGGCGCCCGCCGGCGCTAACCGGCCCCGAGGGGCTCCGGCCCTAGCATCCGCCCCAGCCCAGTCGAGCCCGGCCATGCGCTTCAGCGACCTGCTCATCCAGCTGGGGGAGCTGCAGGAGTCCACCCCCAGGCACCTGGCGGGCGACCCCGAACTCACGGGCGCCGCGGCCCTGGACCAGGCGGCCGTGGGCCAACTGAGTTTTCTCGAACCCGGCCACGCCCTGGCGGCGGCCCTGTCCGGCTGCGGCGCCAGCGCCGTGCTGATCCCCCCAGACCCGGAGCTGCAGCAGCAAGCCACGGGCCAAGGCCTGGCCTGGGTGGCCCTTCGCAATCCGCGCCTGGCCTTTGCCGAGGCCCTCGACGCCCTCTACCCCCGCCAGCGACCACCCGCCGGCATCCACGCCAGCGCCGTGGTCGATCCGGGCGCCGCCATCGGCCCCGGCGTCCATCTCGGCGCCCATGTGGTGGTAGCGGCGGGCAGCCGCATCGGCGCTGGCTCGATCCTCCATCCCGGCGTGGTGGTCTACGGCGATGTGGAGGTGGGCGAGGGCTGTGAGCTCCATGCCGGCGCCGTGCTCCATCCCGGCAGCCGGCTGGCCGCCGGCTGCGTTGTCCACTCCAACGCCGTGGTGGGCTCGGAGGGCTTTGGCTTTGTGCCCACCGCCACGGGCTGGCGCAAGATGCCCCAAACCGGCCTGGTGGTGCTCGAAGAGGGCGTGGAGGTGGGCTGCGGCAGCACGATCGATCGACCCTCGGTGGGCGAAACCCGCATCGGCGCCGGCACCAAGATCGACAACCTCGTGCACATCGGCCATGGGGTGGTGACCGGCCGGGGCTGCGCCCTGGCGGCCCAGGTGGGCATCGCCGGTGGCGCCAAGCTGGGCAACGGCGTGATCCTGGCCGGCCAGGTGGGGGTGGCCAACCGGGCCACGATCGGCGATCGGGCGATTGCCTCGTCGAAATCAGGCATCCATGGCGATGTGGCCGCCGGCGAGGTGGTGAGCGGCTACCCCGCCATCCCCAACCGCCTCTGGCTGCGCTGCTCGGCCGTGTTCAACAAGCTGCCCGACATGGCCCGCAGCCTGCGCCAGCTCAAGAACCAGGGCGAGTGAGCCCCAGGGCGGCCAGTAACCTCGCGAGCTGCCCCCTGGTACCGGCGCCGCCGGCCCTCCTGTGATGACGAGCTACCGGATCACGCTTCTGCCCGGAGACGGCATCGGCCCGGAAATCACGGCGGTGGCCCGCCAGCTGCTCGATGCGGTGAGCGGCCGCCATGGCTTCAACCTCAGCTACGACGAGCAGCCGATCGGTGGCGCCGCCATCGATGCCTGCGGCGAACCCCTGCCCGCCAGCACCTTGGAGGCGTGCAAGGCCGCCGATGCGGTGTTGCTAGCGGCGATCGGCTCCCCCCAATACGACAGCCTCCCCCGGGAGCAGCGCCCCGAAACCGGCCTGCTGGGCCTGCGCTCTGGCATGGGCCTGTTCGCCAACCTGCGGCCCGTGAAGATCCTGCCGGCCCTGGTGGACGCCAGCAGCCTCAAGCGCGAGGTGATCGAGGGCGTGGATTTGATGGTGGTACGCGAGCTCACCGGCGGCGTGTACTTCGGCACCCCCAAGGGCCGCATTGAGGCCGAAGGCCACATCCGCGCCTTCAACACCATGGCCTACTTCGACTACGAGATCGACCGCATTGCCAAGGTGGGCTTCGACCTAGCCGCCGCCAGAGGCGGCCGCTTGTGCTCGGTGGATAAGGCCAACGTGCTGGACGTGAGCCAGCTCTGGCGCGACCGGGTGGTGGCCATGGGCCAGAGCTATCCGGGCGTGGAACTCAGCCACATGTACGTGGATAACGCGGCCATGCAGCTCGTGCGCGCGCCCCGCCAATTCGACGTGCTGCTGACCAGCAACCTGTTTGGCGACATCCTCAGCGACGAGGCCGCCATGCTCACCGGCTCGATCGGCATGTTGCCCTCGGCCTCCCTGGGCAGCGAGGGGCCGGGCCTGTTTGAGCCGATCCATGGCTCCGCCCCCGACATCGCGCGTCAAGACAAGGCCAACCCGATGGCGATGGTGCTCAGCGCCGCCATGTTGCTGCGGGTGGGTCTGAAGCAGGAGGCGGCGGCCCTAGCCCTGGAATCGGCGGTGGACACGGTGCTCGATGCGGGCTATCGCACCGGCGACCTGATGGCGCCTGGCTGCGTGCAGCTGGGCTGCCAGGCCATGGGCGAGCAACTGCTGGCGGCCCTGGAGGCCTGAACGCTTGCAGGCCATGGGGGCCCCCGGCCCCGTGACCTGCCAAACTCAGCTGCTGTTTTCCCCCCCTGCGCCGATGTCGAAGCGTCACCCGGTTGTCGCCGTTACCGGTTCCTCTGGCGCAGGGACCAGCACCGTCAAACGCGCCTTTGAGCACATCTTCCAGCGCGAAGGCATCACCCCTGCCGTGGTGGAAGGCGACAGCTACCACCGCTTTGAGCGGGCCCAGATGAAGGTGGCCATGGCCGAGGCCCTGGCCAAGGGCGAAAACTTCTCCCACTTCGGCCCCGAGGCCAACCTGTTCGACAAGCTGGGCGAATTGTTCCAGGCCTACGGCGAGACCGGCAGTGGCGAGAAGCGCTACTACCTGCACTCGGTCGAAGAAGCCGCCGAACACAACGAGCGCCTCGGTACCGCCCTCAACCCCGGCCAGTTCACCCCCTGGGAAACCATTCCGGCCGGCACCGACCTGCTTTTCTACGAAGGTCTCCATGGCGGTGTTGTTGGCGAGGGCTACGACGTGGCCGGCCTGGCTGACCTGCTGGTGGGCGTGGTGCCGATCGTCAACCTGGAGTGGATCCAGAAGATCTCCCGCGACAACGCCGAGCGGGGCTACTCGGCCGAGGCGACCGTGGACACGATCCTGCGCCGCATGCCGGATTACATCAACCACATCTGTCCCCAGTTCAGCCGCACGGACATCAACTTCCAGCGGGTGCCGACGGTGGACACCGCTAACCCGTTCATCATCCGCAACATCCCCACCCCGGATGAGAGCTTCGTGATCATCCACTTCCGCAAGGGAGCCCGCGAGAAGTGGGGCATCGACTTCACCTACCTGCTCGACATGATCCACGACTCCTTCATGTCCAGCCCCACCTCGATCGTGGTGAACGGCGGCAAGATGGGCTTCGCCATGGAGCTGATTCTCACTCCGGTGATCCATCGGATGATCGAAGAGAAGAGAAAACTCGCCTGAGCCCCTACGCTGGGCCGATCCGGCGGACCCGGTCACGGCTTCAGCTTCCCCCCAACAACGATCCGTCCCATCCTTTGTGATTGAGGCCGCTGGGGCTTTTCAGGGTTCACCCCTGAAAAGCCCTTTGCGCTGGGATCGAATCAATAGTGGTGACCTGATCGGCCGCGCTCGCCGCATTTATTTCACTTACCTGGAGCAGTGCCCTTGCGGTGGTGAACCGATGGGTATCGTGCTGGCTGGCCAGGGGGACCTGGGCCGGGCCGTGTTCGAGCCGCCGGTGCTGCTGCCGGAGGAGCAGTTTGTGCCCCTCGATCTGATCCGGGGCGGCAGAGCAAGGCCCCGCAGCCCGCGCCCCCCCTTCCGCTCGCCTGGGCGCGAAGCAATCTGAGCGTGTCTAGGGGTGAACGGGATCGCTGAAGGATCGCCAGGGGCCAGCGCCGGCAGCAGGATGCAGGTCACCGCCCCGGCCATGGCCGGCCGGCGATCGTTCGCATGACTGGGATGGATTGGGGAGTTGCCACCTGGGGCCGGACGGGCCTGGATCGCCTGGGGGATGGTCTCTCTGGAGTGGCAAGCGCCCTGCCGCTCCTAGCCACCGCGGGGGCACCGTTCCCAAATCCCACCGGCCTGGGCCCCTCGAGCCCGGGTTTCGCCCTCCTGGCCATCGGTGTTGCCCTGATGGGCGCCTGCGTGGGCAGCTTCCTCAATGTGGTGGCCTGGCGATTGCCGCGCCAGGAATCGGTGGTGCTGCCCCCCAGCCACTGCCCCCACTGCGGCACCCGCCTGGCCTGGTTCGAGACCATCCCCGTGCTGGGCTGGCTGGTGCTGCGGGGCCGATGCCGCCACTGCGGCGCTCCGATTAGCGCCCGCTACCCGGCCGTGGAGCTGCTGTGCGCCGGCCTCTGGGTGGCCGTGCTCCTGGCCACTCCACCCGTGGGGGGATCTCTCGTTTCGCCAGTCGCGGGTGGTTCTAGCGCCTGGGCGGCAGCCCTCCCCTGGCTCGGGGGCGGCCCGATCGACTGGTGGCTCGTGGCAGCTGGTTGGCTCCTGGCCAGCCTGCTGCTGCCCATGGTGCTGATCGATCTTGACCATCTCTGGCTGCCCGAACCCCTGTGCCGCTGGGGCCTGGTGCTGGGCCTGGCCCTCACCGCCATCGCCGGCTACCGCCAGGGGGCTGCCGTGGGGGGGGCCCTGTTACTCGATCACCTGATCGCCGCCGCCGCCGGGCTGCTAGCCATGGAGGGGCTGAGCGCCCTGGCCCAAAAGCTGATGGGCAAACCGGCCCTGGGCCTGGGCGATGCCAAGTTGACGGCCCTCCTCGGGGCCTGGCTAGGGCTCTACGCCATGGCCCTGGCCGTGTTCCTCGCCTTCCTCAGTGGTGCCCTGCTCGGCAGCGCCTTGATGCTGGTCGGCCGGCTCCAGCGGGGCCAACCCTTCCCCTTCGGCCCCTACCTGGCGGCGGGGGGCCTGGCCGTATGGATCGGTGGTGCCCCCTGGTGGGGCCAGCTCCTGGGCTTTGCCTTTGGGGTCGGCCTCCAAGGCGGCTGAGGCCGGGGGGGACTCTTTCGGGGGGCGGTCTCCCAGGGCTCTAGGGGAGGGCGGACGCCTTTAATGAGGTGACGACGGCGACACCCGAGCCCGGGAGCGCCTGGCCCCCAACCCCCTGCCGTTTGCTGCTAGCTCCGTGTCGCTCTTCGACTGGTTTGCCGATCGCCGCAAGAACGCCCCGCTGGTGCGCTCCAGCCAGGAGGCCAGCGAAGACGACGGCCTCTGGAGCAAATGCCCCGAATGCGCCCTGGTGGTGTATCGCAAGGACCTGCTCGCCAATGCGAGTGTGTGCAGCAATTGCGGCCACCATCACCGCATCGACGCCGCCACCCGCATTGCCCTGATCGCCGATCCAGGCAGCTTCCAGCCCCTCGACCTGGAGCTCTCCCCCACCGATCCCCTCGGCTTCAAGGATCGCCGCAGCTACGCCGACCGCATCCGCGACACCCAGCAGTCCAGCGGCCTCAAGGATGCGGTGAGCACCGGCATCTGCCGGATTGATGGCCTGCCCCTGGCGATCGGGGCCATGGATTTCAGCTTCATGGGCGGCTCGATGGGATCGGTGGTGGGCGAGAAACTCACCCGCCTGATTGAGGCCGCCACAGCCCAGGGGCTGCCGGTGTTGATTGTGTGCGCCTCGGGCGGGGCGCGCATGCAGGAAGGGATGCTCAGCCTGATGCAAATGGCCAAGATCTCTGGGGCCCTGGAGCGTCACCGCCAGGCCGAATTGCTCTATATCCCCCTGCTCACCCACCCCACCACCGGCGGCGTCACGGCCAGCTTTGCCATGCTTGGCGACCTCATCCTGGCCGAACCCAAGGCCCTGATCGGCTTTGCCGGCCGCCGGGTGATCGAACAAACCCTGCGTGAAAAACTGCCCGACGGCTTCCAAACGGCCGAGTACCTGCAGGACCACGGCTTTGTTGATTTCATCGTTGCCCGGCCGAAATTGAAAGCAACCCTGGCTGGCCTGCTGCGCCTCCATGGCGTGCGGGCTGGGATGACCGCTGGCGCCTCCGAAACGGTGGCGGCATGAACCGGCCCCTGGCCTGGATTCCGGGATCTGGGCGCCTGATCGCGAGCGCTGCCAAGGGTTTGCGCCGGGCCTGGGGCCTGGGCTTTGGCCTGATGCTGCCCCTGGTTTTGGCGCTGGCCGTGATGCTGAGCTTCGCCGGGCTCCAGCCCCAACCCGCCTGGGCTGGACCGGTGGAGTGGCAAGAGGTGCCAGCCACAGAGGCGGGCCGCCAATGGTGGGATCGGGGCAGCCTGCGGCTCAGCAAGCAAGGCACGCTCACGGTCTTGAGCCGCTTCCAAGCCGCTGCTGAGCCCGACCCGGCTGGGTCAACCCTGGCTGAACCGGCTCCCGCCCTATCAACCAATCCAGGCGCGAGCGCCGTCCCAGCCCCTGG
This sequence comes from Synechococcus sp. UW140, assembly GCA_945861595.1. Taxonomy (GTDB): domain Bacteria; phylum Cyanobacteriota; class Cyanobacteriia; order PCC-6307; family Cyanobiaceae; genus BAIKAL-G1. The sequence continues at coordinate 45,210 of CAMAVE010000001.1, forward strand.
CAACACCCAGGGGCTGGAGGAGCCAGGGTCCACCCAGCAGCGACGCCCGCGCCAACCCAACAGCGAGCTTTACGTCTCCGAGATCGACTGCGACCAGGCGCTGATGCGCGACACATCGATCAATGGCATTCCCCAGTGGCGGGCCAGCTGGCAGCCCGTCGCCGGTGATGGCCTGATGGAGGAGGTGGTCCAGGCGGTCTGTGAGGCTGGAGACCAGCTGCTCGCCTCGCGGTGACTTCGAGCCCATCGGCCATGGCCAGCCCGCCAGACCCCAGGGGGGTCCCCGGCGGGGCCGCCCCCCTGCGGGTGGCTGTGGCGGGCCTGGGCTTCGGCGAACAGGTGCATCTGCCGGCCCTGTCCGCCTGCCCACTCACCGAGCCGGTGGCCCTCTGGCACCCCAGGCCCGAACGGCTCGCCAAAGCTTGCTCCGCCAGCGGCCTGCCGGGCTTCACTGATTTCGACGCCCTGCTGGCCGACCCCAGCATCGATGCCCTGGTGATCGCCACCCCGCCCGGGCCCCGCTTTGAACTGGCGAAAGCCGCGATAGCCGCCGGCAAGCACGTGTTGCTGGAAAAACCAGTAGCCCTGAACGCCGAGCAGGGGCAGGAGCTGCAGCGGTTGGCCCTCGGAGCTGGGGTCTGCGTGGGGGTGGATTTTGAATACCGGGCCGTGCCCCTGTTTCAACAGCTCGCAGCCCTGCTGCACCAAGGTGCCATCGGCACCCCCTGGCTGGTGAAACTCGACTGGCTGATGGGCAGCCGCGCCGATCCCGGGCGGCCCTGGAGCTGGTATTCCCAGCGCAGCGAAGGCGGCGGCGTGCTCGGCGCCCTCGGCACCCACGCCTTCGATACCCTCCACTGGCTGGTCGGCCCCACCCGCCAACTCAGTGCCACATGCAGCACGGCCATTGCCGAACGGCCCCTACCCAGCGGCAAAGGCCCAGGTCCCGAGCCCGGCTCAGCCCCGGTCGATGCCGAGGACATCGCCCTGGTGCAGGGGGAACTCGAAACGTCCCGGGGCCAGAGCGTGCCCGCCCAAATCAGCCTGGCCTCGGTAACGCGGCCGGGGCGGGGCTACTGGATCGAGCTCTATGGCAGCGAGGGCAGCCTGGTGCTGGGCTCCTCCAACCAGAGCGACTACGTGCATGGCTTCCAGCTCTGGCAGGCCCGCGCCGGCGAAGGCCTGCAATTGGTGGAACCCGATCCCTTGCTGGCCTTTGAGCGCACCTGGGTCGATGGCCGCGTCGCACCGGTGCAGCGGATCCTGCACGGCTGGGCCACGGCCGTGCGCGAGGGCAAACCGTTGGTGCCAGGCCTCACGGAAGCGGTCCTGAGCCAGGCCTGCTGCGATCTGGCCCTGCGCTCCGCCAGGGATGGCCTGCGGCTGCGCCCGTGAGTCCCGCCGAATCGCGCCTGCAGAGCCCGTTTGGCACTGCTTGACAGCCCAGTCCTTCTGATCCAAGCCCCCTTCTGGGGCCCAACAGGGTGATCCGATCCGCTGATACCGGCACCGCAGAAGGCCCCGACCCCTTGGCCAAAACTGGCCGGGGCCGGGGCCCAAAACCGCCTGGGTGAGCGGGTAGAGTCTCGGCCAGTCCTAGCCAGGGCCATCGGTTCGATGCCCTGACGCCTGGCAGGCCCCTAGGCCCCCCACCCGTCTTCCATCTCCGCGAGGTTTTCCCATGGCGCTCGTTCCGCTTCGGTTGCTGCTTGACCACGCCGCTGAGAACGGCTACGGCATCCCTGCCTTCAACGTCAACAACCTGGAGCAGGTCCAGTCGATCATGGAGGCCGCCTCCGAGACCGACAGCCCGGTGATCCTGCAGGCCTCCCGCGGCGCCCGCCAGTATGCCGGCGAAAACTTCCTGCGCCACCTGATCCTGGCTGCCGTTGAAACCTATCCGGACATCCCGGTGGTGATGCACCAGGACCACGGCAACAGCCCCGCCACGTGCTTCGGTGCCGCCGCCAACGGCTTCACCTCGGTGATGATGGATGGCTCCCTCGAGGCCGACGCCAAGACCCCCGCCAGCTACGACTACAACGTGCGCGTCACCAAGGAAGTGGTGGATGTGGCCCACGCCATCGGCGTGAGCGTGGAAGGCGAACTGGGTTGCCTCGGCTCCCTGGAAACCGGCATGGGTGAGGCCGAAGACGGCCATGGTTTCGATGGCAAGCTCGACCACTCCCAGCTGCTCACCGACCCGGCCGAAGCGGCTGATTTCGTCGCCAAAACCAACGTCGATGCCCTGGCGATCGCCATCGGCACCAGCCACGGCGCCTACAAGTTCACCCGTAAGCCCACGGGTGAAGTGCTGGCGATCAGCCGCATCGCTGAAATCCATAAGGCCCTGCCCAACACCCACCTGGTGATGCATGGTTCCAGCTCCGTTCCCCAGGAATGGCTGGACATGATCAATAAGTACGGCGGCGCCATCCCCGAGACCTACGGCGTGCCCGTGGAAGAAATCCAGGAAGGCATCCGCAACGGCGTGCGCAAGGTGAACATCGACACCGACAACCGCCTGGCCTTCACCGCCGCCGTGCGCGAAGCCGCCGCCAAGGATCCCGCCAACTTCGATCCCCGCCACTTCAACAAGCCCGCCCGGGCCTACATGAAGCAGGTGTGCCTCGATCGTTACCAGCAGTTCTGGTGTGCCGGCAACGCCTCCAAAATCAAGCAGCGCGACATCAACTACTACGCCGGCCTCTATGCCAAGGGCGTGCTAGATGCCAAGACGGCTGTTGCCGCCTGAAGCTCCCCAGAGCATCGATTCCAAGGGATGGGTTGATCAGCAACCGATCCCCTGATGACTTCCAGGAGGGCTTGCAGCCCTCCTTTTTTATGGACCAAGGTGCGCTTGAGCGCCGCGAGCGATGCAAAGGTCAAGGCCTGGAACCCGAGCCGTGCCTTCGTCTACAAGACCTTGAAGCCTTCCGTCAGCAGGCCGCAAAGCAGGCCGATGCGAGCCATATCGATCAGTTGGAGTCCAAGCTTGTCCCCAGGACGCCGGATCAGGCTGCGGCGCCAACGCACGGCCAGCTCGATCAGGGCTATGGGCAAGAGGGCGGCTAGGGGTTCGGAAAAGCCGACGGTGGAGGTAACCGTGGAGAGGGCCGACCCCATAAAACTGGCGCCCAAGAGCACGATCAGCAGCAAAGACAGGCGACGCCAAGGATTAACGGCCCACCGCAGCAGCCGATCCACCGCTTCATTGACCGTAAGTTGCAGGGCGGTCTGCTGAAATTTGGGCACAACAGGGCGCTTGCGTTGAAAGACCCTGGGGAAAGGGTGGATAAGGCGATCAACGTAGCATCAAGAAAGCACACCTCAACAAATTAATCAGCAAGCCGATTGAAAGCTGGGCGCTACACAACTGCTTGGCGATCTGGCGCAGGGCTTGTTCGCCGCCGCCGGTCGCCTCCATTTGCCTCGAACAGGCGACGCGTTCGGCGCGATCGCGGTAGCCCCCGTTGACCAGCTGGGCCCAGCGTTCCCGCAACACTGCCCAGCTTCTGCGCAGCATGGGCCGCACAACGGGCCGAAGCCGCAGCAGCCAGTTACCGCGTCGAGCAAGCGCAGTAGACAGGAACCAGCTGGAACGATCGGGCCCCCATGGGCGAATCCGCAGGGCCGATCGAACCGCCTACCTCCCAGCTGGAGAAAGGACCCACGGGAATCACCGGATTTGATGAAGTCAGCGGTGGCGGCTTGCCGCTGGGTCGCAGCACCTTGGTGAATGGGACCGCCGGCAGCGGTAAAACCATCTTTGGCCTCGAATTTTTAGTCAAAGGGGTACTCAACTGTGGCGAGACGGGAATGTTGATCTACTTCGAGGAATCGAGCCCCAACCTCAGACAAGAGGCCAGCAGCCTGGGCTTTAATCTAGAAGAGCTGGTGAACAAAAAACAACTGACCATGGAATCGTGCCGCATCAACGGCTCTAAAATTGTCACGATCGACTGTTTCGATCTTGAAAGACTATTTGTGCATCTGCAACATGCCAGCAATCCTGTTGGTGCCCAACGGGTGGTAATCGATCCTATCGAAACCCTGCTTTCCATCGATCGAGATCGAGCGAACGTAGGTGTTGAGCTCCTGCATCTCTGTGATTGGCTGAATGAACGAGGCCTCGTCTCGATGAAGCTCAGCGACGGCGCCGACAGCGAACGAACGCCGGATCCGGGTCGCCATCGACCTGATCGCACCCCCAGAGGGGGAGCTCACTAACCAGGACTCCACACGATGAATGACCGTCCGGCTGAACCTGGCGAACTGGAGCAGCTTCGCGCCCGGGTGGCGGATCTGCAGTCGGCATTAAAGGCGATTGCCAATGGTGATATCGATGCCCTGGTGATCGCAGAGGATGGTAAATCCAAGATCTACAGCCACAGCAGGGCGGATCGGGCCTATCGCATGATCATCGAAGAAATGGGCGAAGGTGCTGCCACCGTGTCTGCTGATGGCTTGGTGCTTTTTGCCAACCATCGCCTTGAGCAGTTTGTCAAGCTCGAGTGGGGTTCCCTGCTAGGCAAGTCCATCTTCAAGCTGATCACGACCAGGCAACGCCCCTTACTGGAGCAGCTACTAACGATCAAGACCGGCGAAACAAGCAGCAGCAAACTCGACCTCCTGCGCAGCGATGGCAGCACCACAGCGGCGTTAGTCTCTAGTAGCGGCCTGGCGACCAGCGAAGGCCTAATTCATTGCCTAATTGCCACCGATCTCAGCCAAATTGATCGTGCGGAAAAAGCCTTGATTGAATCGGAGCTGAGCTATCGCATGCTGGCCCTCAACGCCCAAGATGGCATCTTGATTTTGGATTGGGGCAGCGGCCTAATCACCATGGCCAACCCCTATATCAGCAAGATTCTGGGCTCTCTTCCCCTAGACCTAATCGGCAAACAACTTTGGGAGATTGGCGCCTTTGTCGACAAAGATAAAGCCATTGACATCTACGCGGAACTCAAATCCAAGGGCTATGTCCGCTACGAAGACATACCCCTGAAAGCCCTCGATGGCAGCCTAAAGGAAGTTGAATTTGTCAGCAATGTGTATCTCGTAGGCGATCAAAAAGTAATTCAATGCAACATCCGTGACATCTCAGACCGCAAAGCAGCTGAGCGGCAATCAATGCAATATCAATCGGAGATGATGCAGGCCCTGCATCAGATTGTCGCTGCACTAGTGACCATGAACGAGGCCAGGGACCCCTACACAGCTGGCCACGAAGCGCGGGTTTCGCACTTGGCCGCCGAGATCGCTTCGGAACTAGGGTTATCGGCCCATCAATGCGAAGGTATTCGCATTGCCGGCTTGGTACATGACATTGGCAAATTCTCAATTCCCGCCGAAATCCTCACCAAGCCCAACCGCATTTCGCCCCAGGAACTAGCCCTGCTGAAAACCCATGTCCAGGCAGGCTACGAGGCCCTGTGTGAAATCCAATTCCCCTGGCCCGTGGCACAAGCCGTGTTGCAACACCACGAACGCCTCGATGGCAGTGGCTACCCCCAGGGCCTCAAAGGGGATCAAATCGCCCTAGAGAGCCGAATTCTGGCGGTGGCCGACACGGTGGAATCGATGGCCGGCAACAGGCCCTACCGGATCTCGCCAGGGCTTGAGCCGGCGCTAGCCACCATTGAGGCCGGCAGCGGCACCATTTTTGATGCCAAGGCCGTTGCCGCCTGCCTGGGCCTATTTCGCGATAAGGGCTACATCCTGCCCCGCGCCCCGGGCGCCTTTTAGCCTTGCCCCCCTTGAAAGCCCACAGGGGCCTTTGTCGCTGTGTGGCGTCGCTGCCGCAGGCGCCAACTCCAGCTAAGGGCGTCGGCGTTTGACGGCCGAGGTTTTTCGGCTCTTCAGCGGCCAACCAGCCCCTAGCTTCGTTCAGTCCAGATAGGGATTCGGAGCGCAGAGGGGGGATTGCGGCCGGCTGGAGCGGTTTGGCGGCAACGACCGGTGCCAACCACTCTGCCCTTGGTACAGCGGGAAATTCCTCAAAATGGCTTAGTTCACGCGAAACGTCACCACCATTACGGCAGTGATGTCCTTATCAATCGTGCGGATGTCATAGGAACCGCTGTTACTGGCGTCGGTAGAATTGAGGGCCGTGATCTGGAAGGTGCCGGTGTCGGCATTGGTGATCGGGCCGATCGAGCTATTCGCCTGGCCGGCAATCGCCTGGGCACGGTTACGAGCATCCTTGGTGGCCTTGGCCAGCATGTCCACGCGTTTTTCCGCCAGTTTGGTGTAGGTGTAGCTCGGTTCATTGATCGTTAGCGGCACGCCCTGGCCGATCAGGGCCGGAATTTCGCCCACCAGGCGATTGATCTTGTCGACATCGCCGCTACTGATCACGATCGTTTGGCGGCTGGTCCAGCGGGTTTGGCGCAGCGCACCGGTGCGGGGATCGCGGATTTCTTCCTTATCGGAGTTCAAGGATCCCAGCTTGATTTCGCTTGGCTTAAGGCCATGGGCCAGCAAAAAGGCCTGGGTTTGTTGCACCAGGGGCTGCAGCGCCCCGTAGGACTGCTGCTGGCTCTCGCCCCCCTGGCTGAGCAGCAGCGACCAGTCAGCAAAGTCACTGCGGATCCGCTCGGTGCTGGCCCCTGTCACCGTGATCGTGTCCTTGGCCGTGCGCAAGCCCTTCACCAGCAGGGCGCTGGAGCCCATCAGGCCCAGGCCCAACACCGCCATCGCCGTGACCAGGGCGGGGGTGCGGCGCAGCTGCCGCCAAAGCGGGGCCAGCCTGGAAGCGATGGAGCGAGCCATGCCGGCGGGCTGGGGATCGGAGCTGTTGGCTGGGGCCATGGCACGGGGTGGTGGAAGGGTCGCCGCCAGGTCCCTGGTGCGGGCCCAGCGGGATGGCCAATCCCATGTTGGAAGCGGCTCCCAGGCCCTGGCGAAGGACGCGCAAGACGGCCGCAGCATCGGGGCGGATAGCAGCCCATCGTTGGTGCTGGCCGGCACCTTTGGTCTGGCCGCCGCCATGGCTGCCCCGAGGGCCTCGGCCAGCCCGGCTGCAAGCCAGGCCCCGACCCCTGCCTCGCCCCGGCCCGAACCCAGGCGGCAGATATTCGCAATTGCAACTACTATTGAGAACAACTGGCGGCCTTCCGCCGCCCCATGGCCTCCGCGGATGGCCCAAAGCGCCGCCGTTCCCCTCCTCCCGCCCCCCCCTGCTCCCCTTGGCCGCCCTCCCCACCGTGACTGCCGCCAACCCCCAGGCGGAGGCCCTGCGGACCTCCCTCAATGGCCGGGGCCAACGGCTCACGCCCCAACGCCAGCGGGTGCTGGGGCTGTTTGAACGCATCGGCGAAGGCAGCCACCTCAGCGCCGAAGAGGTGCATCAACGGCTGCTCAAGGGCGAGGAGAAGGTGTCCCTGGCCACGGTGTACCGCACCCTGCGCCTGCTCAGTTCGATGCAACTTCTTCAGGAACTCGAACTCCCCGATGGCGGCCGCCGCTTCGAACTAGCCGGCGACACCAACCGGGACCACCACCATTTGGTGTGCGTGCGCTGCGGCCAAACCGAAGAATTTGAAAGCCACGACGTGCTCCGGGCCGGCGAACGGGCCGCCGGGCTCCACGGCTTTCGGCTGCTCGAATGCGTGCTCAATGTGCGGGCGGTGTGCCCCAGCTGCGCCCAAGCCGAAGGGGCTTAAATCAATCCAAAGAAAGGAAGTAGGACACGCTCCCTAACCAAAGGAGACGACGTTGGCACCAACGCAGGCCTTAACGTCCCTGGGGATAACGGCGAACGGGCACGGGCACCAGCACGGGCTGCATCAGGCCGCCACCGCCGTTGTCGTCATCGGAGCCCTCCACGAGCCACCACACCAGACCCAACAGCACCAAGACGACTGAACACAACACGAGCTCCGTCATGCAGTCGCCTTGAAATGACCAAACCTTAGCCAGGATGGCCAGGATTGGTGTGTCATCGGTTGCCGAATGCAGGGTGGGGTTCCCGCCTAGGGACAGGCGAGCCGATCGGGGGCCCGATAGGGAAGAAAACCGGGGTGGACTGGCCCCATAGAGCTTTGGCAGAAAGCCACTCCCCGGCCTGGATGCTCAGCCGAAACCCTTGCCTGCGTCCCTAGCGACGCAGGCCTGCAGTTGCTGGCGCAGTTTGCGGTGGTTGAGGTCGCGGCCGATCAACACCAACTGGTTCTTGCGCTCGCCATCCCATTCGGTGTCATCGATCGAGAAGCGTTTGCCGGCCAGGTGAAACACATGGCGCCGCTCACTCTCGTTAAACCAGAGGATGCCCTTGGCGCGGAACACGCCGCTGGGCAACTGGTTGTCTAGGAAGTTCTGGAACTTGCGCAGGGCAAAAGGTCCATCGCTACTAAAGGAGAGGGAGGTGAAGCCCTCAATCGCCAGGTGGTCGGCGGCCCGTTGCACGGGATCGTCGGATAGGGCAGTGTCACTGGGGTGGTCGTGGTGGTCATGGTCATGGCTGCAGTGGCCGTGGTCATGGTCACAGGAGCTGTGGTCTGCCTCGGCCGAGGGCGCGAGCGCACCGTGATCGTGCTGGTGGCCGCCTGAATGGCCATGCCGGTGGCCGTGATCATGCCCGTGGCTGTGGTCGTGACCATGGCTGTGGTCGTGGCCGTGGTCATGGCTGTGGTCATGGGCGGGCTTGGCTTCGCCGGCCGCCACCACCCGATCGGACTCAAACAACCCCACGCTCAGCAGCAGGGGCAAGGCCACCTCGCCGTGGCTGGAGCGCAGGATGCGGGCGTCGGTTTTGATCTCCTTGAGATGGCTCTCCAGGGCCGTGAGCCGCTCCTCGCTGACCAGATCGCACTTATTCAGCAGCAGGATGTCGCCGTACACCACCTGGGCCCGGGCCACTTCGCCCTGGTCAATCGTGTCACTGAAGTTTTCAGCATCGATCAGGGTGATGATCGAATCAAGCCGGGTGGCATCGCGCAGGTCACTTCCGAGGAAGGTCATGGCCACCGGCAGGGGATCGGCCAGGCCGGTGGTTTCGACCACCAGGTAGTCCACCGGCTCGGGCCGCTCCAGGATCCGATACACCGCTTCGAGCAGCTCGCCATTGATCGAGCAGCAAATACAGCCGTTGCTGAGCTCCACCATGTCTTCGCCGGTGGCGATGATCAGGTCGTTGTCGATGCCGATTTCGCCGAATTCATTCACCAATACGGCGGTTTTGAGCCCCTGTTGGTTACTGAGGATGTGGTTCAGCAGGGTGGTTTTGCCGGCCCCCAGAAAGCCGGTGATGATCGTCACCGGCAGGGTGCTCTGGCGTAGGGCCGCTCCAGCGAGGCTGTCTTCACCCGCGGCGGGAGAGGCTCCGGATCCGGCTGCCGCAGCCGACCCGGTCGATGCTCGCGAAGCCGTGCTGGTCATGCGTACTTAAAAAAGCTATTCCCCCACTGTGGCACTGCCCCAAGGAAAGGGCCGGCCGGCCCTCCCTACCCAAGAGGCTGAATCGCCAGGGCGGTTTCGCCAGGACGCGGTAGGAGCTCAAGCTGGGGGACCCAGCCCAAGAGGAGCTCGTCAGGCGCTGATTAGCTTGAGGTCTGTTTCCAGGCAGGGCGGTTGGGCCTCGCGGTCGAACAGGTAGGGGTGCGCCGCGGCAGCGACCTGGCGATCGAGGCGGTGAGCTTCGAGCTCCAAAGCGGCAGCCTCACGGCCCTGGTGGGCCCCAACGGGGCCGGCAAAAGCACCCTGCTGCAGGCGATTGCCGGCCAATTGCCCCTGGAGTCGGGCTTCATCAAGCTCGATGGCCAGCCCCTCACCTTGCCCCTGGCCCGCCGCCAGCTGGCCCTGATGCCCCAGCGGGGTGAGATCGCCTGGGGGTTCCCGATCACGGTGCGGGAGTTGGTGGGCCTGGGGCGCTTGGTGGCGGCCCGCCCCGGCTGCTGCGACGTGGAGGCAGCCCTGCAACGGGTGGGCCTGGCTGGCCTAGCCCAACGGCGCCTCGACCAACTCTCCGGTGGCCAGCAGCAACGGGCCCTGCTGGCCCGCACCCTGGTGCAACCGGCCCAGGTGTTGCTGCTTGATGAACCCTGCGCCGCCATCGACCCGCCGGCGCGCACAGCCCTTTTGCAGGTGATGGGCCAGCTGCGCGATGCCGGCCTCACCCTGCTGGTCTCCAGCCACGATTGGGGGCACGAACTCGATGCCTACGACCGGGTGCTGGTGCTCGATCGCCGGCTGCTCGCCGATGGCACCCCGCAGCAGGTGCGCCGGGCCCTGGGGGACTTGCGGGTGGGCAACCACCGCTGCGGCTAGCCCAGGCGCGTGGGCGCCCCATTCGGCAATCTGGAGGACCCTGGCCAAGCGGCACCCCCACGTCTATGGATCGCTGGTGGGCCCTGCCCTTGCTCCTGGCCCTGCTGATCGGCGCCCTTTGCCCCCTGGCCGGCACGCTGCTGTTAGTGCAGCGGCGCCTGTTCCTGGCCAATTTGATCTCCCATGCAGTGCTACCTGGCCTGGCCCTGGCCGTGGCCCTGGGCCTGTCTCCCGGGCTGGGCGGCATGGTCAGCGGGGTGGCCGGGGCCCTGCTCGCGGAGCGCCTGAGCCAGGGCAGCAAACCCGGCGACAGCCGCGATGAGGCCGTGCTCAACACCGTGCTGGCGGGCTTTCTGGGCCTGGGAGTGCTGCTGATCCCCCTGTTGCACATCCGGGTTGATCTCGAAGCGATCCTGTTTGGCGACCTGCTGGCGGCCAGCCCGGGCGATCTGGCCGGCGGCCTGGCCGCCCTGGCCGCAGTGGGGGCCTTGCTGGGTTGGCGGTACCACCAGCTGGTCTTCCTCGGCGTCGATCCGGTGGGGGCGGCCAGCGCCGGCTTGCCGGTGCGGAGCCTGCGGCTATGGATGACCCTGGCCACCGCCTTCACCGTGGTGAGCGCCATGACGGCCGTAGGGGTGGTGCTGGTGATCGCCCTGATGGGGGCGCCAGCCCTGGTGGCCCTCGTGGGGGCCCGCTCCTTGAAACAAGCCCTGCTGCGGGCCGGCCTGATTGGCATGGGGTTGAGCGCCCTGGGCTTTGGCCTGGCGATCCATCCGGCGATCAACCTGCCGCCGGGGCCGGTGATTGCCCTGCTCTGCCTGGCCCTGCTGCCCCTGGCCCAGGCCCTACGCCGGGCCCAGGTCACCTAAGTGGGGGCTGACCCAGGCCACCCCAAGGAGAGGTCGCTCTAGGCGGCCCCGAACCAGTCAGGCAAGGCGTCGTAGGAGGCGGCGTTCTTCTCGTTTTCACGGGCTTCGACCTTCACGCAGCAGGTGCGGCCGCCATCGCGAGCCAAAAGCTGGGCATTGGCCCAACCCCACACCAACTGGGCGCTGGCTTCCATGCCCACATTCGCCATCACCCGCAGATCGAGGGCGCCCTGGTCGTGCAGGGCCTGCCACTGGGGCAGCAGGGGGTCGTCGGCGTTGACGAGAAAGGTGTGGTCGAACTGCTCAGCCAGTTGGGCTTCTAGGGCCTTGAGGCTGGAGAAATCAACGACAAAGCCATAGCCGTCGAGCTCACTGGCCTCAAACCAGCAGGTGAAACTGCGGCTGTAGCCGTGCACAAAGCGGCAGTGGCCCGGATGGCGCCACTGGCGATGGCAGCAGGGATAGCCGCTGAAGGTCTTGCTGCACGTGAACGCTGATGGGCGGCGGGGGGCGATCATCAGGCGGGGACGGGGTGTTGCGGGAGGATCAGAGCAGATGGAACAGCAGCCCTTGCAAGCATCATTTCAGCCCCCTGACCAGGCCTGGCTCGGGCAGCTCCGCTTCAACGACGCCGGCCTGATCCCGGCCATCGCCCAGGACTGGCTCGATGGTGCCGTGCTGATGGTGGCCTGGATGAACAGCGAAGCCCTCGAGCGCAGCCTGGCCAGCGGCGAAGTGCATTACTGGAGCCGTTCCCGGGCCGAGCTCTGGCACAAGGGCGCCAGCAGCGGCCATTTCCAAAAACTGCGCGGCCTCCGCTACGACTGCGACGCCGATGTGCTGCTACTCACGATTGAGCAGGTGGGTGATGTGGCTTGCCACACGGGGGCCCGCAGCTGCTTCTTTGGCGAGGCTGCCGCTGCCGCCGGGGGCCCCGGGGCCCTGCCGCCGCCGGCCGATGTCTGCAGCGAGCTCTCGCGGGTGATCGAAGGCCGGCGCGCCACCCCCGAGCCCGGTAGCTACACCAACCGGCTGCTCGAGGGCGGCGACAACCGCATCCTCAAAAAGATCGGCGAAGAATGCGCCGAATTCGTGATGGCCTGCAAGGACGACAACGCTGCCGAGATCGCCGGTGAAGCCGCCGACATTGTGTTCCATCTGCAAGTGGCCCTGGCCCACCATGGCGTCCCCTGGCGCCAGGTGCAGGAAGTGTTGGCCGAGCGCCGTGGCGCCCCCCGGCGCCCATAGCAAACCAGCGCCCCAAGGCGCCCTTAGCAAACCAACGCCCCCAGGCGCCCTTAGCAAACCGGCGCCCCCGGCGCCCTTAGCAAACCAAAGGCCCCCGGCACTCTTTATCAAGAAGGGCCCCCGGACACCCCGTATCGATCCGCCACCAGCTAAGGCGCCAGCCCCGGCTGCCGCAACAGCCAGCGCAAGGTGGCCCGGTCCCTTGGGCTCAGGGACAACACGGGTCGGGCCGTGGGACTCACCGCCATCACATCGCCGTCCTGGTCGCTATGGCCCCAAAGGCCGAAGGCATGGCCCAGTTCATGCAGGCTGGTGGCCTGGATCGCCTCGGGCCGCTGGCCGGGGCTAATCAGCACTTCCACCAGGGGCTCAAGCTGCCACTGGCCCAGCCGCTGCACCTGGCGCAGCTCCAGCAGGGCGCGTCCATGGCTGGCCCTCAAGGCCCCATCGGACCCTGACTTCAGGGGCGGCCTACGGCGCCAGAGGCGCACCTGGGCCTGGTCGGCCGTGGCAACCCGCTGAATCGGCAGCTCCCCTTGCCAGGTGGCCAGCGCCGCCTCCACGGCCCGCTGCCAGCGAGCCTCAAACGAGCTAGCTGGAGTGCCTGGAGCCAACGGTTCGATCCAAACGCACCATGACGAGCGCACCGGCCAGCCAGCCGCGGTGGGTTTCAAGAGTTGGCGGTAATCGCCGCCGCCGGCATCCCCCCCGGGCAGGAGCGAAGCCTTGGCAGCGTCGTCGCCTTGCCGATCGGCCTGCTTAGATCCAATCGCCGCCCCAGCCCTGGGCTCAGGGGCAGTCCAAGGCCGGCTTTCCGTTAGGGGCGGACAGTCGAAGCGGGGAGCTGGCACGGCACCGGCAGATCTGGCCCCCTGGAGCAGCAGGGGCGGGGGCTCGGGCAAGGGGACCTGCAGGGGCACGGGCTGCACGGGGCCGATGGGCACGAGGGCCTGGCCTCAGGCCGGCAGGCCCACGCCCCGGGCCATCAACACCGCCATCATCGGAATCAGGGCAAAGCCCACCAATTCGATGTTCAAAATCCAGCCCAGGCGCTGGGCCAGGGCCTCGCTCACCTGGGGCAACTCGCCCTTGCGCAGGGGGATCGCCCAGAGGATATAGGTGACGGTGGGATAGAGGGACAGGGCTCCCACCGACAGGTAGGCCCCCACCTTCCACCAGAACAGGGGGTTGTGGGTATAGAACTCGCTGCCCTGGCCGAAATAGAGAACCCGCAGGATGCCGCTGCCCAGTAGCGCCAGCGCTGCCAGGCCGTACACGACATCGGTGATCACCATGGTGATCGCGTCCTTGCGGTCCGGATTGGGGCGGATCAGGCGCCGCTCCAGCACCAGGGCGCCGAAGCAAACCATGAAGCTGAGGTAGTGGACATAGGCCACGGCGGCCCTGGGCAGCAGGTCGCTGGGCAGCCCCAAGGGCAAGGTGCTGAGTAGATCGCTGATGGGTGCGGCAAACCCGACCATGGGGCGCTGGATGCTGGGGACCTGACCGTAGCGAGGCCCAGCATCCGCCGTGCCGAGTCGCGCCGCGGACGCGGAGATGCTGACGGGCACTGCCTCGATTGCAAATGTGTGGAAATACTTGCGCCACGAAAACCAGTTAATCCGCCCAAAAAGGGAGAAAAAGCGAAAGTCCGAAGCCTTTCAGTTGCTTCCAGCAAAGGCTGAAATACGCCCTATGTTCTTTTCAGTGCCTGGGGTAGAAATGGCGAGTTCGCTGAGTGCGTATTTAGGAGAAATTGGTCGTCACCAATTGCTCACACCCGAACAGGAGCTCACCTTGGGCCGCAAGGTTCAGGCCTTGGTTGAGCTGCAAGAACGCTGCAGCAGCGCTGGTGGTGTGGGGGAAGCCTGCAGCTACGACGATGTTGAAAAGCGCACGATGCGCCTGGGGGAACGGGCCAAAACCCAAATGATCACGGCCAACCTGCGCCTGGTCGTCAACCTGGCCAAGCGCTACCAGGGCAAGGGGTTGGACCTGCTTGACCTGATCCAGGAAGGCACCTTGGGCCTCACCCGGGCGGTTGAGAAATACGACCCCACCCGCGGCCACAGATTCAGTACTTATGCCTACTGGTGGATTCGCCAAGGTCTCAACCGGGCCCTCTCCACCCAAAGCCGCACCATCCGCATTCCGGTGAATGTGAATGAGAAGCTGACGCGGCTGCGGGCCGCCAAGGCTCGCTTGCTGCAGAGCAATGGCCTGTTGCCTAGCCCCCGGGAGTTGGCCGCCGCCATGGCCATTCCCTTGGAAGAAGTCGAAGAGCTGCTCGGTTGTGAACTGCGCAGTGTCACCGTGAGCCTGCAGGGGGTGCTGAAATCGAAATCGGATCCCACCGAGCTGGTGGATGTGCTGCCCAGCAATGAAATGGCCCCGATGGAGCGGGCCGAACTGGCCGAACGCAGCGCCTCGGCCTGGACCTTGCTGGACGAGTCCAACCTCACCCCCAAGGAACGCACGGTGGTGATGCTGCGCTTCGGCCTCGATGGCGGCAACGAATGGCGCACCCTGGCCGAAGTGGCCCGCCAACTGGGCTGCAGCCGCGAATACTGCCGCCAGGTGGTGCAACGGGCCCTGCGCAAGCTGCGCAAGACCGGCATCCAGAGCGGTCTAGTTGAGGTCGACTGAGGGCTGAAAGCCCCCCAGGCCAGGCGCCTAGTGCCTGGTGGCTTGGGCTGGCCAAGGACTCCAACTTGGGCTAAGCCCAGCAGCGGGATCGAGCGGGCCAGCCGCACCCTGCCCGCCGGTCATTAGCCCCTTCCGTCCAGCCCGGATGGGACCAAAGTAGGACGACCTTCTGCCAACGGGCATCGCCATGGGTCCATCCACCCAGTCCCCGCCGCCCCGGGCCGAGCCCCGCTCTGCAGAAACCATCGAGGCCGAGGTGCTGGGCAGCACCGAAATCGATGAGGGGCTGCTCTGGAAACTGCTGCGCCGGGCCGGCCGCAGCGTCGCCCGGCCGGCGATCGAGTGCCTGGAGTTGGTGCTTGATGCCGGAACGCCCTTCCAGGTGCGCCTCACCATGGTGGCAGCCTTGACCTACCTGGTGTTCCCCCTGGATCTGATCCCGGATTTCATTCCCGTGGCTGGCTTTGGCGATGATGTGGTGGCGATGACGGCCCTGCTCGGCCTCTATCGCAGCAACATGAGTGAAGCCGTGCGCACCCGGGCCCAGCGCAAACTGGACCAGTGGTTTCCCCCGGTGCGTTGATGGCCAGCCTCAGCCTCGAAGACCTGGAGGAACTCCAGAGCTTTCTCAAGGACTGGCTGCGCCACAGCGGCCGCACCCAGGCGGACCTGCGCCGGGCCCTGCGGGTCAGCTCGATTCGCATGCCCGTGCTTCTCAATGAACTGCAACGGATCCATGGCCGCGAGGGCTTGAACGGCCTGGCCGAGCGGCTCTGCGGCATCGACCTGCTCTGGCAAGAGCAGCCAGGCTCCGGCGACGATGACCTTCCCGACCTGGAGTCTTCCCTGGGCCAACTGGATCTCTTGCTCGAGGAGATTCGCCAGGGGGGCGGCGCAGGCGCCTAACCCGGCGCCCACCCCGGCGACTGAAGCGGCTGCCCGCGGGCCGACTCCGACCGCCTGCGGCCAGCCGACTGCAGGGCAGGCAGAGTGGGGGCCGTTGCAGCGATCGCCATGTCCCCCCGTCCCCAGCCCCTGGCAACCCAGTCCCTGCAGACCCTGATCGCCGGGCTGGGCCTGGCGGCAGCCCTGGCCAGCCCTGGCCTAGCCCAGAGCGAACGCTTCCTGCTCGGCCCCGGCAGCAACATTGGTCCGGAAACCAAGATCGAGCCCAAAAACTGCGTCACGGCCGCCGACGGCAGCATCACCTGTGACACCAAGATTGTGAATCCCAAAGGCGATACGCCGGCTAAACCGATTTACTCCCCCTTTAACCAGTGATGGCGATGGCTCCAATCCGCCTGGGCCTCCGTCGCATCCGCCAGCAAGGACTCCTGGCCACAGGTCGGCTCAGCCGCAGCCTCAAAGCAAACGGGCTAGGCGATCAGGCCTTCCTGAGCCAGGTCCATCGCTTCGAGCGCCTCCTGGCCAAGCTGCTTGCGGCGGCCATGATCGTGGTGCTGGTCGTGGCCACGGGCGAGCTGGTGATCACCCTGATCAACCAGCTCTTGGGTGGGTCAAGCCACTGGCTTGGCAACGACATGACCCGCTTTCTTGACCAGATCCTGGCCCTGCTCATTGCTCTGGAGGTGTTGCAGAACCTCACCGCCTACCTGCGCGACCATGTCGTCCAGATCGAGCTGGTGTTGATCACGGCCCTCACGGCCCTGGCCCGCAAGGTGATCGTCATGCCCGAAGGGATGCTCAAGAGCCCCGGCGAACTGGCGGGGCTGGGGGTGGCGGTGCTGGCCCTGTCGAGCGCCTACTGGCTGGTCCGCCAGTCCCACAGCAGTCGGAGTCCTACCAGAAGAGAGCCAACCAGCGGGTTCCCGGAGCCGGATCGGTCGCTTCAACCCGGTGACGCCGCCGAGGGGTGATCAGCAGGCTGTCGCCCGCCTTGAGGCTGCGGGCCTGGGCTTCATCGGCAAAGCGCAACTGCGCCTTGCCCTGAAGCAGCAGCACCCATTCGCTTTCGATCTGGTCGTACCAAAAGCCCGGGGGATTGGCGAACTCGCAGGAATGGATCAGCTCCAGCCGCAGCTGGCCCGGGCCCAGCAACCGGTCGCTGCGCTCCTGGCCTGGAGTGGGACAGGCTCCTGAGAGCAGGTTCTGGCCTGAACCGTTGTCCCCATCAGCCAGCAGCGCCAGGTCCCTGTCCTGGAGATCTGCCCCGTCACGCGCGATCGACACCATCGGCTGGCTGCCCTGGCTAGGGGGCTCTCCCCAGCGCCTGGCGATGTCAAAACCGAAACTGCTGGCCAGATCCACCACCTGCTGGTGGTTGGCGCAGTCGCTGAGGCGCTGCCGGAAAGCGGGATCGGCCTCGCTGAGGGCCACAAAGGCATTCAGCTGGCGCACCTTCTCAAGAAACTGCTGCAACTGGGCTTCCGCCATCAGCTCACGGTGGGGAGGGATTTGGTCATGCGGTAGCGCCGAAACAGGATGCCGTCGATCAGGAGAGCCTCGACCCAGGCCACTCTCCAGCCCCGCCGCCGTAACAGGGGCAGGGACAACTGGCTGGCTTCGGTGCGGAGCTGGCCCAGGCCCTGGCTGCTGGCCAGGGCCTCCAAGCGATCCAACAAGCGGCTGGCGTGGCCTTGCCGGACAGAACGGCCGCGGCAGTAGAGCAAGGACAGGCGATCGGCCGGCTCCATCACGGCAAAGGCTTCGATCTCACCAGATTCGCTACAACTCGCCAAGCCGCTGCCTTGGTTCAGGGCAGCCGCCAAAGGGCCAGGGGCACCAACCTGACTCAACCAGGCAGCCACTTGGCGGTCGCCATAGGGACCAGGGGCCTGGCTTGACACCGCATCGCCATAGATCGCCAGAAGCTCGCAGTGATCAGCGGGCGTCAAGGCACGAATGGGGGCCATGGCGAACGATTCGATGATTGCCAGAATGGCAGCAATGGTGTAAGGACTAACAGTAGCGATCGATCCGACAACCGCGCCAACCACTATTGAAGACGACGAAACTATTGCAGGGAATGCAACAGTCAGCTCAAAGGCCGCGCCTATTGTCACCGTCGCAGCCGATGCTGTAATTTAAAGTGGTCATTGTTTTCCACCTCCCGATGCTCACCGGATCTGAATTGCTGTCCAAGGTCAAGGAACTCGGCGACGCCAGCAAATCCGAAGTCGTGCGGGCCTGCGGCTATGTGTCCAGCAAAAAGGACGGCGCCGATCGCTTGAACTTCACGGCCTTCTACGAAGCCCTACTGGAAGCCAAGGGGGTTGAATTCGGAGCCAACAGCAAGATCGGCAAGGGAGGCCGCAAGCTCAGCTATGTGGCCACAGTTCAAGGCAACGGCAACCTGCTGATTGGTAAGGCCTATACCGCCCTGCTGGAACTCAACCCCGGCGATGAATTTGACATCAAGCTGGGTCGTAAGCAGATCCGCCTGATCCCCGTCGGCGGCAACGACGACGAGGAGTGAGCCCCGGCGCCGAAGCGCCAAGCCCATCCCAAATCCCGCGAGCAGTTAATCTGGGGTTACAGATTAATCCTTCCAGATCAACCCTGGCTGTTCCCCTGGATCGCCCCAAGCGATTCAGGGGTTTTTATCGGCTCTGCCTGGGAGACCAGGGCTCCCCCTCCGGGCCAACCCAATCGGGCCCCACCTAGGCTCGCCCCAGATGCCTCCCTGGCTTGTTCACACCCCTATCCCCCATCACTCCAATCGCCAGAACGGTGACCGATTGGGCCCAATCCCTTGCCCAATCCCTAGCCCAAATCCTTCGCCTGGGCCTTGTCCTGAATCTCACCCTCAGTGGGGTTTTGCTGGCGAGTGGCCTGCTGGGTGCCCCTGGTCCGGCCCTAGCGGCAAGCGCCGATGGTGCCAGCCTCTTTGAAGCCCACTGCGCCGGTTGCCATATCCATGGCGGCAACATCATCCGCCGCGGTCGCACCTTGAAGCTGAAGGCCCTTGAGCACCAGGGCATCACCAGTCCCGAAGCAATTGCCACGATCGCAAGCCAAGGAATCGGCCAGATGGGGGGCTATGGCCCGGTGCTTGGACCCGGCGGCGCCGAGCAGGTGGGCCTCTACGTATGGCAGCAGGCCTTGGCCGGCTGGGAGAGCCAGCCCGCGCCGGCTGCCCAAACGAAGAACAGCCGTCTAGGCAACCCAAAGGCTGCGATTGTCGAGGGCTAGGACCTCCTGGGGTATTGGCGGGCCTGGGATTTAAAGCGCCTGGATCCAGGGATACACCGCGAGCTCCACCCAGATGCCTTCGCGCCAATAGATATCGCCATGGAGCAGGGCCTCCACCTGCTCCTGGCTTTCGGCCTCGTAGATGCCAAAAACCTGGCGGCTATCTGCTGTGGGCCCCAAGGTGATCAGCAGGCCGTCCTGCTGCTGCTGGCGCAATCCGGCCAGGTGGTGCTCCCGGAAGGGCGCGCGCTTCTCCAGGGCGTTGTCGCAGTAGCGACCCCAAAGCACAAAGCGCATGGCAACGGTTGACAGCACAACTGCAGACCCTAAAACCTGGCTGGCCCAAGCCCGGTTCAACAACATGGGGAGAGCCCAGTCGCCCTGCCAGCCATCGTCCCAGCCCGCGATCGGGCCCTGCGCTTACGCAGCCTGTGGCATTGCTGGTTTCTAGCCCTGCTGTTGCACACCGACCTGGGCCTGATGCCCCTGTTCCATGGTCTGCCGGTTGAGATTGCCAGCCATCTGGATCCGACTGCTGTGGTGGTGATCTTTCGGGTGATGCTGATGGCTGTGATGCTGGCAATCGGAGTACTGATCAATCGGGAAGCCATGCTCTGGTGCCGGGATCGCAGGTTTGTTGTCAACCTGCCCCTACCGGTTTAGGCCGCCAGACCCGGATTAGCTTTTTGGAGCCGGCAGCAGCCCAGTTGGATCAGCCAGGTCTATGCCAGAGCGTTCCAGGGATGCCAGCAGCTCCAGATTGATCGCCTGCTGACGATCAAAGGCCAGGTTGGGGTCAGATGCATCGAGAAAGTAAACCAGCTCAAACAGCAGCCCGGCGGGGGTTAACTCCACCAGATGACAGCGATCGAAGCGGACCTGGGGCCAGGGACTGATGGCGGCCTGGGCCAGGGGGGGGAAACGGGCCGCCGCCTCGGCGCCGCTGTCGAGGCGCAGCAGCAGCCGCTGCAGGACGCGCCGCTCCTGCTGGTCGCCGTAGTTGCGCAGGGTTTTAGCGAGCAGTTGGGCATTGTTAATCACCACCAATTCGCCATCAAGGCTGCGCAGGTGGGTGGAGCGCAATCCCACCTTCACGACCCGACCCATGACATCGTCGAAGCGCAGCAACTGGCCCAGCTGGAAGGGCTGCTCCACCAGAATCGTGAGATAGCTGAAAAAATCCCGGGCCGGGACCCGTAGGGCTAAGCCAATGCCCAGGCCCGCCCCCGCCAGGGCCCCCAGCACGGCCGTGAGCTTCAGGCCCTGGTTCTGCAAATACACCAGCAGGCCCAGGAGCCAGGTAGCGCCCCGCAGCATCGGCAACAGGTCCGCAATCCGATCCAGCCCAGCGGCTTCGCCCAGACGGTTCGCCACCGCAGCCAGCAGGCGCTCGAGGCCAGCATTGATCAGGCGCACCACCAACAGCAGAACCACCAGGCCCGAGGCGGCTTGGTAGAGCTGGTTGGCCTGGGCCGCCAGCGGTAGGGCCGCCCAGCTCCAGTTCGCGACCAGCACCAGGGCCAACTGGCTAGCCGCTCGCAAGGTCGGGCCGGCCAGGACGGGATCGACCTGGCCCCGGCCCCGGCTCAGGGCCAACTGACGCTGGGCTAAGGCGCGCATCACTAGCACGGCCGCCAGACCCAGGACCAACCGGCAGACGGCGGCAACTAGGGGGTGGTTGATCGGCAAGCCTGGGGCAAGACCGGCCTGGAGGCTCGCCAGGCAGAAGCCAGGGGCGATCACGGTCAAGTTCAGTGGTCTAGGGCAGCGCGCAGCTCGGCGCAGAAGGCGGCTGAGGCAGCGGCTGTTGCTGGGGCCGGCTCCTGGGGAGCGGCCGCCGCCGCCGCCGCCATCACCTTCACCAAGGCGCTGCCGACGATGGCGCCATCGGCCCCCCAATCCCTGACCTGCCTGGCCTGATCGGCGGAGGCGATGCCAAAGCCCACCGCCACCGGCGTGGGGCCCATGGCCTTGAGTTGCTGCACCAACCCTTCAACCCGGCCCTCAAGGCTGGTGCGGGTGCCGGTCACACCGGTCACGGAGACCAAATAGGTAAAACCACGGCTGGCGGCAGCGATGCGGACCATCCGCTCAGTGGGAGTGGTGGGGGCCACCAGCAGCACCAGATCCAGGCCCTGGGCGGCAGCCAGGGGGGAGAGCTTGGCGGTTTCCTCCAAGGGGAGGTCGGGCACCACAAGACCGGCCGCGCCGGCGGCGGCGGCCTCCTGGCAGAAGCGCTCCATGCCCCGGCTCAAGAGGGGGTTGCTGTAGGTGAACAGCACCACTGGAGTGTGCAACTCCCCCTTGAGGCTGGCGAGCATCTCCAGTACCCGGCCCGGGGTGGTGCCAGAGGCCAGGGCCCGGCCGGCTGCGGCCTGGATCACGGGCCCATCGGCGAGGGGGTCGCTATAGGGGATACCGAGCTCAATCAGGTCGGCGCCAGCCCCCTGGAGGGCCAGCAGGCTGGCCCGGGTCGTGGCCAGGTCTGGATCGCCAGCCACCAGGAAGGGCATCAGGGCACAGCGCCCCTCCTGCTTGAGCCGCGCAAAACAGCGCTGGATCAAGGTGGCGGATCCGGCAACGGGGGAGATCGCGTCAGCGGTCATCGGGCCGATTGGCAGGCAATGACCGTGAGCCTATGGGGCGATCGGTCCTCACGGCTCGGCGGAATCGTCAAGCTGGCCCAGGTCCCGCAGCAACTTCTCCTGCTCGGCCGCTGGCAGGGCCTCAAACTGCTTCTGGAGCTCGTCTTCGGTGGCGGAGTCATAGCGGCTGCGATACTCCCGCCGCTGCTGCATGTAGGTCATGTTGCCGGTGACCACCCGGAACAGGTAGGAGCCGATCCAGCCGATCACAATCAGAATCAGAACGGCTTCAGCGGCAATCCCGGCCGAGGCCTCGCCGAAACCGGCCAGCTGAAACAGCCCGTAGCCGCCAGCGCCGAGGCCAAAAAAGGCAACTCCCAGGATCAGGGCCTTGCCGCGGGTCATGCCATTGGGCGATGAGGCGGGCGCAGAGGGGGGCGTGGCCATCAGGCCTTGCCCTGGCCTGCCATGCGCAGATTCAGGAACGGCGAGAACAGGATCAGGCCAGGGAAAAACAGGAACACCAGGCCGTAAATCCCCGTGCGCTCCAGCTTGCCCATCACCATCCAGCGCCGGTTCATCCACCAGTAGAGGGCCAGGGGCACCACCACCAAGTAGGCGCCACCCAGGACCACGGCCGCGCCGAGGGCCAGAAGGATGTCGGTACTTGGCAAGCCAGGCAAAACCACGGAGCCACGATCGATCAAGCCCCCGGAATCTAGGATGGCCTGGCGGTGGGCGCCCAGGGGTCATCGCAGCGGGGGCATGGCGTAATTGGTAGCCGCAGCGGACTTAAAATCCGTAGGCCGTAAGGCTGTGGGGGTTCAAGTCCCCCTGCCCCCATCGCCCAATGCACCAACCCAAGGATTGGCGACCCATGGCCGGAGGATTGGCCACCCATGGCCGAGGGCTTCGATTACAAGCTTCATCCCCAAATAGGGTGGCTTGATCAATCCCTTCGAAAGCCCCTACAAAGGCCACCCAAGAGCCCAATGAAAAGCCCGGCGACGAGGCACCGGGCTAATCATCCATTCCTCCTAATCAAACGGAGCTTGAAGCAGTAATCACTGCTGTATTATACCCATGTTGTCATGGCGGTTGTTTGAGAGGTCATCACTTCGGAGCAACCGACGGCGTCGCCTGGGGCCTTGGGCTTTGAACGTCAATGTCCATCCCCTGGGGCACCTGACACGATGCAAAGGGGGCCAAATGGCCTGGACAAGATGAATGAGTTGAGACTGTTGGAGCAGGGGCCGCAGCGTCAGTTGGCTCCTAGGTGCTGCTCAGGGGGGGTGTCTTCCATCAATGGAACCTCCGAATCCCGTCCCATTCACAATCGATCAACCGGCCTGAAGATGCAATAGGAGTTTGTACGGATTAGGCGGAACATCGGGCCTTAGCCAGCAACAACGGGCACCCCCCCCGGCGTGCGGGGGCGCCAGGGAGTGCCGGACTCCGCCAGAGTTGGGCGACTGCATCCGAGCCATGGTCCTGCTCCCACCCTTCTGCCCGCTCGCTGGATTGAACGCGTTGCGGATCGCCGGCTTGCGGGCCACGGTCCTGCTGCTCCTCACCCTGCTGATCAAGGCCAAGATCCGCATCCAGGCCTTTTCGGCTTTGGGCATTGCCCTCTTGCTGCTGCAAACCCTGATCGCTCTGGCCGTGCTCGTCCCTCTCGCCCTCGCTGCCATCGCCGCGGCCGCCTATGGCCTCAATCAGCGCTCCAAGGCGGCCTGATCTCCCCAGCGAAGCACTGCCGCCCACCCCCGATGCCAGCCGCCCCCTATCTCGATCTCCAGTCGATTGAGGCCTACCTGGGCCCCAGGCCGGTATTCACCAACCTCAGCTTGAAGCTGCACCTGGGCCAGCAGACCGTGATCCTGGGGCCGAACGGCTCGGGCAAGAGTTCCTTGATCAAGCTGCTCAGCCGCGAGATCTACCCGGTGGTGAAGCCGGGCTCCTGGCTGCGGATCTTTGGCGAGGAGCGGGTGAACCTCTGGGACCTGCGCGCCCGCATCGGCCTGGTGTCCCCGGACTTACAGGCGAACTACGGCACCAGCGTGGTCGCCCGCGACGTGGTGCTTTCGGGTTTCTTCGGCTCGGTGGGGCTGGGCCGCAGCCAGCAGGTCAGCGAGCGCCATCGGCAGCGCAGCGAGGAGCTGCTGGCCCAACTGGATCTCGATGCGATCGCCGATCGCCCCTTTGGCCAGCTCTCCGATGGCCAAAGGCGGCGCCTGCTGCTGGCCCGGGCCCTGGTGCATCGCCCCGAGGTGCTGGTGCTTGATGAACCCACCAACGGCCTCGACCTCAAGGCCAAACACCAGCTGCTGGCGGTCCTGCGCCAGCTGGCCCAAGCGGGCACCAGCCTGCTGCTGGTCACCCACCAAATTGAGGCGATCATTCCTGAGATCAAGCACTGCGTGCTGCTGCGCCAGGGGCTGATCGTCGGCCAGGGATCCTGCGAGGAGCTGCTTCAGGACGGGCCCCTGAGCGATCTCTTTGGAATCCCTCTAAGGGTGATCGAAGCCCATGGCTTTCGCCAGGTGCTGCCGGCGGCTGCTCCCGGCTAGGTGGAATACCAGAAGGCGCAGCGGCGCTGCAGGGGCTCAAGTTCCCAGCCCTGGGCCTCGTAGAACCCCACCACCTGGGGATCGGCAAACAGGCTCACCCTCTCCACCTC
Source organism: Synechococcus sp. UW140 (assembly GCA_945861595.1). Classification (GTDB taxonomy): domain Bacteria; phylum Cyanobacteriota; class Cyanobacteriia; order PCC-6307; family Cyanobiaceae; genus BAIKAL-G1. The sequence continues at coordinate 69,659 of CAMAVE010000001.1, forward strand.
CATGGCGCGCAGTTGGTTGAGCACGTAGTCCATCAACTGCTTCCCCAGGCCGCAGCCCTGGTAGAGGGGGTGGATGGCCACATCCCAGACGGTGGCCTCGATCACGCCATCGCCGGTGCAGCGGGCGAAACCCACCAGCCGGGGCAGGCGCTGCTCATGGCGCCAGAGGCCCACCCAGAGCAGGCTGTGCTCCAGCGCCTTGCGCACCCGACGCACGGGCCGGCGGCTCCAGCCGACCGCATCGCAAAGCTGCTCGAGCTCAAACAGGTCGATTTCCCGTTCGCAGCTCAGCACTAGGGCCAGCTTGGGGTTGGCCGTGGTGCAGAGGCGATGCTCGCCGCCATACATCCCCGCCAGGGCTTCGGCCTGGGAGATCTCGGCGTCGGAGGGGCTAATCATTAGGGAGATCCTGCCCCATTGGGGCGGTGGCTGTTGCAGGCTGGAGGATCTTCTTGGCAGCGGCCTTGTCTCCACGCCCCCTGCTGGTGTTCCTGCATGGCTGGTTGCTTTCAGGACGGCTGTGGCAGCCCCTGGTGCAGGAGCTGGAGCCCGAGTGGGATTGCTGGGCGCCGGATCTGCCTGGCTTTGGTGATCGGCCCCGGCCCCGCCAGCTCCAGCCCACCCTGGCCTCCTTCGGCCGTTGGCTGGCGGAGCAGGCGCGGGACCAGGCCAAGGGCCGGCCGCTGGTGTTGATCGGCCATTCCCTCGGCGGTAGCGTCGCCCTCCATGGCGCCCCTGGCCTGGGCGACCAGCTGGTGGGCCTGGTGCAGATCGCCGCCGGTGGCGGCGTCTATCAACCGCGGGCCTTCGCCCGGGTGCGCCAGGCCGGAGCTGCGTTCCTCAGCCTGCGGCCGAGCTGGTTGGCGGAGCTGCCCGCCCTGGACGCCATCCGCAGCCCGCTCGTCGCCGAGCAGCGGGCGGCCCGGGGGCTGCTGGCCTGCAGCACCAACCGGGGCGCCGTGCGCCAGCTGCCGGCCCTGACGGCCTCCCTGCAGGTGCCGAGCCTCTGGCTGGTGGGCAGCGCCGATCGGGTGATGGAACCGCGCTACGTCAGCCACCTGGCGGGCTATGCGGCCCAGCACGACGTGGAGGTGCTGCCTGGGCTCGGCCACCTACCCATGCGCCAGGACCCAGCCCTGCTTGCTGAGCGGATCAGCGCCTGGCTCCTGACCCTGCCCGGCTCAGAGGCCTGGGCGCCGGCGCGGCCGATGGCCCCCCGTCAGCGCACCGCCTAGAACACCGCCTAGAGCCGGGCCAGGCCCCGCTCCTGCAGATCGGCCAGCTGGGCATAGAGGCCGCCGGCGGAGCGCAATTGGCGATGGGTGCCCTGCTCCACCAACTTGCCGCGCTTGAGCACCAGGATCCGGTCGGCCGCCTCCACGGTGGCCAGGCGGTGGGCGATCACAATCGCCGTACGGCCCTGCAACAGCCGTTCCAGGTCGGCCTGGAGGGTGGCTTCTGTGGAGGGATCGAGGAAGGCCGTGGCCTCATCCATCACCAGCACCGATGGGTTGCGGATACCGACCCGGGCCACCGAGAGCAGCTGGCGCTCACCGGAAGAGAGGTTGCCTCCCCGTTCGCGCAGGGGGCTCTCAAGCCCCTGGGGCAGCCGGCTGAGCAGGGGATCAAGACCCAGCTCATGGCAGAGCCGCTGCAGTTCGGGGTCGCTGATCTCAGCATCGAGGCGCAGGTTGTCGGCCACGTTGCCGCTGAACAGAAAGGCGTCCTGCAGGACCACCCCCAACCGCTGGCGCAGGGTATGGATCGGCAATTCGCGGATGTCGATGCCATCGAGCAGGATCCGGCCCTGCTGGGGTTCATAGAGGCGGCAGAGCAGGCGGATCACCGTGGTTTTGCCCGAGCCGGTGGGACCGACCAGGGCCACGTGTTCACCGGGGGCAATGCGGAAGCTGAGATCTTCGAGGATCGGATCGTCACTGCGGTAGGCAAAGGACACCCGCTCGAAGATCACTTCGCCGGCGCTGTTGCGATTCCCACCGCTGATCTGGGCTGCTGCAGAACGCTCGCTATCGGGCAGCTCCTGGATCTCAATGGGCTCCTCAAACAGTTCGCCAATCCGTTCCACCGCCGTCAGACCGCCCTGGATCTGGGTAAAGCGTTCGGCCAGTTGGCGCAGGGGATCAAACAGGCGTTGGGAATAGAGGATGAAGGTGGTGAGGGTGCCCAGGCCCATCACCTCCTCCGACACCATCCAGCCCCCCAGGGCCAGCACCACGGCAATCGCCGTGAGGGCCACCCATTCGATCAGGGCCGAAATCGCGCTATCGAAAAAGATCGTGCCATCGACGGCCTTGCGATAGGCATCGGTGGTGCGGGCGAAGCGGGCGCTGTTGTAGCCCTCGCGCCGGAACATCTGCACCACTTCGAGCCCCTGCAGATTTTCCTGCAGATCGGCATTGAGCTGGCCCAGCTCCTCGCGCACCCTGTAATTGGCTTTGCGGTATCGCCGCTGCAACCAGAGGATCGTCAGCGTGACAGGCACCTGGCTGGCCAAGAGCAGGGCGCCAAGCCGGGGCTCGATCGAGATCATCGTGATCGCGATCACTAGCAGGGTCACCAGGTCGGCCAGCACCCCCACGGCGCCGCTGCCGAAAACCTCGGCCAGGGCATCCACGTCGCTGGTGAGGCGGGTGAGCAGCTTGCCGACCGGGGTGCGGTCGTGGAAACGCAGGGAGAGGTCGAGGGCGTGGGCAAACAGGTCGTTGCGAATCCGGGCCGTGAGCCGCTGGCCGACGGCCTGCACGTTGTAGCTCTGCACCCCCTGGAGCCCCAGGCGCACCACCACGGCCACCAGCAACAGGCCCACCAGGGTGCGCAGCACCTCGGGCACGCTCTGACCCGCCAGCCAGGGCATGGTCGGTTCGTGTCGCAGGGCGGAGATCGCCTGGCCCACGAGCAGGGGCTGGACCGCAGCCCCCAGGGCCACGGGGATCAACAGCACCAGGCTGAGGGTGAGGCGGCGCCGGTCCTGGGCCAGGTAGGGCAGCAGCCGCCGTAGCCGTTGCCGATCGCTACTGGCCATCAGGTCGCTACCGCTGCAGCGGGGATTGCAGCCGCAGCTGGCGCGGGCGACAGGGCCGCCAGTCGGTCGACCAGGACCTGCAGGGGACCGTGGTCAAGCCGCATCGACAGGGGGTGACCCACCAGGCGGGCGGTGCTGTGGAACAGGTCTTCGATGGCGATCAGGCCGTTTTCCTCCAGGGTGCGGCCCGTGGCCACCAGATCAACAATCGCTTCCGACATGCCGGTGATCGGGCCCAGTTCCACCGAACCCGCCAAATGGATCAGCTCCACTGGCAGGTCGAGGGCCGCGAAATACTCCTGGGCGCAGCGGGTGAACTTGCTGGCGACGCGGCAATGGGCGGGCAGGTCCACGGCCTGGCGGTAGCCGCTACTGGCCTTTACCGCCACACTCATGCGGCAACCGCCAAAGCCCAGGTCCACCAGTTGGGCCACGGGCAGGGCGTGCTCGCGCAGCACGTCGTAGCCGACCACCCCGAGCTGGGCCTGGCCATAGGCCACATACACGGGCACATCGGCATTGCGCACCAACAGGGCCCGGGCCGTGCCGCAGGCACTCTCGACGCGCAATTGGCGATTCACAGGATCCAGCAGGGAGGAGAAATCCAGGCCCGCGGCGGCAAAGCGGCGAACGGAATCCTTGAGCAGGCCGCCTTTGGCCAGAGCGACAGTGATCATGGGGATCGGCCTCGACCTGGACTTTAACGATGCACCCGAGCGCAGCGGGATCCGCCCAAACCCCGGCGACCAGCTCTACCGCCAGGGCCGCGGCTGACAGCGAAAGGGTTCTAACAGCTGGTCTCGCCAGCGGCGCCAGCGAAGTGAGCCTGATCCCGGTGCTCGATGACAACTATGTGTTTGTGCTCCATGGCGCCAGCAACGGCAGCGCCGGCGCCAGCAACGGTGGCAGCGATGGAGGGCCAGGCCAGGCCATCGTGGTGGATCCGGCCGTGGCCGAACCGGTAATCGCCTGGCTGGAGCAGCGGCAACTCGAGCCAATCGCCGTGCTCCACACCCACCACCACCACGACCACATCGGCGGCACGCCCGAGCTGCTGCTGCGCTGGCCCCAGCTGCAGGTGATTGCCGCGGCGGCGGATCGCCAGCGGATCCCCTTCCAAACCCAGGGGGTGGGGGATGGCGATCGCCTCAATCTGCTGGGGCGGGCCATCGAGGTGATGGCCATGCCCGGCCACACCCGCGCCCATATCGCCTTCTACCTGCCGACCGGGGATGGGTCCGTGGATGACCCCAGCGGTGGCGAATTGTTCTGTGGCGACACCCTGTTTGCGGGGGGCTGCGGCCGGCTGCTAGAGGGAAGTCCAGAGCAGCTCTGGCAGTCGCTGCAGCGGCTAGCGGCCCTGCCGGCGGCCACCCGGGTGTGGTGCAGCCACGAATACACCGAAGCCAACCTCCGCTGGGCCCATCACCTCCACCCAAACGATCAAGCCATCAACGACCGGTTCCGCCAGGTCCTCAGAATGCGGGCCGCCGAACGGCCCACCATCCCCACCACGATTGGCGAGGAATTGCTCAGCAACCTATTTGTGCGCAGCCGCGACGTCGCCGAGTTCACCCGTTACCGCCACAGCAAGGACCACTGGCGCGGCTAGGGCGGCCGGCGGGGCGGTCTCGACCCACCCGGGCCGCAGCCAGCCAGCGCCCCAAGGCCGCTCCAGGCGATCGACCTGCCGCCATAGCATCGATCCACCCACCTGTGCGCCCCGCTCCGATGTCACCAGCCCCCAGCCTTGAGGCCGTGGTCACGGCGGCGGCACCCGCCCCCGTCGGCCCCTACAACCAAGCCGTCAAGGCGGCTGGGCTGCTGTTTTGCTCCGGCCAGATCGCCCTCGATCCAGCCACGGGCGAGATGGTGGGCTCGGGCGATGTGGAAGCGGAAACCCGCCAAGTGCTGGCCAACCTGCAGGCGGTGCTGGCCGCCGCCGGCTGCAGCCCCCAACAGGTCGTCCGCACCACGGTGTTTTTGGCCGATCTGGCCGATTTCGCCAAGGTCAATGCCCTCTACGCCGAGGTCTTTGGCGCAGGCGTCTCGCCGGCCCGGGCCTGCGTGCAGGTGGCCGCCCTGCCCAAAGGAGGCCGGGTGGAGATCGATTGCATGGCGGTGTTGGGCTGAAAGCCCAATCTCCAAAACCCTCGAACTGGTAGCCGGGGGGTCGAGACCTGGGTTGGGGCGGCCGGGGCTACGGCAGCCGGAGTGAAGGGTCCCCAGGCCAGGGGGGCCTAGAGGCAGTCTTTCAACTCCCGTACGGCCTGCAACTGGCCGTAGTAGTAGTTAGCCCGGGCGCGGCGATCGCCATCCTCCAGGCTGTCGAGGGCATCAAAGCCCAAGCTCTGCCAGAGCTCGTGTCCGCAGGCCCGGTTGATTTCATCCACCGCCTCCTGCTCCAGGTTGGCGAGACGGCGCTGCAGATTCTTGATCTGGGCAACGGACATGGGCGGGCAGGTCGCAAGCCCCCAATACTACAGCAAACTAGTACAAAAAAACTAAGCCGCTTGCAGGGGTTGGCCCCAGGGGCAATGGTCGTGCTTAGAAGGGAAGCTTCTTTTTGGCGTCCTTGTCGAGGTCGGCCTCCATTTCGCGCAGGCGCCGCAGGATCGTGGCGTAGTACTCCTGGAGATAGCCCTCCAGGCCTGTGGTCTCGCCGGGATCCAAGCCGAAGGCCCCATAGCTCTCCTCCATCGGCGCCGACAGGGTCACTCCCCCACCGGTTACGGCGTCAAAGGCGAGGCGTTCGCCCACATTGAGGCCGGCCTCAAAGAAATTGGCTACCCCCCGCATGAGGCCAATCAGCACGGGCTGCACCCGGAAGATGCGGGCCGTTTTACCGCTGAACTTCTCGCACAGCTGGGTCACCTCACTGGTGGTCCAAGCCCGGGGGCCCACCACCGGCAGGGCCTGGCGGCTGGTTTCGGGCCGCTCCAGGGCAGCCACGGCAAAGCGGGCCACATCCTGGGTGTTCATGTAGGCGATCGGCGTGGGGGTGCCACTCACCCACACCGTCTGGCTTTCCAGCACCGGGATCGCAAACTGGCCGATCACGCCTTGCATGAAAGCAACGCAGCGCAGGATCGTGAAGTCGAAATCGGACCTCAGCAGCAGCTGCTCGGTGCAATATTTGATGTCCATCAAGGGCACGTTGCGATGCTTTTCGGCATCGAGCAACGACACGAAGATGAAGCGCTTTACGGCCGCCTTGTCACAGGCGTTCAGCAGGTTGAGCTTGCCCTGCCAGTCGATGTCATAGATGCTGGCCTCATCAGTGGGGCGCGTGGTGGATGCATCGATCACCGCATCCTGGCCCTCTAGGGCGTAGTCCAGGCTGGCGGGTTCCAGCAGGTCGCCGCGGGTGAGCTCGCAGCCCCATTCCTGCAGAAAGGCGGCCTTACGGGGCGAACGCACCATGCAACGCACCTGGTGGCCGGCATCCAAGGCTCGCCTGGCGATCTGACGACCGAGGGTGCCTGTACCGCCGATGACCAGAACCTGCATGGAGGAGCGTCAGGGAGGGATGAGCCTAGGGGTGAGCTGGACCCAGCGCGATCGCCGCCCGGGGGCCTGGGCTCATTCCTTCTCGAGTTTGAGCAGCAGCAGGCCGCCCACCAGGCCCACCGGGATCAGCACCCAGAAGATCGCTGCAACGCCAAAAATTTCCGAGGCCATGGCCTAAACCCGTAATCGCCTACCTATTTAGCGCGCCACCCTGGGCCTCCGGGGTCTGAGCCGGCCGGGTGACATGGGCTGCCACCTGCAACAGCCGCTCCCAGGGGGCATCGCTACGCAGCTGGGCCGCCATCACGCCACTGGCCTGGGCACTCCAGCCCTGCAGCCGCAGGGCCTCCACCAGGGCCCCCAGGGGCGGCGGGCCGCCACCGAGGCGCTTGGCCAGCTCGGCCAGGGGCCAGCACCGTGCCGGCAGGCCATCGTCGCGCCGCAACTGGGCCAGCAGCCGCGCCCCCGCGGGGCTGAGGCTGGCGGAGCTGGCGCCTGGGGCCGAGGCCATCGCCTCGAGGCTGGCCAGATCCTGCAGGGGGCCAATCCAGAGGGGCCCGGAAATCGACAGGGTGGCGTTGGCCTGGTCCAGGCAGAGGCACGGCCGCCACTGGCGCAGCTGGAGGAGGCTCTGGACTTGCTGGTCGCCACAGCCGTGGCAATGGGCCAGCAGGCCCAGCTGGCGCTCCGCCTGGGGCCCGGGCTTGCGCCGCAACCGCACCGCCGTGCGAAAGGTGCGGCCCTCACTGAAGCTGAACAACGGCTCCAGCCCCCGGCCCAGGACCCAGGCAGCCCGGGCCTGCACCCCCAATTGCAGCCGCAGGGCTAGCTCCCAGCTGGCGGGATGGGCCCGGGCCGCTGCCCCCAGGGAGCGGATCGCCGCCGTCCGGTCGTGGCCGGTGGGCGAGCGGCCATCGGTGCTGGCCAGATACAACACCCCGTCAAAGGCCAGGGCCTCCAGGGCCAGGGGCACCAGGGCGCTGGGACAGCCAAAGGCATCGAGGTCGATCAGGTCGAAGCGCTGCTCGCGCAGCAGGCAGCCAGCCAGGAGCTTCTGGGCCGTGTGCGTCGTGCAGCGCCCGCCCCCTAAGCCGGCCAGGTTGGCCTGGAGCAGGGCCAGGCGATCGGGGTCCGCGTCATTGGCCCAAACCTCGGCCGCGCCCGCTTCCACGCCATACCGCAGGCTACGAATGCCGCAGCCGGCCATCAGATCCAGCACCCGCAGGCCGGGGGCTTCGGGTCTGCCATGGCGCCGCTGGGCCACCAGGTGCTGGGCCAGAAGCACCCCCAGGTCCCGGGAGGGGCGGGATTCGGGTCGAAAAAATCCACTGCCGGCCTGGAGGCGGACGGAGCCTTCCTGGATGGTGCCTGCATCGATGGGGCCTGCGTCGATGGGGCCTGCCGAGATGGGGCCTGCCGCGATGGGGCCTTCCCCTGGCGATCTGTCGGCCAAACGGCTGACCATGGTGGCGCCTTCCCGGCTGGCAGGGTCCATGGGCGGATCCCCGCTAGCCCAACCTCCGGCTTGCGCCCCCTCGCCCCCATGAACGTTCAACCGCCTTGCCGCGCCTGGGCCAAGGCTGGCAGCTGGTGGAACCGGGCCTGGGGCCTGGCCCTGGGCATCCCGACAACCACAGCCCGGCCGGCGACCGGTCAGGCTTAACACCCCCAGATCCTTCAGCCCCGATGGTGGCCAGCCCCGTCTCAGCCCCAGTCGCCCCCGCCGGCGCGGCCTGGGGCGAGGCGGCTACCTGGCACTGGCGGGGCCTGGAGGTCCATTGGCGGCGCCTCGGGAATCCGGTCGATCCGGCCCTGGTGCTGATCCATGGCTTTGGCGCCGCCAGCGGCCACTGGCGCCACAACGCCGGTCCGCTGGCCCAGGCGGGCTGGTGCGTTTACGCCCTCGACCTGGTCGGTTTCGGCGCCTCCAGCCAGCCCAACCTGCGCCTCGACAACCGCCTCTGGGCCCGCCAGGTGGCCGCCTTCCTGGAGCAGGTGGTGGGCGCCCCCGCGGTGCTGGTGGGCAACTCCCTGGGCGCCCTGGTGGCCCTGAGCTGTGGCGTTTGGGCACCCGCTTGGGTGCGGGCGGTGGTGCTGGCGCCCCTGGCCGATCCCACCCTGGTGATGCCCGTGCCAAAGCGGCGGCCTCCCTGGCGCCGGCGCCTGCTGCGCTGGCTGGTCACCTGGGCCTGCCGGCTACTGCCCCTAGAGCTGCTGATTCCCCTGATCGCCCGCACCCCCCTGCTCGATGGCGCCCTCGCGGCCGCCTACCCCAGCGGCCGGGGCCTGGGCCCGGAGCTGCGCCGCCTGGTGGCCCGGCCGGCCCTGCGGCCCCAGGCGGCCCCGGCCCTGCGGGCGATGAGCATCGCCATGGCCCTGCGGCCCCGGGGGGCGACGGCGCCGCTATTGCTCAACCAACTCGACCAACCCCTGCTGGTGATTTGGGGCAGCCGCGACACCCTGGTGCCGCCGTCGGTTCGCCACCAGCTGCAACGGCACCGGCCAGACCTGGACCTGGTGCTGCTTGAAGGGGACGGCCACTGCCCCCACGATGAAGATCCCGAGCGGTTCAACCGCACCCTGCTCGACTGGTTGGGGCAACTGCCAGGCCCAAGGCTGCGCACCGATGCGTAATTTGGAGTGCGGATTGGTTAAGAGAGCGCCCTGGGCATGAAGCACACCCTTTCGGTGCTAGTGGAAGACGAATCCGGCGCCCTGAGCCGCATCTCCGGTCTGTTTGCCCGGCGCGGGTTCAACATCGAAAGCCTGGCGGTGGGACCGGCCGAAAAGCCAGGCTCCTCCAGGCTCACGATGGTGGTGGAAGGGGACGACCGCACCGTCGAGCAGATGACCAAGCAGCTCAACAAGCTGGTCAATGTGCTGGGCGTCATTGATCTCTCGACCATCCCGGCGGTGGAGCGGGAGCTGATGCTGCTGAAAGTGTCAGCTAACGCCGAAACCCGCGGCGCCATCTTTGATCTTGTGCAGGCGTTCCGGGCCAAGGTGGTTGATGTGGCCGACGACGCCATGACCCTGGAGGTGGTGGGGGACCCGGGCAAGTTGGTGGCATTGGAGCAACTCCTGGAGGCCTACGGCATCCTCGAAATTGCCCGCACCGGCAAGGTGGCCCTAGAGCGCGCCTCCGGGGTCAACACCGAACTGCTCAAGGCCAGCGTGCTCGATAAGCGGGTGCCGGCCTAGGGCCCCTGGGCTTAGGGCTTTGCCCGTACCAAGGTGCCGCCTTCCACTACGACAGCCTTGATCAGCTTGTCGCCCTGCACGAGGCGATCAACGACTTCCATGCCCTTGGTGACCTGGCCGAAGACCGCATACCGGCCATCAAGCTCCGGCAGGGAACGCAGGGCCACATAGAACTGGGAACTGGCCGAATTGGGATCGTTGCTGCGGGCCATGGCCAGGGAGCCACGGGCATGCAGCAGCTTGATGCGGCCCTGCTGACTAGGGGCCGAGAGAACGGCTCCATAGCGGGGTTCCGATTCACCGGCAAGCAGAATTTCTAGGGGAATCTGGCGTTGCTGGCCGGTGGCTGGATCCATGAAGCCCCCAGAACCGAGCAGCTCGGGATTCACCTTTGGATCGGCGCTAAGGGGATCACCGCCCTGCACCACAAACGGCACCGGTTCCTTCACCACCCGGTGAAACAGGGTGCCGTTGTAGATCCCCCGACCGACCAGATCCACAAAATTCCCGGCCGTGATGGGTGCGTTGTCGCCATCAAGGCTGAGTTGCACCTCCCCTTTATTCGTGGTCAGCAGCACCACGGCCTTGCCCTTCAAACAGGGCAGGGTTCCGGCCCCGCAACCCAGGACCGCCGTGGGCTTAGACCCGGCGCAGGCTGCCAATCCAAAGGGGCTAAGCAGGAGGACCGCCACCAGCAAGACGCGACTAAGGGCCCTGGTCACAAGCAGCCGGCTGAAGGGGAATGCGCTCAAGTGAACCGGGCTCGTAGGGGCCGGGCCCATGGGGAGCTTGCCGATGGGGAGTTTGCTCAAGGAAATCGGAGGCATCGCCATGGCTTCAAACGCCCTCCAGGGGCACACCGAGGAAGCGGGCCAGTTCGGCGCCACCCTGCTCGAGCTGGTCTAGGGGCATGGGTTCACCGACGCGGGTTAGGGGCAGGTCGCGGCGACCCTGAAGACGCAGGGCCAGGCGACGGCGGGGGCTGAGGCCATCGCGCACCTCCACCTTCACGGCCTGGATATCTTTCATCGGCACTTCCACCGTGATCAGCTGGCGAAAGCCCTGGCGGGTCACCACCAATTCGCCGCGGGCCCGGTCAAAGCGGTTGGTGCCGGAGCCCACATCGATGCTGATCACGGTCCATAGATAGGTGGCGAGCAGGGCGGCGGCCAGGCCGTACAGGCCCATCACCAGACCCTGGGGCACCCAAATCAGACTGGACGGCTGGCCCAGGGGCAGCAGGTCCAGGCCGGTGTAACTCGAAACGCTGGCCAGCAGGAAGCCCAGGCCGCCGATGGTCACGGCCCCTGCCACCAGCACATTGGAGAGGCGACGGGAGCCCAACACGGACTGCTCAAGCAGCTCTTGGGAGGCACCCGCCTTGGCGGGAGCAGGGGTTGGACTCGAAGCCATGGGTGGGGCAACACCAGGGGGGCCTGCCATCTTGGCTCCCCCCCTGGCGGACCGCCCGGCGCCCTTCATGGACCCACCAGAGCGGGCTGCCGGGCGGGCCAAACCAGGGGGCCCCAACCCGTCCACCGGGACCCAGCGCGAGGAGGGCACAAAAACCAGCTGACCTCTGGCATGTCAGCCCATTGCGACGGCCCTCGCGATGTCTGTGAACGTTGTTACGATCGCCCGGTCACCCTCAGCCCGCGGGACTCAGCCCCGCACTGCCCATTTTCAAACCATGACGATCGCTGTAGGGCGCGCGCCTTCAGCCCGGGGATGGTTCGACATCCTCGACGACTGGCTCAAGCGCGACCGCTTCGTTTTTGTCGGTTGGTCCGGCCTGCTCCTGTTCCCCACGGCTTACTTGTCCCTGGGGGGTTGGCTCACCGGCACCACCTTCGTCACCTCCTGGTACACCCACGGCATTGCCAGCTCTTACCT
>CAMAVE010000002.1 GCA_945861595.1 Synechococcus sp. UW140
CCACCCACCTTGGCCGCCATCTTGGCCTTGTCGAACTCGAGGTGGGGGGGAATGTTGGCCAGACCTGGGAACTCAAGGTTGGCCTGGGCAAGCAGCTTGCTGGCCTTGCGTTCGCGGATCGCGACCACATCGCCGGCCCGGCACTGGTAGCTGGGGATGTCCAACACCCGGCCATTAACGGTGACGTGACCGTGGTTGACCAGCTGGCGGGCACCGGGGACGGTGGGACCAAAACCGAGGCGGAAGCAGACGTTATCGAGCCTGTTTTCCAGAAGCTTGAGCAGGTTGGTTCCGGTAGAACCCTCCTGGGCACGTGCTTTCTTGACGTAGCGAACCAGCTGACGTTCGGAAATGCCGTAGTTGAAGCGCAGTTTTTGCTTCTCTTCCAGACGGATGGCGTATTCGGAGCGCTTGCGACGGGCTTGGCCGTGCTGACCGGGGGGATAAGCCCGCTTGGCGGACTTACGGGTGAGACCGGGAAGGTCCCCCAAGCGCCGCGTGATCCTCAGGCGAGGGCCGCGGTAGCGAGACATAAGGGAAAAAATCGAGGGTTGAAACGCCGGCGTGGCGGGTTTAGGAGCATGCTGGAGATCGCAATCCCCCCTCCCTGCCCTTGTCACGCCAGCAGGTGATCCTAACGTCCGGTCTCGCGCCAGCCTTTGCAGCCCTCTCCGGAGGCCTACAGGCCCTGCTGCTGGCCCTGATCGGCGCCTACCGCCAATGGATCTCGCCCCTGCTGGGGCCCCGTTGCCGCTTCATCCCCAGCTGCAGCGCCTACGGGCTGGAGGCGATCGGCCGCCATGGCCCCTGGCGCGGCGGCTGGCTCACCCTGCGGCGGCTGCTGCGCTGCCACCCGTTCACGCCCTGCGGTTGCGATCCCGTACCGGATTGACGCTGCCCAGCCCCCCGATGCCGATGCCAACGCCAGCCCAGGGCGATTCTGTTCCAGCCCTTGTGCTCTTCACGCGCCAGGGCTGCTGCCTCTGTGAAGGGATGGAGGAACGCCTCAGGGCCCTGCAACCGGCACCGCCGCTGGAGTGTGTGGATGTCGATAGCGATCTGCAGCTGCAGGGCCGCTACGGCCTGAGCGTGCCCGTGCTGGCAATCCGCAGGCCGGATGGCAGCTTGGCTGAGCTGCCGCGGGTCTCCCCTCGGCTGGCGGGATCGGGGCTGGCGGACTGGTTGCGGCGAACAGGCCTGCAGGCGCCGGCGGCTTAGAACTGGGCCCATCCAGCGCTCCGGCCCCCCGATGAGCCCGTTGCCGCATCCCTTGCTGCATCCGCTTCTGCGTCAGGCCGGCGTGGCCGTGCCCCCAGGCCTGCCCAACCCCCAGGTGCGAGACGTGAGCTGTGATTCGCGCCGGATCACAGCGGGCAGCCTGTTTGTCGGCCTACCGGGAGGGGCCGTGGATGGCGGCCGGTTCTGGCCCCAGGCCCTGGCCGCCGGAGCCGCAGCGGCGGTGATCGGGCCCGCGGCAGCGGCGGCCGCCCCCCCGGGCCCGGGCGATGCGGTGATTGTCGTGGCTGATCCGGTGGCGGCCTGGGCCGGCCAGCTGGCGGCGGCCTTCTGGCAGCAGCCCAGCCAGCACCTGGCCCTGATTGGGGTCACCGGCACCAACGGCAAGACCACCACCACCTGCCTAATCGAGCACCTAGCGAGCGCCTGCGGCAGCCCCGTGGCCCTCTTCGGCACCCTGGTAAACCGCTGGCCCGGCCATAGCCAGACCGCCAGCCACACCACGGCCTTCGCCGATGGACTGCAGGCCCAACTGGGCCAGGCGGTGGCCGCCGGCGCCCGGATCGCGGCGATGGAGGTGAGTTCCCATGGACTGGATCAAGGGCGCAGCGCCGGCTGTCGGTTCGCCGGCGCCGTGTTCACCAACCTCACCCAGGACCACCTCGATTACCACGGGTCGATGGAGGCCTATTTCGAGGCCAAGGCCAAGCTCTTCGCCCCACCGCTACTAGGGGAGCCTGACGCCAGCACCCAGGCCAACCCCCTCCTAGCGGCCAAGGCCGTGGTGAACAGCGATGACGCCTGGGGCGCCCGGCTGGCCGAGCGATTGGGGCAAGGCTGTTGGCGCTGCTCGCTGGAGGCCAGCTCGGGGCAGGAGGCTGAGATGGGTTTCCGCAACCTGGTGATCGGCCCCGACGGGGTGCGCGGCACGCTTTGGAGCCCCCTGGGTGAGGGGCCGTTCCAATCGCCGTTGCTGGGGCGATTCAACCTGATGAACCTGCTGGAGGCGGTGGCAGCCCTGTTGCAGCAAGGGTTGCCCCTGGCAGGCCTCCTGGCGGCGGCGGCCAGCTTCCCCGGCGTGCCCGGCCGCATGCAACGGGTCGGCCTGGCCGGCGCCCCAGCCGGATCAGGGCAGCGACCCGCCGTTCTGGTGGACTACGCCCACACCCCCGATGGCCTCGAAAACGCCCTGGCGGCCTGTCGGCCCTTCACCCAGGCGCAGCTGATCTGTGTGTTTGGTTGCGGCGGCGATCGGGATCGGGGCAAGCGGCCCCAGATGGGGGCCATCGCCGCCCGCCTCGCCGATCGGGTCGTGGTGACTTCCGACAACCCCCGCAGCGAGGAGCCCCAGGCGATCCTGGCCGATGTGGTGGCCGGAATTCCAGCCGGAACCGACCTACGGGTGGAGCCGGATCGGGCCCTAGCGATCGCCGCGGCGATTGCCACAGCCAAAGCAGACGATCTCGTGCTGATCGCCGGCAAGGGCCACGAGGACTATCAGATCCTGGCCACGGGCCGCATCCACTTCGATGACCGGGAACAGGCCGAACTGGCCCTAGGCCACTGGAGTGACGCCCCTAACCAGTCAGCTTGAGGAGACAGCCTGACTAAACAGCCTGACGAAACAGCCTGATCAGGCCCTGCTGACAAGCTGCCCAGCACCAGGCAAAGGCTGCCCTTGATTCGATGTCATTTCGAGTCAAATGCTGGCAGCCCGCCCTAACGCCGCCAGGCTTGCTAGGCACCTTTATCTATCCCAGTCGGGATTGATTGCGCATTTATGGCAAGGAAGTTTCTGGCCGAACTAATCGGCACGTTTTGGCTCGTGCTGGGGGGCTGCGGCAGTGCCGTGCTGGCCGCCGTGTTCCCTTACGACAACCCGGCCGCCAACCCCCTGGGCCTGGGCTTCCTCGGCGTGGCCCTGGCCTTTGGCCTCACCCTGCTGACCATGGCCTACACGATCGGCCACATCTCCGGTTGCCACATCAATCCGGCCGTGACCTTTGGCTTCTGGGCCTCGGGCAAGTTTCCCAGCTCCGGCCTGCTGCCCTATATCGCCGCCCAGGTGATTGGCGCGGTGATGGCGGGTGGTGTCATCAAGCTAATTGCTAGCGGCCGGCCAGGCTTTGAGCTGGTGGGCAGCAACCCCCTGGCCACCAATGGCTTCGGCGCCCATTCCCCCGGCGGCTATGGCTTCACCGCCGCCCTCGTCACCGAAGTGCTGCTCACGTTCATCTTCCTGCTGGTGATTTTGGGCACCACCGACCGGCTCGCCCCCAGCGGCTTTGCCGGCGTGCCGATCGGCCTCTCCCTCACCCTGATCCACCTGATCAGCATCCCCGTCACCAACACCTCGGTGAACCCGGCCCGCAGCACCGGCGTGGCCCTCTGGGTGGGTGGGGCCGCCGTGGAGCAACTCTGGCTGTTCTGGCTGGCGCCGATCGTGGGTGCCCTGCTGGCCGGCTGGCTGTATGGGCGGGTGCTGCAGTCAGAGCCGGGCTGAGAGTGGAGCTAGGGGGTGGGGGCTAATCAGGATCACTGGCCTGTTGCCATCGCCAAGACGACCGGCCTGGCTCACCCCACTCCTGCGCTCAGGCTGGTGCCCTAGGTAGAAAACTGGACGGGAGGGTGGCGCGAGCAGGCCATCCCCTGGTCCAGTCGTCGGCAACGCATTAGGAATTAGCCAACCCTGGGCACTCAAGGGGGTTGGAGTCTTCCGAACCCATGGTGGAGCGGTAGGCACGAAGCGAGCCAACCGCCAGTATCGAGACCGGAAGGGTGCCCCTAGTCGGCTCCCATGCTCTGCATTGACAGCGCACGATTTAGCAGGTGGGCAAGCAGCCTTGGGGCCTAGCCCAATCCGTAGATTAAAACCCTTTCAACCACCCAATGACATGGGCAACTAGGCTGAATTTCTCTTGAGTCGTCCCATGCTTTAAGGGCATGGCACAAAGGCTAAAACCTATACTGCAGCTTTGTATACAACCCACTACCAAGCAACCAATTGTTCCAATAACCACTGTTGTCATCAGCACTAAATTGCTTCACCCAGCCCAGCTCTAGGGACCAATGTTGACCTGCGATCAAGCGGCCTAGCAGACCCGCGGCACCCACACCATCATGGATCGTGGTTCCACGCCTGGTCGAGCGCACAGCCCCTGCGCCCACAAAGGGCACCAGTTGCAGCGCATTGCGTTTGCCACGCCAAATGGTCCAATTCGCTTCGGCACTGCCAAGCAAACCACTATCTCCACTGATCAGGGAACCAGGCAGGCCCCTGATCCCATTATTGCTACCAACCGAAAAGGTCATATCGGAGGTCAGGGGTGCAAAGGCCCATTGGCCTGCTGCCATTACATTGAATTGAAGGGTCCTTGATGGTCCCCAACTCAGGCCCAACTGGCCTGAGAGGGCCTTGGCTTGAGCTGGATTCACCCCCCAAAGGGCTAGTTCGGAGAGTTGGCTAGCCGTACTAAAGGCTTCCAGACCCTGGAGACCATAAAGCGATCCTGCCAAGGTGAAGGTGTTCTCGATGCGACTAAACCCAAGCCCCGCCCGTAGATAGCCACTACTGAGCCAGCCCCCCACACCGCCGCCCACCACCACCGGGGCACTCTGGCCATTGAGAAAGCCATCATTGCGGTTCGCGCTGACACCAACGAAGCCGTACAAACGAGTCGTAAGACTGTCCTTAAAAACCCATTCCAACTGGGCAAGATTTTGGATTTGGCGATAGGAGAGGTTGCGGAGAGCGCCACTCGCCTCGATCACTTGCCGCCGACTAATACCAACGGAATCGGTAAATCGTAGCTTGCCACTGATTGGCAAGCTATAGCTGATGGAACCAATACTCGATCCCAGTTCAGGCGTGGTTGTGCCATCCACTTCGCCATAGACCAGGAACGTATCGCCCCGCAACGCCAAGTCATGCTTGAGAAGGGTGGCCACCGATCGCCATTGGCCCGTTCCACCATCTCCGTCATTGCGAACTTCCGCCAGTCCCTGCCAGCGGGGTCTTTGAGCCACCAGGGTGAGGGTCAGCACGGCCTGGGTTGGGTCACTACCGACCTTGCCAAGGTTGCCCTGCACCTGGCCAACCCCGGTCAGTCCCTTCAGCAGCAGGAGCTGACGCTGCAACGTGGGCAAGTACAGAACGCTGCCGACCAGCGAACGGATTTTGCCCTGGGCCATCGCCGCCAGCTTGGGGTCAGCGGAGCGGACCCTAATCTCGGCGATACGGCCTTGGACAACCTCGAGAGTATCGCCCTTCGAGCTTGCCGCGATGTAAACCCGACTATTGATATAGCCATCGGCAATCAAGCGGGACGTCAACGCTGCGGCGCAGGCCTTGAGCCCATCCTGGCCGTCGGTTCTTGGGCTCGTCCCCCCCAAGCAATTGCCAAAAATCAAGCGGAGTTGGGATGGGCCATAAGGCGTGCTTCCTTGGATCAATGGCATCGCCTGGCCTGGTTCTAGCGATGGCGCCACAGGTGTAGTGGCACCAGGCGATGGCGGGCCACCCTTACTGGGGGAGGGGTCGAGCAAGACCGGGTCCCGCTCCTGACGAGGGGTTGGCCGCCGGTCCAAGGGCGCCTCCTCCGGCAGCCTCGCTGGTCCCTGCTGAAGGGGTGGGGCCACGAGCTGGGCCAACAGGAGGGCAGGGAGGGGCACCGATGCCGTACATATGAAAATTATTGGCGCCATTATCCATCAACCTGCAGCGTTACGCGCCCGGGTGCCGCTTTGTCTTCAAAGCAGGAAAGGGCAGTCGGCGCAGCGAGAAGAAGGGTCCCAACCCCTGAACGCCCGAGCCCCTAACCAATCCCTTGGATGGGGCCCAGGCCGAGACAGGATGGGGCTAGCGGGATGGGGTTGGGCTTCTGGAGCGCTGGGTTGCTAATCCTTTTTCAAGAGGGTTAATCAACTGTGAGCAGGACAAGGGACCCATCCCCCATCAATGGCGCCAGCACGGAGGTTGGGCGATGGCGCCGAGCTAGGGCTTGGCGTAAGGGTGAACGCCAAGGCCAAGCCACCAAGCCAGCCGAAAGCGGTGCTCCCAGCAGGCAGGTCAAGCTTGCATCGGCAAAGATTGATGGCCCAGATCCGCCCCTAACCTGCGGCACCTGGCTTAAAGTTCGGTCCTAATTGCCTCCCGGCTCTCCCTGCCTAGGACCTGCCCACGCGCAGTCCCCAGGTAGTCATCCGACGGGATGCCGACTTTTAATTCAGCCCCCATGGCCTTACTCCAGCCCCTTGCGACCCGGACCTGGCGCCGCTCAAGGCTGGCATCCCTAGGCCTAACGACCGTGGTGCTGGGATCCGGGGTCGCCTATGGACAAACAGTGCCTGCCGGCATTGTGGCAGAAACACCGAATAACACCACCACAACCATTTTACTAGACCCTCAAAACCCCAGCGTGGCCGTGATCAGCAACGGCCTACAATCGGGCGGTAATCTGTATCATCGCTTCTCGCAATTTGATACAACTCGCAGCCAGGATCAGCTCAGTCGCGTGCTTTTTGACCTGGCAAATAGCAGCACAGTCCAGAATCTCATTGTTGGTGTTTCGGCAACGGCAGGTTCGCTAATATCGGTGCCCATCGTGCTATCCCAATCTGCCAATTTACTGTTCTTGTCGCCCTACGGCATCGTCATGTCGGGAGCAGCAGGCTTTGGCTTTGGCTCGGCGGTTGGATCCATCTCTCCGTTGGAAAAAGTTGCGATCACAACGGCCAACATGCTCGATTTCACCACAAACACAACCACCGCCAGCAGATTTGAGGTGGTGCCCACCACACCATCGTCAACGAAAGGGTATCCCGACGGCTCTCCCAATCCCCAAATCACTGGCCTAACGTCCCTTGCCAACGTGGGCGGCAAAATCATCTTGGATGGCCAGACGGGCGGCGCGGTCACCCTCGTAGTCGATAAGGCACTCATGGTTGCCGAATTAGTGCCTAATGCCATTCCCCAATCCCCAGAGACCCTAGCGCCCGTACAAGTGAAGGGTCAGGTCACTCTGGGACTCGCCACTACGGGTAACATTGTTGGGGCATTTAACCTGGGGGAATGGAGCAACAACGCCTGGACCACTGCCAGCTTGATTGCAACATCTGGCTCAGGCGCCCTCAATTGGGACGCTCCGGTGGCGGTGAAACCCGGATCTGAATTCAAGCTTCAAGCCACCGGCAACGGGGCGATCACACTGCAGGGCCTGGTCAGTCTCTATGGCTGGGAAACGACAAATGCCCTCTCATTTGCCAAGCTGGTGAGCAGCTCTGGTGATCACACTGTGGCCGGGGGGATCGAGCTCTTTGGGCCGGGTCGCATTGAGGTGCAAACCGGCTCGCTACAAATAAACGATGACCCCAATACCAATGCTGCCATTTCTGCCAACTATACCAATAACAATGCCACCAACAATTGGGGGGCGATTAATGACGCCTACAATCTACTGTTTGATATTGCCCCAGCGGCTGACGCAACTGTCAACGGAGCGATCATCCTTGGGGACGGCGGCGTAACAAAGTTGGGCGACGGCATCCTAACCTTTAGCAGTCCCAATAATTCCTACACCGGCCCGACCAATGTGCTAGCGGGTTACCTACAAGTGGATGGGCCTGTTCCAGACACAGTCAGTTGCTCCAATAGCGGAAACTCTAACCGATGCAGTGGCCAAGACTCTGATATTGACTGGGAAGCATGGCTTGAGGAAGAAGAAAGTTTTGACGATGGCGACCTAGCCTTCGCAATTGACGAGAGCGATCCAGACAGCTCAGACGAATGGGCGATGGAGGAGGGAAGTGATTTTAATTTGGATAGTGGCGAAGGGTCGCTTACGGCTCCAGGCCTAGACGTGGATTTAGCGGTCAATGATTCCTTTGCGGTAACCGACAGCGGAAATGAAGCCACGGCTAATGGAAGTACTGGCGCCGATGGTTCGCCAAGTAATTCTATTACGGCCATGCAATCCCAACCAGCCACCGAACCTCTTGTGAGTTCCGTGGGATCCCAAGAGGCGGGTGTGGCGCTCAGCCGTTCTGACAACCAAGCCACCCTGTCGGCCCTGCAAAGCCTGGCACCAGAACGGTTGGCCGGAGGCATTCCCTCGACCCCCACGCCCCAGCAACTCCAAATGGAGATGCAACGCCAAGTCCAACAAATTCGCTCCGGGGCGGGTGGATTCCCGTCCGGTCAGCTGCGTAGTCAGCGCAGCGATCAGTCCAACTGGATTGCCTCGACGACCCTGCTCGCCGCAGGTCCGGCCCTGCCCAGCTTCCAGCGCTCGGCCTACCAGCCTGCCGTTGTTCATCTCCGCTTCTCGGAGGAGCGTCCCTCCCCTTCCCCAACAGCCCAAAGGAGGGGAACCGACGCCTTTCTTGATATCACCCTGATCCCCCTTGCTGGCCCCGTGGAGGGGCGCCGTGTGGAGGTATCGAAAAAGCTCTTCTCGGAACAGTTGCGTGATCTGTATGGCCGCCTGTCTCGCCAAGAATCGCTTGATCCTGCCAATCCAAAGGCTGCAGCCCGCCAACTGTTCAATCAGTTGATCGGCCCAATCATCCCCCAACTGCAAGCCAAGGGGGTGACGACCCTCCTAATCGCCGCCGATCGCGGACTGCAGGCGATTCCGTTTGCGGCACTCCATGATGGCAGCCAGTACTTTGGAGATCGTTATAGCTTCTCCATTACCCCCTCCCTAGCCTTAACCAATCTCAGCGCCCCCGAAGCAGTCGATAAGGTCCTACTGCTGGCTGGGGCGTCCATGTTTGATGGGCTAGCCCCCCTCCCCCTCGTGCCCCAAGAGCTGCAGGAGATTGGCGCTAAATCGACCGCCTCGATCTTCCTCAATCGGGACTTCACCCCAGACGTGCTTCTGGAAAAGGCTGCCGATCCCCGCTATAGCCGCATCCATATCGCGACCCATGCCGAATTCCTGCCAGGCGGACCAAGCAGTTCTTACCTCTACTCCGGCGTAGGGCCCATCCCACTCACGGCCTTTAATCGCTTGAGATTACAGCGCAAAGGGGCCCCTTTGGATCTGATCACGTTTAGCGCTTGTCGCACCGCCCTCGGTGATCCCAATAGTGAGCTGGGCTTTGCCGGATTGGCGGTGCAAGCCGGAGCGCGCAGTGCCGCTGGCACCCTTTGGTATGTGGACGATGTGGCCTCATCAGCCTATTTCCAACAGATGTATCGTTACCTGGATCAAGGCGTGCCGAAGGCCGAAGCGCTCCAACTGACACGCCAGGCATTTTTACGGGGATTCGTGCATCTCGAGGGAGATCGCCTGCTCGGACCCAATGGATCCATACTCCTCAGGAATCTCACCAAGGAGCAGCAGCGGCGCGTCAAGGATGGCCTCCAGAATCCCTATTTCTGGGCAGGTGTCGAATTGATCGGATCCCCGTGGTGAGGCGATAACGACGGCCAAGCCATCACTTTGCCTTGCTCATGATTGATCGCAATAGGGTCGAATCACAATGAAATTGCCAAGCGCACCTAGCTGGTTTACCCGAACCGTAAATCAGCCCTAATTAGCCCCTTCAACCCCTTGGGCCCAGCGCAACCGATAGCCCTTGATTAGGCGTTTGATCCCAGCAAGATCCTTGTCTAAGCCAATGCTCGCAGCGCCCCCAGCAACAGCTCAACCTCCGCCGCCGTCGTGGTGATGTGGGTGCAGGCGCGCAGGCAATGGGGATCATCCAGGCTGCGCAGCCAGATGGCCTGCTCGCCCAACTGGGCCACCACCGCCTCTGGGCTGGGGGCGCCATGGCCGTTGAGCCTGAAACTGACCAAGCCGGCCGGCGGCGGCCCCTGCAGCAGAGTTTGCAGGCCGGTAATCGCCTGCAGCCCCTGCCAGAGCTGGCCGCTGCGCTCGCGGATTAGGGCTAGCCGGCTCTCGGGGCGGCCTTCGAGAGCAAGCAGATCCATCGAACTAGCCAGCCCAGCCAGCAGGGGCACGCAGCTGGTCGCCACCTCAAAACGGCGGGCGTCGCCATGCCAGGAGCTACCAGCGCTGCCCTCATGGCGCAAGCTGCGCCAGCCAATCAGGGTCGGCTGGGCCTGCTCCAGCAGGCGCTCGGAGAGGGCCACGCCCCCCAGACCTTCCGGGCCGCACAGCCACTTGTGCCCCGTAAAAGCATAGATATCGGCCGCAGCGGCGGCCTCGGCCACGGGGATGCTGCCCATCGATTGGGCAGCATCCACCAGCAGCCATGGCTGGCGGCCATGGCCCTGCAGCCGCTCGGCCACCTTGGCGATGGGCATCACCGCGCCCGTGTTCCAGAGCAGGTGGGAGAGCACCACCATGCGGGTGCGGGCGGAGAGGGTTTGCTCTAGGGCGTCGAGGATGGCCCCATCAAGGGCGTCAGAAGCGATTTGGCAACTGAGCGCCATTACCGGCAACATCGCCAGACTCAAGCCTTCCCGGCGGGCCAATTCCTGGCAGGCCGCCACCACGCCTGGGTGTTCGCAGTCGCTGATCAGCAGCTCATCGCCGGCCTGCCACTGCAGCCCCCACAGGGGCAACACGCAGCCACTCGTGACATTTTCGGTGAGGGCGATGCGATGGGGCCCCACGCCACAGGCCGCCGCCAATCTGCTGCGAACCGCCGCCACCTGGGCCTCAACGAAGGGCCACACCGCCGAAGTGAACGGGCCCAACTCCTGGATCGTGCGCCAACTGGCGGTGATCGCCTCCAGGGAGGGCTCGGGCAGGGGCCCCTGGCCGCCGTAGTTGAAGTAGGTCTTGCCCGTCAGGGCGGGCATCAGATTCCTCAGCTCTCCTTGGGGCATCTGTGGTCTCGCAATTCGGGTAGGACTAGAGCTTGGGCAAAAGGTGGCCTTCAGAAAGGATCCCACAGACGCCAGAGGCTTGAGGATGGCCTTCCAGAGATAGGTTAAGGGACGTGAATGGGATTAGGTGGTGGCTTACAAATTTATGATTCCATTTAGCGTGCATGCCAAGCATTAACTTGGTGGCCTGGAAATTGCATGGGCCAAGATGGCATGGCTACGCCCGATGAGTTAGCCCAAACTCGCTCCACTGGCCACCAAGAATTCAGGCATACCACAAGCAACGCCCAATTTGATCTCATCCCAGGATTCCATCCGGATTGATGGCTCGGATAAAATAGATCAATGGGGCTCACCAAGAAAATGACAGACAAGCTGAATCTATTAATGCTTAGATTGGCATGCTTGGATTAGGGCCCATCAAAGCACAATACCTTAAGCCTTGACTGCGTAGACTCCAGAATTGCCAAATCGACATCTTCGGCAGACGAATCATCGCTAAAGCCGAAGGGATTATCGAGGCCACTGATCAGATGAAGGATGAAAATCAGTATCCAGGAAAGGCAGAACAAGAAAAAACTGTTGTTGTAATACGACGCTGAATCGCTCTTGATCAACGTCAGTCCTGTGCAGAGAATGCCCGAAGCTGCATAGGCAAGGAGATAAACAATGGTCGCGAAGTCGGTTTCGCGGATCACTTCAATACGATTAATAGCCCGCAAAATCACCCCCATTTCGGCCATGAGACGCCCCTTGAGAGTCGAGTCTTTTAGCCAAGAGCTAGCCTGAACCGAATGATCATGGGTCAAGCTGTAGACAGCCATGACCTGATCGGTGCCAATCTCCCCTTTTATCCAGCGGATAATACTTACGCAAAGGTAGTAAATTGCCTCAACGTCTTCCTTGACCGTAGCGCCAGGAGTATGAATGGGTATGGCCTTGATTTCCTTTGCGAGCAAAAAAAGTGACGTTGAAAGCTCGCCAGGCAACTTCTCACTCTCCTTATAATCGCTAAGCACGCCATTAAGGAGAAAGCCCAGTAGGAATACGGTTGCTGCGACCAAAGACGACAACAGTGGGCTCAACTCAAGGACATCAAGCCCTAGCTGATGGACAAGGGCCCTAAGCAGCACGAAGCCTGCGGATGCAGCCGATATTCTGATTATGATGACAACGAGCCTCCATGCCTTGGCTCTATTAGCAACGGGCGTATCCATGGATAGCTACTATTTATTTGATTTTACCCTGCCAAGGTTGCGCACTGTGCATTCTGCAATACATTCAAATAAGAATGCATGAGTATGCATGGCACGATTGCATGCAATACAGGCCCCAACACGCCTACCGGTGGAGGCAATGTTGACACTCTTGCCGAAGATGAAGGGGGCAATACCCTCACGCCTTCAACGGACAGAGTGAAGGCGTAGCCACTGAGCTAGCTCAACTGACTTCAGCACAATCACCATACGGGGCGAGCGTGCCCTCCGGCAGAACCGACGAAGCCGGCTCTAGGACAGAAGGATCGCAGGAGTCGAAATAGGGGGAAGTCTGCATTTTTACCAGGCCCTAACGAGCCGGTCTTCGGCAGGGCGGTCCAAGCAACTAGAGGCAGACTCTACAAATCCAAGCTCACAGCACCTGGCCAAGGGCCACGGCCGCCACCGCAGAGAACAGGGTGATCCCTAGGGCAGTGATCGGATTCTGGCCCTGGGCCACGGCAAAGGTCGTGATCACACCTGCCCCGATACAGGCCACGGCCAGCTGGGTCACGATCGAGGGGCGGCTGTTCACTTAGGGGTCCACGAATGAACCGAAGTTAAGGATGGTTGCGGCTGCAGTCTTGCTGCAGCCGGGGCTTCGTTACCTGGCGTTGGTGTTCGTTACTCGCCGTAATCTTCAGACCGGCTCACCGCCGGCCGGGCCCGGCCACTGCTGGCCCATTGCTCCAGGGCCTCCAATTGTTCCCGGGCCGTGCGCGAGAGGGGCACCAGCTGGGCAGCCGCCCCGATCAGATCGGTTTCGCCAAACTCCCGGCCCTCGGCGAAGGCCAGGTGCATGGCTTCGACCACCACCTGCTCCAGTTCGGCACCAGAGAAGCCGGCGGTGCGATCCACCACCACCTCCAAAGGCAGGCCGTGCTCGGGGCGGCGCCGTTTGAGCTGCAGATCGAGGATGGCGCGCCGTTCCCTGGCATCGGGCAACGCCAGCAGGAATATCTCATCGAAGCGGCCCTTGCGCAGCAGTTCGGCCGGCAGGCGCTCCACCCCATTGGCGGTGGCCACCACAAACACGGCGCTGGTCTTTTCGGCCATCCAGGTGAGCAGGCTGGCCAGCACCCGCTGGCTGGTGCCGCCGTCGCTGCGGCCATCGCCGCTTAGGGCGGCGCTGAAGCCCTTGTCGATCTCATCGATCCAGAGCACGCAGGGAGCCATCGCCTCCGCCAGCTGGATCATCTCGCGGCTGCGGGCCTCACTGGCCCCCACCAGGCCACTGAACAGGCGGCCCACATCGAGACGCAGCAGGGGCATGGCCCAGCCGTGGGCGATCGCCTTGGCCGTGAGCGACTTGCCCGTGCCCTGGGGGCCCACCAGCAGCACCCCCCGGGGCAGGGGCAGGCCGTAGCGGCGCGCCCCCTCACTGAAGGCCTGGTGCCGTTGCGCCAGCCATTGCTTGAGGGCGCCATGGCCGCCGATGTCGGCCGGGCTGGCACCACTGGGGCAATACTCCAGCAGCTCGCTGCGGGCGATCGCCTGGCGCTTTTCCTCCAGCACCTCGGCCAGGTCGTCGGCGCCGAGTTGGCCGCGCCTAGCCAGGCCCCGGGCAGCCACCTGGCGAATGCGTTGCTCGCTGAGGCCACAGCAGCCCTGGCTGAGCTCCTCCAGCACCGCCCCATCCAGGCTCTGGCCGCAGGCCTGGGCGATGCTGACCAGCAAGGCCCGGATCTCCGCAGCCTCCGGTAGGGGCAACGCCAGCTCGGTGATGCAGTCCTGCAGATCGGTGGGCACCTGCCATTGGCTGGCCGTGATCACCAGGGTGCGGGGCACCTGGCGCAGGTCACTGGCCAGGTTGCGCAGGCGGCGGCAGATGCTGGCGTCCTCGCAGTAGCGATGGAAATCCTTCAACACCAGGATGCCGGCGGCCTCGGGCGCCAGGGCGTTGAGACCATCGAGGGCTCCTAGAGGATTGCGGCTGGCCTCCCCCTGGCGGCCGGGCAGTCCGCCCAGGCCCGTGATGAAATCCCACACCAGCAGGGTGCGGTTGCCCAGGCGCCTGGCAGCCCCTTCCAGCAGGGTGATGGTGCGCTCCTCCTCGCCGCTGCGGATCCAGAGGATCGGCGTGCGCGCGCGGATCAGTAAATCCAGCTGGTCGGCCCAGGCCTGGCTCATGGGGCCAGCTGTTTGAGCGCCGCCCAGCGGGGATCGATCGGGCCAGGGTCCGGGGAGTCGCCTTCGGGGGCAGCCTGACCAGCGCCTGGGTTGCCAGCGCCCGCCAGGTTCGGCCCGGGGCACTGCTCGCCGCAGTGATTGACCACCGGCAGCAGCAGGTGCAGCTGCTCAAAGATCCAGTGGGCCGGATCGAAGTCGCCGGCCGGATCGAGGCTTTCGGTGAAGGCATCGGCCTCCAGGTCAAGCAGCTGGGCCGCCGACTCGAGCACCACGTCCTCATCCACCCCGTCGGCGCGGGAGGCTTCCCCCAGCCAGATCAGTTCCCGGTTGCGAGCGCCCAGGGCCTGGTTGAAGTCCTGCAGGCATCGGTCACAGCAGAGGGTGACGATCGTGCTGGCCTCACCCTCCACCTCGAGCACGTTGATGCGATGGATGGCCCGGACCCGGCCCCGCACCGGCGTGAGGCTGGGCAAGCCCTCGAGGTGCTGATCGATCTGCCAGTTGCGGCCCTCCGGAAGCGCCTTGAGCTCCTGGATCGGAATCGCGCTGAGGTCATCGGCCATGGACGGAACTGGCAGGCAGGCGTCGGTTCAGAGCAGGGGAAGCAGGCTGGGCGAGGGCCTACTTCTTGCCGCCCTTGGGTTCAAAGGGCAGGCGCTCGCCGCTGCTGGCCGAGGCCGTCACGGTCTGCTGGCTGGCCTGCTGGTCGAGGATCGCCTGCAGGTTGTCGGGCAGGGCTTCCTTGCCCAGCAGGTAGGTCTGGCCAGCCTGGAAGATGTTGGCCACCACCATGTAAAGCAGCACGCCCGCCGGCAGGGGGAAGAACAGGAACATCCCCGTGATCATCACCGGCGTGATCTTGTTGGCCGTGGACTGTTGGGGGTTGGCCGGCATGCCCATCCCCGAGAGGATTTGGGACACGAACAAGCTGGCGCCAAAGGCCGCCACCAGAATCGCGATATCCCAGTTGATCGCCCCATCGGTGTAGAAGCCGACCTGGCCGAGGGCCTTAATGAACAGGAAGCCGCTGCGGGCAGCCAGGCCAGGGATCTTGGCCTCCACCACCGCATCGCCAGGGGCCAGGGCGTGGATCGTGCCGTTGGCATCCACGCTCACGATGCCTTCGCCCTTGGTGACGCTCCAGCTGGGGGTGTAGGCATCGCCATTCTCAACCCCCTTGAGCACCGAGGCGAAACTGCTGCCCTCCTTGGTGTGCAGGTCAACGGTCTCGGTGTCGCCCACGCCTAGCTTGGTGCCCTTCTCCAGGGTGGCGATCACCGGCACATGGCTGGTGGCCGTCACGAAAATCGAGTGGCTGGGGCTGTTGAAGGTCTTGGGCTCCACAGCCGCGATCTGCTCGGCCGGCAGCACCTTGAGGTTCAAGGTGTAGGGCAGGTCGGCGAAGGGGGATCCCCTCAGGGTGGCGAACAGGGCGAACAGGATCGGCATCTGCACGACCAGGGGCAGGCAGCCCGCCAGGGGGCTGCCGAACTCCTTCATCAGCTTGCCCAGTTCTTCTTGCTGCTTCTGGGGATTGCTGGCGTATTTAGCCTTGATCTCGGCCTGGCGCTTCTGCATCACCGGCTGGGCGATGCGCATGCGCCGGGCGCTGCGGATCGAGCCGGCGCTCAACGGGAACAGGGCCAGGCGGATCACGACCGTCAGGGCAATGATCGCCAGGCCGTAGCTCGGCACCAACCCATAGAAGAAGTCGAGGATTGGCAGGAGCAGGTTGTCGGAGATGTAGCCGATCACGGCGTGGTTGCGGTGGGGGTCGGGGAGTCGATGGGGCCAGTGTGCCCGAGCAGGGGCCGTCGGCGCGGCCTGGGGCCGTCAGGGCTTCAACGCGCAGG
Organism: Synechococcus sp. UW140; assembly: GCA_945861595.1. Classification (GTDB taxonomy): domain Bacteria; phylum Cyanobacteriota; class Cyanobacteriia; order PCC-6307; family Cyanobiaceae; genus BAIKAL-G1. The sequence continues at coordinate 16,275 of CAMAVE010000002.1, forward strand.
GCTGGCGGAGCAGGTCTTCAGGCGGCCTTGTCAACGGCGAAGCCACTGGGGGCCGGGCCCTTGCCGCCGCCGGAGCGGGCGACAATCCGCTCGTTGATGTAGCTCTCCACCTCGCGGTAGCGGGGCATGGCGCGCATCTCCAGCTTGGCGCCGTCGCTGAGCACCAGCACCATGTCGCCCCAAAAACCGAGGCCCCGGGCGACGCTGCGCACCTCCTTGATCTGGCTATACACCACCTGGCTGCGGTCGCGGCCCAGCCAGCCACCGGAGACGGTGACGCGGCGACTGGTGATGCGGAAGCGCAACCACAGGGCCCGCACGATCGCCCCCACGGCAAAGGGGATGCCGATCAGGGTGAGGCCAAAGAGCAGGTTGGTGACGAGGTCACCCAAGGCCGGGCCGCCCTCATAGAACACGTCCTCCTGGATCACCGCGCCGGGGGCCGCTTTTGCCGGTTTGGCAACGGGGCTGGAGGCAGCTGGTGTCAATTCAGGTTCAGGCTTGGCTTGGGGCATCAGCGCAGTCCCGCCTTCTCGAAAAGCTGTGAGCATTCTTCCAGCAACACCGCCTCGGCCACCTCGGCACTGCCCGGCTTGAGGGAAAGCAGGACCCAAAGCGGCTGCGCCCCAGGCTTGAGCTGGGCCCCGCAGCGAACCAGATGGGGGTGGAGCAGGCGCCGCAGGGCGTTGCGCCGCACCGATTTCTTGCTCACCTTGTTGCTCACAACCACGGCACAGCGGTAGGGGCTGGCCGGTTGGCGCTGCAGATCAGGCACCAACAGGGCCGGCTCAGCGGCCATGGTGCGCAACACCATCCAGTCACCGTGGAAGCGGCGGGACTTCTGGTAGAGGCGATCAAAGAGAAAGCGCCCCCGGAGCCGATGTTCCCTGGGCAGGACCATGGCCGGAGGCGCAGGAGAAAGTGGAACTCAGAACAACTCGTGCGCGATCAGACCGCCAAGCGGGCCCGGCCGCGGCGACGGCGGGTGCGGATCACGCGACGGCCGGTGTGGCTGCGCATCCGCACCCGGAAGCCCGACACCCGCTTGCGCTTGCGGCTGGTTCCTTCGAGGGTGCGCTTGGTCATGGTTCCGGCTCGGCTCTGCAGCTGTAATCAGTTGGCCAACCTACCAGCTGGGGGTCGGCTGGCCTTGTGGGGCGATCCCCTGGCGATCCCATCGCAATCAGGGCTTGACCAGGGATTCTCCAAGGAGTGCTCAGGGCTAGATCCCGGCGGGATTCAGCCCTGAGCACTCCTGCGCTCAATTGCCCACGGCCGGGTCAATCTGAATCAACCAGCTGCCCAGATAGCCCGAAATCGGCACCTCGCCCGGGGCCTGGGCCAGGGCGTTGAACTGATACATGCCGGCGTCAAAGGGATTCATCAAGTTCATGTAGACCCCAATCGTTTTGACATCCGGCACAGGCGTTTCGGGGAAGATTTCGATGGCCGTGCCATCGGCGGCAATCTCAATCGTGGCCGGGATCACCGATTCACACCTGGTGCGGGCCAGCATGCCACCTTCCTTCATGTAGCAGAGCTTCACCTGCTTGGGATCGATCTTGACGTTGAAGTACTTAGGCAGGGCAATGGTGAGCTTGAGGATGGCGGTCTGGCGGTCCTTGGGCCGCAGCAGTAGGTAATACTCCGACCACTTCAGCCGGGCCGTGTCGGTCATGAAGTAATAGAGCTTGCGATAATCCTTGGTGTTATCCCAACGGAATTCCATCAAGCTCGGTGTGGCCTGGGCTTGGGCAGGGCTTGGGCTCAGTACGGTGGCTAGGCCGGCAGCCAGGCCAAGGCCAGTCGCCAGGCCAAGGCCACTGGCAGCAAGGGCCGCAGGGGCCGCCAGACGGTGCAAAAATCGGGTCATGGTGTGGTGAGGAGAGGGCTGTCGCCCGGGCCATGGAGCCATCCCCCATTCTCGCCATTTGTTTCAGTTGACGGCGTCGACGGTGGGCGGCAGCGGATCTGTCAGTTGGACCGCTGTAGCCAAAGGGGTGCCGAAGCGGTGCTCCCAGGCCTAGCCCTGGGGAGCCGATCCCTGGGGAGCCGATCCCTGGGGAGCCGTGGCCAGATCGGGCCGCAGCCGGCTGGCCTCGCGCAGGTAGGCATGGCCCACCGGCTGGCCTGCCGCCAGCCAGGCATGGGCCAGCAGGCGGATGCAACGGGGCAGGTCCCCGACCACGGCCATCTGCTGGCAATCGAGCAGCGCAACCCCATCCCAACCGGCCCGTCGCCGGGCAATGGCCGCGGGGAAACAGGCATCGAGATCGGCCGTCACCGAAAAGGTGATTGACACCAACTGCTCGGGCTCCAGGCCATTGCGCTCGACCAGCGCATCGAGCAGTTCGGCCACCGCTGCGCCAATCGCTGCGGTGCTATTGGCGGAGGCCGTGGTGGCGCCGCGCAGGGCGCGGAGCTGGGGGCTGGTGCCCTGGGGGGTCCCGCTCATGGCCGGTACAGCCAAAGGGGCACACCGCTCCAGGCCAGCTCCAGGCTCAGGGCCTGGCGCAGCTCCCGGGCCAGGGCCCGGCCCGGGATCAGGCCGCCAAAACGCTTCGGCGGCTTGCCGAAGGTCACCGGCCTGGTCTTCTCCTCATCGAGGCCGGCGAGGCGGGCCGCCAGGCGCCGGGCGTGGTCCTCATCGCCCAGTTCATCAACCAGGCCCAGCTCTAGGGCCTGGGCGCCACTGAACACCCGGCCGTCGGCGAAGCCGCGCACCCGCTCCTCCTCCAGCTGGCGACCCGCCGCCACCGCCGCCACGAACTGGCCATAGCTGCTGTCGATCAACGACTGCAGCAACGCCCGTTCATCGGCGCTCAGGGCCCGATCCGGCGAAAGGATGTCCTTGTAAAGGCCGCTTTTGACGGTTTCAAAGCTGATGCCGATGCGCTTCAACAGCTTCGAGAGGTTGTTGCCCCGCAGGATCACGCCGATCGAGCCAGTGATGGTGCCGGGATTGGCGACGATTGTTTCGGCCGCCACCCCCACGTACACGCCGCCTGAGGCCGAGATGTTGCCAAAACTGGCCACCACCCGGCAGCCCTGGCTGCGCAGCCGGCCAATGGCGCTGTGGATCTCCTGGCTATCACCCACGGTGCCGCCGGGGCTATCAATGCGCAGCAGCAAGGCCGGGCACTGGCGCTGCTCCACCTGGCGCAGGGCCTTGAGAACCCGCTCGCGGGTGGGGCCGGCAATGGCCCCCTCGATGGCAATCCTCGCCAGGGTTCGGCGGGATTTGCGGCGCCAGGGCCAGACCATCAGGTCACTGCACAGTCGTTGGATCTTAAAAAGGGGGCCGTGGGCTGGCAAAAGCTTTTGGTGCTGCGCTGGCTGTTGATGGTGTTGCCCTTTGCCCTCTGGGGCACGGCGATGGCGGCGATGAAGCCCCTGCTGACGGGGGCCACCCCCCTGACCATCGCCTGGATGCGCCTGCTACCAGCGGGTTTGCTGCTTCTGGTGGTGGCGGTGCTGAGCGGTCGCTCCCTGGCGGTGGCCGCGGCCGATCGGCCCTGGTTGCTGCTGTTTGCCCTGGTCGACGGCACCCTGTTTCAAGGCCTGCTCACCCAGGGGTTGGGCGACACGGGCGCCGCCCTGGGCTCGGTGTTGATCGATTCCCAACCCCTGGCCGTGGCCCTGTTGGCCAGGCTGTTGTTCGGTGAGGCGATCAACCCGGTGGGCTGGCTGGGCCTGCTGGTGGGCCTGGCCGGCATCGCCTGCCTGGGCCTGCCGGGGCCGTTGCTGCGCCATTGGTTGCTGGAGGGCCCCCAGCTCCTGGGCGGCCATCCCTGGAACCAGGGGGAGCTCTGGATGCTGGGGGCGGCCATGGCCATGGCCGTGGGCACGGTGCTCTGCCGCTACGCCTGCCGCCACACCGATGCCCTAGTGATCACGGGCTGGCACCTACTGATCGGGGCCCTGCCCCTCCTGGCCACCTGCCTGCTGCGGCCCGCCTTCGATCCGGCGGCGGCGCCCTTCTGGCCCGCCTGGAGCGGAGTCGATTGGGCCCTAATGGCCTACGCCAGCCTGTTGGGTAGCGGCCTGGCCTACGGCCTGTTTTTCTGGTTTGCCAGCAGCGGCGATCTCACCAGCTTCACCGCGCTGACCTTCCTCACCCCCCTGTTTGCCCTGCTCTGCGGCCTGGCCCTGCTGGGCGAAAGCCTCAAACCGGTGCAATGGTTGGGGGCCGCCCTGGCCCTGGTTTCGGTGGCCCTGATCAATCGGCGCCGCCAGCTCTGGGAGCCCCAACCGTGATGCGCATCCTGGTGGTGACGACGCCGGTCGGTTGCCTCGGCAGCGGCCGCGGCGGCGGGGTTGAACTCACCTTGACCTCCCTGGTGGCGGGGCTACTGGAGCGGGGCCACCAGCTCACCGTGTTGGCGGGCGAGGGATCGCGGCTGGCGCCCGCCTGCAGCGCCGCCCGGCTCTGGACCTGCCCTGGGGTGGACCAACCCAGCTGGCAGCACCAACGGCGCGATGCCGCGATCACCATGCCCAATCGGGCCCTACTGCCCAGGCTCTGGCAGCGCGCCCTGGCCGAGCAGCAGCACTTTGATGTCCTGCTCAACCTGGCCTACGACTGGCTCCCCCTCTGGCTAACGCCCCAATGCCAAACGCCCCTGTTCCATCTGGTGAGCATGGGATCGGTGGCTGAGGTGATGGACACTGCCATCGCCGAGGTGGCCGGCTGGAACCAGGCCCGGCTCGCCTTCCATAGCCATGCCCAGGCCGCCGATTTCAACCTGCCCGGCCCGCCCCTGGTGGTGGGCAATGGCTTTGACCTGGCCGCCTACAGCTTTTGCGCCGATCCCGAGCCCCTGTTGGGCTGGGTGGGACGCATCGCCCCAGAAAAGGGCCTCGAAGATGCGGCGGCCGTGGCGGCCCAGCTGGGCCTGCGCCTGGCGATCTGGGGCCTGGTGGAGGATCCCGCCTACGCGGCGGCCGTGGAGGGCTCCGTGCCGGCCGGCTGCCTCGACTGGCGCGGCTTCCTGCCCACCGCCCAGCTCCAGGCTGAACTGGGCCGCTGCCTGGTGCTGATCAACACGCCGAAATGGAATGAGGCCTACGGCAATGTGGTGGTGGAAGCGATGGCCTGCGGGGTGCCCGTGGTGGCCTACCGCCGCGGCGGTCCCGGCGAGCTAGTGGAGCCCGGTGTCAATGGCCTGCTGGTGCCCGCCGATGACGTGGCGGCCCTGGCCCAGGCCGTGCTGGCGAGCGCCTCGATTGAGCGGCGCCACTGCCGTCAGTGGGCCGAAACCCACGCGTCGCGAGCCGCTTTCGCCATACGCATCGAGCGCTGGCTGCTGGCGGAGTTGGCCCCTGGCGGCGGGGGGATTGGTCTTGGAGTCGGGCGATAGGTTCCCCTCCTGCGTCCCCTTGCCTGAGCGCCGTGTCCCTTGAGCGTCCATCGCCCCAGGTCCGGCGCCGCGTCTTGCTACTGGTGCTGGCCTGCGGCCTTGCCCTGTTCCTCTGGCGGTTGGGCAGCTCGGGCCTAGTGGATGAAACGCCGCCCCTCTTTGCCGCCTCGGCCCGGGCCATGGCCGAGACCGGCGACTGGCTTACCCCCCGGGTCAATGGCCTACCCCGTTACGACAAACCGCCGCTCGTCTACTGGCTGATGGGCTTGGGCTACCTGCTGCCCGGCCAGTCGCTCTGGAATCCCCTCGGCTCCTGGGCGGCCAGCCTGCCCTCGGCCCTCTCCAGCGTGGGGGTGATGCTGGCCCTGGCGGCCACCCTGCTGCGCTGGCCCCAGCCCTCGCCAGCAGCGGCCCCGAAGGGAGTTGCGAGCTCCAGCCGATCTGCCCTCACGGCCTTCAGCGCTGCCCTGGCCTTCGCCCTCTCGCCCCTGGTGTTGATCTGGAGCCGGGTGGCGGTGAGCGATTCCCTATTCACGGGCACCCTGGCCCTGAGCTTGCTGCTCTTCTGGCGCCGCTACGCCGAGTCCGAAACCCAGCCCTGGTGGCCCGGTTGGCTGCTGCTCGGCCTGGCGGTACTCACCAAGGGGCCCGTTGCCCTGGTGCTGGTGGGGCTGACCCTCGCCCTCTTCGCCTGCTGGCAGGGCCAGACCAGGCTGCTGATCCGGCTGTGGCGACCCTGGCCAGGCCTGTTGATCTCGGCCGCCGTGGCCCTGCCCTGGTATGGCGCCGAGCTGCTGGTGGAGGGGGAACCCTTCTGGCAAAGCTTCTTTGGCTATCACAACCTGCAGCGCTTCACCTCGGTGGTGAACCACCACCTGCAGCCCTGGTGGTTTTTCGTGCCGATGCTGGTGGTGGCCAGCCTGCCGTTCACGCCCCTCTTAGTGCTGGGGCTGGCCCAGGCCCTGGCCCGGGGGCGGCGCCAACCGGCCAGCGCCTCCCTGGGCCCGTTTGCCGCCTGCTGGTTGTTGGTGGTGTTTGGCTTTTTCACCCTGGCCGCCACCAAACTGCCCAGCTACTGGCTGCCCGCCACCCCGGCCGCCGGAGTGCTGATCGGTCTGGCCGCCCAAGATCTCCTCGCCTGGCACAATCCGGCCCATCCGGGGGCGTCCCTCTGGCGGGGCCGGCTGGTGTGGCTGGCCACCTTGGCCCTGACGGCCGTGCTTTGCCTGGGGCTGGTCGGTTCGGCCCACTGGATTCCCCTGATCCAGGACCCGGAGATGCCCACCCTGCCGGCGGAGATGCTGGCCAGTGGGCTGGTGGTGCGGGCGGGACTCTGCTTCGGCCTGGCCGTGGGCCTGGCCCTAGCCCTGGCCTGGAGCCGCTGGCGGCCGGCCTGGCTGGCGGCCATGCAGTTAGCCCTGGTGCTGTTTGGCGTTTCGGCCTTGGAACCGCTGATGGAGCTAGGCGATCGGGTGCGCCAGCTGCCGGTGCGCCAGATCGCCGCCGAGGTGGTGCGCCTGCGTCGCCCCGGCGAACCCCTGGCCATGGTTGGCACCCTGAAACCCTCGCTGCATTACTACACGCGCCAAGTGGTGATCTTTGAGGGCCTGCGGGGCTACGGGTTGGTCAACTTGGCGGATCGGCTCGCGCGGGAATGGCGCCGGGGCCAGAGCCCCAGTGCCGCCATCGAGGGCAACACGGTTCTGGTGGTGATTGATCGCGACACCAGCCGCCTGGCCTATTGGCAACCCGTGGCCCACCAAACCCTGGCCCGCTACGGGCTCTACCAGCTCTGGCGAGTCGATCGCCTGGAGCTAGCCCGCCAGGCCCAGGCCCTTAAAGACAACTTTGCCGTGACGGCGAACTGGCAGGAGCCGCGGCCGGAGCGCTACTGAACCCGAACCCAGCCAGGGCAGACCATTCGCCTGGGCCTCAGCCAGGGGCCGAACTCTCCCCATCCCCGGCCCTCTCGCCTGGGGCGTCTTGCAGCTGCTCGGGCAGCAGGCCGGATTCATGGCGCTGGCAAAAGCTGCAATGGCCCCAGCGCCCCATTTCGCCATTGGGAGCGGGGCGACCGCAGTTGGGGCAGGTGCCAAGGCCATGGACATCGACCCGGCTGGGGTGGGCTGCCCAGATCGCCGCTTCACTGAGGGCCCCGGCGGTCTGGCCGGCGGCGGGATAGTGCAGCTGGATCGTGAGATCCCGCACGCTGAAACCGGCTCCCCGCAGGGCTCCTAGCAGTTGGTGCTTGTTGTAACGCAGGGCTTGGAGCCACTGGGGATGGCTAGCTCCCACCGCCAGTCGTCCGGAACGCAGGCTGAGGGGCCGGCAGTGGGGCGCCAGCTGGGGGCCGGCGATCTTGGGCCAGGCCTGCCACAGGGCGGCCAGGTTGCCGGCGGCACGCCATTCCCCCTGCAACTGGGCCAGACAACTGGCCAGCGGGCTGGCTGATGCCGGCGGAGCCGGCATTAGCAGGGTGACGGAACCCTGGCGTCGACTTTGGTTTCGAGGGGCGATCGCCATGGGGCCAGGCTAAGGGGGCTGACCGGCTCGGTCAGGGGCAAAACAGGAGGCAGGCGGGCCGATGTCCCCTTGATGGAGTTTGCCCTGGGTTTCTGCGTTGTCCCTCGATTGCAGCGCGGCACATTGAACCGCGATCCGTTGAATCGCGGCACATTGGATCGCGGCGAGAAGGGATCCCCAGCACGCCGCAACGCTCCCTTGGCAGCCCCCGTGCCAGGGATTGGCCAGGAGTTGGGGATCCGCTCTGGTTAAGCAGCCCCGGTGCTGGCTAACCTCAGATTCTGCGCCTGCATCAAGTTCATGGGTTTCTTTGCTCGCCTTAGCCGTCTGGTGCGGGCCAACGCCAACGCGGTGCTGAGCAGCGCCGAAGATCCCGGCAAAATCCTCGACCAATCGGTAGCGGACATGCAGGAGGAGCTGGTGAAGCTCCGCCAGGCCGTGGCCACCGCCATCGCCAGCCAGAAACGCATCCAGAACCAGGCCGAACAGGCCGGCACGCAGGCCAAAACCTGGTACGAGCGGGCCGAGCTGGCCCTGCAAAAGGGCGAGGAAGACCTGGCCCGCGAAGCCCTTACCCGCCGCAAGACCTACCAGGACACCGCCGACGCCCTCAACACCCAGCTGCAGAGCCAGTCGGGCCAGGTGGAGTCGCTCAAAAAAAGCCTGATGGGCCTCGAAGGCAAGATCGCCGAGGCTCGCACCAAGAAGGACATGCTCAAGGCCCGGGCCCAGGCGGCCAAGGCCCAGGAACAACTGCAAAGCGCCGTCAGCGGCCTCGGCACCGACGGCGCCATGGCGGCCTTCGAGCAGATGGAAGAAAAAGTGCAGGTGCTGGAGGCCCGCAGCCAGGCGGCTGCCGAGCTGGCCGGTGCCGACCTGGAAAGCCAGTTCCAAGCCCTGCAGGGCGGCAGCGACGTGGATGACGAACTGGCCGCCCTCAAGACCCGCATCTCGGGCGCGCCTGCCCCGGTATCCCTGCCGGCGGCCGATGCGCCCCTGCCCAAGCTGGAGCCCGTCAAGGTGGCCGAGGTCGACAGCGAACTGGACGCCCTGAAGCGCTCGATCGACAAACTCTGAGGTCAGGCCCGCAAGCCCCTTAGAACCGGGCCCGCCCGTAGCCCTTTCCAGGCAAACCCTGCCCAGGGACCCTTTGGCTGCCAAAGCGGCTAAGGGCTTCCGGACCAGCGGCCCCCGAGCCGCCCCTAGGGGCATCCATCAGGCCACCGATCGGGCGGGGTTCGGGCTCTGGGGCCCCCTTCCTAGAATCGCGCTCAACGCAATCCCAGGCCGTGGCCGAAGCCCCCACCGTCGTCGCCCTCAGCGACGCCACCTTTGAAGCCGAGGTGCTGGCCGCCCCCACCCCCGTGCTGGTGGATGTCTGGGCCCCCTGGTGCGGGCCCTGTCGGCTGATGGCTCCGCTCATGGATTGGGCCGCTGGCGAATATGCCGGCCGGTTGGTCGTCACCAAGCTGGAGGCCGACCCCAATCCGCTGAGCCGCGACGCTTGCCAAATCCAGGGGTTACCCACCCTGATGGTGTTCAAGGGCGGCGTTGAGATCGCCCGCCACGAGGGCGCCATGGCCAAGCCCCAGCTGCAGGCCTTCCTGGATGCCCATCTCTGAGCGCCTGGCCCGGTTGGGCAGTGGCGTCTTTGCCCGCAACGACCAGCGCAAACTGACCTACCGCCAGCGGGCAGCCGAGCAGGGACTGGCGCCCCTGCTGGATCTGTCGCTCGGTTCCACCGACCTGCAGCCCCCGCCCGCGGCGATTGCGGCCATGGCGGCCGCCCTGCAGCAACCCGAAAGCGCCTCCTACTGCCTCCATGGCGCCACCAGGCCCTTCCGCGATGCCGTGGCCGCCTGGGCCCAGCGCCGTTTTGGTGTGGCAGTGGATGCCCAAAGGGAAGTGTTGCTGCTGGTGGGATCCCAGGAGGGCACCGCCCATCTTCCCCTAGCCGTGCTCAATCCGGGCGATCGGGCCCTGCTGCTCGATCCCTACTACCCCTCCCACCTGGGCGGGCTGCATCTGGCCTCGGCCGACCCCCAGTTCCTACGCCTCAGCGCCGATCAAGGCTTCCGTCCCGATTTCGACCAGCTCTCGGACAGCCAGTGGGATGCCCTGAAGCTGATGGTGCTGGGCTTCCCCCACAACCCCACCGCCACGGTGGGCCAGCAGGACTGGCTGGATCAGGCGGCCGACCGGGCCCGGCGCCATGGGGTGGTCTTCGCCCACGACAACCCCTATGTCGATCTCGCCCTGGAAGGGGAGGCCCCGGCCCTGCTGCGCAATCCCCTCTGGCGCCAAGTAGGGATTGAATTCTTTTCCTTCTCGAAGAGTTGGTGCCTGGGGGGCTACCGGCTCGCCTTTGCGATCGGCGCCGAGGAGCTGATCACGGCCCTGCGCCAGCTCAAGGGGGTGGTGGATTTCAACCAGTCCCTGGCCCTGCAGGCCGGCGCCATTGCCGCCCTCGAGCAGGCGCCTGATTGGCCCGCCCGCCTTTGCGGCACCTACCGGGAGCGCCGCGATTCCATGCTGGCGGCCCTGGCGGCGGAGGGATGGCCGGTGCAGACGCCCTCGATGGCCCTCTACCTCTGGCTGGCCTTGCCCGAGGCGGCCGCCCGCCGCGGACTCCATGCCGAGGCGGCCTGCGCCGAGCTACTGGAGCGCAGTGGGGTCTGCCTCACCCCGGGCAGCGGCTTTGGCGCCGGCGGCGAGGGCTGGGCCCGCCTGGCCCTGGTCCATCCCAGCGCCGAGCTGGTGGCCGGCGCCCGCCGCATGGGCAGCTGGCTGAAGCAGCTTTGAACGGAGCCGTGTCGGCCGCCAGGCGCCGCCTGGCCCATCGTCCTGAACCACACCCCCCGGCGGTCTCGCTGCCCAGCGCCCCCGCAGGCAGTCCGGCTACGACCCTGCCGCCGCCCCAGCCTTGGAGAATCGAGCGCTTGCGGCACTGCGGCAGCACCGAAACGGAACTGGACCGCCTGCTTCAGGCGGGGGCATCGCCCCCCCTTGTGGTGCTGGCCGATCGCCAAAGCCGGGGCCAGGGCCAGCAGGGACGCCCCTGGAGTTCTCCCCGCGGCGGAGTTTGGCTGAGTGCCGCCCTGCCCTGGCCTGAGCAAGCGGAGAGCGCGGCAGCCCTCGGCCTGGCCGTGGCGGTGGGATTGGTGCGGGAACTCGAGTCCCTCGGCCTGGCCGTGCGGATCAAATGGCCCAACGACCTGCTGATCGGCGATCGCAAGCTGGCGGGGTTGCTGCCGCGGCTACGGCGGCGCGGCTCGACGATCGCCCTGGCCCGGGTCGGCCTGGGCCTCAATGGCTGGAACCGGGTGCCGCCTGGGGCCATTGGCCTGGCCGAGGCCCTGGCCGCCAGGCCCGGCAACCGCCTGGGGGCAGCCGGGGCCCGCTGGCTAGCCGATCCCCTACCCCTGGCGGCCCGGGTGCTGCGGGCCCTGGACTGGGCCTGCGCCAGGGCAAACCAGGCCGAGCTGGTGCGCTGCGAAGCCCAAGCGCGGCTATGGCTACCGGCCACACCCATCGCCCATGAAGGCGAGCTCTGGCAGGCCCAGGGCCTGGGCCTGGACGGCAGCCTGGTGATCGGCCGGGCCGGCGAGCAGAGGAGCCTGCATCGCCATTTCTAAACTGGTCCGATCGCGATTCGCCCTTTTGTCCCCCTTGCCCTGTCCCCGCTGGCTGCCCCTGGTGGTGGGAGCGGTGCCCCTGCTGGCAGCGGTGCCCCTGGTGGGTAGCAGCCTGGCCTGGGCCCAAGTTGAGGGGCAGCCTGCAGGCGAAGCCGGCGGCAGCGCAAGCACCAACCGGCCCGCCCCCCCCCTCACCCCCCAGCTGCCGGCGGGGGGGTCCGCGTCCCTAGCCCCCCTGCGCCCCCGCAGCGACAGCCTGGCGAGCCCGCCGCCCCGGCGATTTGATGAATCGCTCGACAACCTGGTGCGCCAGGGGGTTGTGACCCCAACGGAACGCAGCCAGCTCCGCCAGGGGGGTGCCCTGGTGCCGATCGATGTGCCGGCCCAGCAGCAGGCGTGCCGCACCGGCGCCCTTTCCGAGCAGGAGTGCCGAGCTGGCTTTGCCGTGCGCTGGCGACGCCATGGCCAGAGCGGCCTGGCGGGTGGCTTGGACGGAGGTTTGAACGGTGGCTTGAACGGTGGATTTGGGGAAGGCCTGCTGCCGCCGCCGATCTCCGTGCCGGTCTCGGCCTTGCTGGCTGGCGGCGAGGGCAGTTTCAGCCTCTCGAGCGTCTTTCGGGTCACCCCCAGGCCCCTGCCCCTGGCCGGCAATGGGGACCGGCTGATGCTCTTCCCCGTCATCGGCTCGGCGATCACCACGAGCACCTTTGGCTATCGCCTGCACCCGTTGCTGGGCAGCTGGCTGATGCATGCCGGCCGCGACCTGGCCGCCCCGGAGGGCACCCCCGTGGTGGCGGCCCTCTCCGGGCGGGTGATGGCCAGCGGCACCGCCGGCGGCTATGGCCTGGCCGTGGAGCTGGAGCACCGGCGCCCCCTGCGCCGCACCCTCTACGGCCACCTCTCGGAGCTTTACGTGCGTGCTGGCGACTGGGTGCGCCAAGGGGAGGTGATCGGTCGGGTCGGCAGCACGGGCCTCAGTAGCGGGCCCCACCTGCACTTTGAGGTGCGCCAGCCCGCCGATGGCGGCTGGGTGGCGGTGGAACCGGGCGAACTCGATCCCGGCCGGGGCCTGGCGGGCAGCGATGCCGTGGCCCAGCTGATGGGCCAGTTGCTCCAGAGCCTGGAGCGGCCCAAGGCCCAGGCCAGTGGCCAGGCCAAAACCAAAGCTGGGTGAGGGCCTGGCAAGCCGAGCGCCCTAGGGTCAAACCAACCCGCCAGCCCCCCGATCACCCCCAGCAAGCGAGCAAGAACCAGGCACCTGGAGCGTTGCACCTAGGCCTGGGAGAGGATCATTGGCCGGTCTCAGGGCTCGGCGCTATCGCTGAGCAGGCGTCCGTCGTGGAACTGGACCAGGCGGCTGGCCCGCTCGGCCACCTCGTGTTCGTGGGTGACGATCAGGATTGTCATGCCCTGGTGATGCAGTTCACCAAACAGATCCAGCACCTCCTCGGTGGTCCGGGAATCGAGGGCGCCGGTGGGTTCATCGGCCAACAGCAGGCCGGGCTGGTTGATGATCGCCCGGGCCACGGCCACCCGCTGCTGCTGGCCGCCAGAGAGCTGGTTGGGCTTGTTGTTGAGCCGTTGGGCCAGACCAACCCGCTCCAAGGCTGCGATCGCCCGCTGGCGCCTCTCCTCGGCCGGGATGCCGGCGTAGATCATCGGCAGGATCACGTTGTCGAGGGCGCTCATCTCCGCCAGCAGGTGGAACTGCTGGAAGACAAAGCCCAGCTCCCGGTTGCGCAGATCGGCCAGGGCGTCATCGGAGAGATCCTGCACGGCCGTGCCATTGAGGTGATAACTGCCGCTGGTGGGGCGATCGAGGCACCCGAGGATATTCATCGCCGTGCTCTTGCCCGAGCCAGAGGTGCCCATCACCGCCAGATACTCGCCCCGTTGCACCCGCAGGCTGAGGTCGTCGAGCGCAACCACGGCCGTATCGCCGACGCCATAGACCTTGCTGATGTGGCGCAGTTCAGCAACGCAATCGTTCAAGGGAGGCCTAGCTCAAGGGGGTGGCACTGGCCAGGGTGATCGCCCGTTGCAACATCGGTGTGCCCGTCACCGCGGCGCTGGCCCAGCTGAACACGGGGTTGGAAAGAATGCCACCGACAGCCGTAATCACCACGCAGGTAATCAGGGCGGCTCGCAGGGGCTGCATCCCTTCAACGGACCAGGTGATCGGCGGATAGGCCTTCACCACATCGGAGGCCTCCTGGGGTTCTTTCACCACCATCATCTTGATCACGGAGATGTAGTAGTAGATCGACACCACCGAGGTGACCAGGCCGACGACCACAAGCAGATATTGATGATCGGCCCATCCCGCAAAAAACAGATAGATCTTGGCGAAAAAGCCGAGCATCGGCGGGATGCCGCCGAGGGAAAGCAGGCAAAGGCTCAGACCCAGGGTGATGAGGGGATCCTTTTGATAGAGCCCGGCGTAGTCGGAAATGCGATCACTACCTGTGCGCAGAGAGAAGAGAATGATGCAGGCGAAGGCCCCCAGGTTCATGAACAGGTAGGCGGCCATGTAGAGCACCATGGCGGCGAATCCGTCTTCGGTGCCGCAGACCAGTCCGATCATCACGAAGCCCGCCTGGCCGATCGAGCTGTAGGCCAACATCCGCTTCATCGACGTCTGGGCCAGGGCCACGATGTTGCCCAGCACCATGCTCAAAATCGCCAGCACGGTGAAGAGCAGCTTCCACTGCTCCTGGAAGCCCTCAAAGCAACCCACCAGGATCCGCAGGGCCAGGGCAAAACCGGCCGCCTTGGAACCCACTGAAAGGAAAGCAACCACCGGCGTGGGCGAGCCCTCGTAAACGTCAGGAGTCCACTGGTGGAAGGGCACAGCGGCAATTTTGAAGGCCACCGTGGCCAACACGAACACCAGGGCCAGGGCCGCCACCGGCGTGGCCGAGGTCTGCAGGGCCAGGGCGACGGCATCCAGGTTGGTGCTGCCACCGGTGAGGCCGTAGAGCAGGGAAGCGCCGTAGAGGAACACGGCCGCCGCGGCCGATCCCACCAATAAATATTTCAAGGACGCTTCCGAGCTGCGGGCGTCCCGCTTCATGTAGCCGGCCAGGAGGTAGCTGGCCACCGACAGGGTTTCCAGGGAGACGAAGATCGTCACCAGGTCGGTGGAGCCGCAAAGCACCATGGCGCCCAGGGTGGCGGCCAGCAGGATGGCGGCGTATTCCCCCACCGGCGTGCCGCTGCGCTCCACGTAGCGCCAGCTGATCAGCAGGGAGAGCAGGGTGGAGGACGCCACAACGCCCCGGAAGGCGATTGAGAGGTTATCGGCCAGGAACGAGCCGAGGAAGGCGGGCTGGAGAGGCGCATTCCACTGCAACGCCAGCAGCACTAGGGCGGCGCCCAGGCCCCCATAACAAATGGGAGGCACCCAGCGGCTAGCAGCCTTCTCGCCGGCCAGGTCCACCAATAGACAGGCCAGCATGGCCACCAGTACGGCCGCCTCCGGGGCAATGGCGCCGGCATTGATCTGCAGGGCCGTGATCGTCGGCAAGGCCGCAGGGCTCGCGCCGGCGGCGGCAAAGAGGCTGGCCATGGGGAGGGCGTTCGACAAGGCCGTGAGGGCTGGTAGTGCCAGAACCGGATCGAGGGCCGCCTGGAGGGTCATCACTGCTGTAAAGCCTTACCCGTTGGCGAGACTCTAGCTGTGCCGGTCGATCCCGAGCTTGCTGACTTCAGCACTCCCGCACCGGTTTGAGCAGGCGGTCCGGCGATGCGATAAAGAGGGAACCGGTTTTTCGCCTGCTCGTGGCGCACACGCTGGTCATCGTCGAGAGCCCCACGAAGGCCCGCACCATTCGTGGCTTCCTGCCCAAGGATTTCCGGGTGGAGGCCTCGATGGGCCATGTGCGTGACCTGCCCAACAATGCCAGTGAGATCCCGGCGGCCCACAAGGGAGAGAAGTGGGCCAACCTCGGCGTCAACACCGCCAACGACTTCGAACCGCTCTACGTGGTGCCGAAGGACAAGAAAAAGGTGGTCAAGGAGCTGAAAGACGCCCTCAAGGGCGCCGACCGCCTGCTGCTGGCCACTGACGAAGACCGGGAAGGGGAAAGCATTAGCTGGCACCTGCTGCAGCTGCTGGCCCCCAAGGTGCCGGTGAAGCGGATGGTGTTCCACGAGATCACCAAGGAGGCGATCGGCCGGGCCCTCGACCAGACCCGGGAGCTCGACATGGAGCTGGTGCATGCCCAGGAAACCCGGCGGATCCTCGATCGCCTGGTGGGCTACACGCTCTCGCCCCTGCTATGGAAAAAGGTGGCCTGGGGCCTCTCGGCCGGCCGGGTTCAATCGGTGGCGGTCCGGCTGTTGGTGCAGCGGGAGCGGGCCCGACGGGCCTTCCGCAGCGGCAGCTACTGGGACCTCAAGGCCCAGCTGCACCAGCCCGGTGGCGCCTTTGAGGCCAAGCTCACCCACCTCAAAGGAGAACGCATCGCCGGCGGCGCCGACTTCGACGAAAACACCGGCGGCCTCAAGGCCGGCAGCAAGGTCAAATTGCTGAGCGAAGCCGAGGCCCGCAGCCTGCAGGCCGCCGTCCAGGGAGCCCCCTGGCGGGTGGCCGAGGTGGAGGAAAAACCGACGGTTCGCAAGCCCGTGCCGCCCTTCACCACCAGCACCCTCCAGCAGGAGTCCAACCGCAAACTGCGGCTCTCGGCCCGGGAGACCATGCGCACGGCCCAGGGCCTCTACGAGCGCGGCTTCATCACCTACATGCGCACCGACTCGGTGCACCTCTCCGAGCAGGCGATCACCGCGGCCCGCAGCTGTGTCAAAGAGAAATACGGCCAGGAGTTCCTCAGCCCGTCGCCCCGCCAGTTCTCCACCAAGGCCCGCAACGCCCAGGAGGCCCACGAGGCGATCCGCCCCGCCGGCGAACGCTTCCGCACCCCCAAGGACACGGGCCTCGATGGCAAGGACCTGGCCCTCTATGAGCTGATCTGGAAGCGCACCGTGGCCAGCCAGATGGCCGATGCCCGCCTCACCATGGTGTCGGTGGAGCTGGAGAGCGCTGAGGCCCGCTTCCGGGCCTCGGGCAAGCGCATTGACTTTGCCGGCTTCTTCCGCGCCTACGTGGAAGGCAGCGACGATCCCGACGCCGCCCTGGAGGGCCAGGAGGTGTTGCTGCCGGCCCTGAAGGTGGGGGACAGCCCCAGCTGCAAGGCGGTGGAGGCCCTCGGCCACCAAACCCAGCCCCCAGCCCGCTATAGCGAGGCGGCGTTGGTGAAGATGCTCGAAAAGGAGGGCATCGGTCGCCCCTCCACCTACGCCTCGATCATCGGCACGATCGTGGATCGGGGCTACGCCACCCTCCAGAACAACTCCCTCACGCCCAGCTTCACGGCCTTTGCCGTCACGGCCCTCCTGGAGGAGCACTTCCCGGACCTGGTGGACACCAGCTTCACGGCCCGGATGGAGAACAGCCTCGATGAGATCTCCCACGGCACCGTGCAATGGCTGCCCTATCTCAACAAGTTTTACAAAGGGGATTTGGGCCTAGAAACCCAGGTGCAGCAACGGGAAGGCGACATTGATCCCACCGCCTCCCGCACGATCGCATTGGAGGGCCTGCCCTGTGTGGTGCGGATCGGCCGCTTCGGCGCCTACCTGGAAACTAAGCGGGTGGGCGAGGACGGAACCGAGGAGCTGGTGAAGGCCACCCTGCCCGGCGAAATCACACCGGCCGACCTCGATGCCGACAAGGCCGAGCTGATCCTCAAGCAAAAGGTGGAGGGTCCCGAATCCCTAGGCGAAGACCCGGACACCGGCGAGCAGGTGTACCTGCTCTTCGGCCAGTACGGGCCCTACGTGCAGCTGGGCCAGGTCAGTGACGAAGTGCCCAAGCCCAAGCGGGCCTCCCTGCCCAAGGGAGCCAAACCGGAAGACCTCAGCCTGGAGGACGCCCTCGGCCTGCTGCGGCTACCACGGCTCCTGGGCGAGCACCCCGCGGGCGGCAAGATCCAGGCTGGCCTGGGCCGCTTTGGTCCCTACGTGGTGCACGACAAGGGCAAGGGCGAGAAGGACTACCGCTCGCTTAAGGCCGAGGACGACGTGTTGACGGTGGGCCTGGAGCGGGCCGTGGAACTGCTGGCCACCCCCAAGAAGGGCCGCGGCGGCCGCACGGCCCTCAAGGACCTGGGTGCCCCGGCCGGCTCCGACGAGTCGATCCAGGTGTTCGATGGCCCCTATGGGCTCTACGTGAAGCAGGGCAAGGTGAATGCCTCCCTGCCGGAAGGCACCACCGCCGACACGATCACCCTGGAGCAGGCGGTGGAGCTCCTGGACGCCAAGGCCGCCACCGGCAAGGCCAAAGCCAAGGCGACCCGGGCCGCCAAGTCCAGCGCCGCCAAGGCTTCGGGCACCAAGCCGGCGGCCAAGGCGACCGCTGCTAAGACCCCAGCAGCGAAGAAACCCCCGGCCACCACCAAGACCGGTCGGATGCGGGCCAGTGCCGTACGGGTGATCAAACCGGCCAACAGTTGAGGGTGATTGCGGTGCCACGCCTCCGGGCTCCAGATGGGACTCGCCTTGCGGCTAAGGCCTTCCCCCCGGGAGCGCCGCTTCTGCCGGGCACCCGCCGCTGCCTCGCCCTGGTCCTGGCGCTAGGCCCCCTGCTGGGGGGCTGTGCCAACAACCCGATCGCCCGGCAATTAGCCGCCAGCTTCGATACCCCAGCCCCCACGGCAGCCGGGCCCCCAGCGGCCGTTGCGACCAACTCCGCAGCCCAGGGGCAAGCCGGGGCCAATCCGGCGGCTGGGATCGCCGCAGCCACCCCCCCTGCCCCCCCTTCGGGCAACGCTTCAACTGCCAACCCCAGCCCAAGCACCCCGGCCAAGCCAGACCCGAAGGGCCCCAGCACCGCCGGCGGCACCGTCGGTGCCATCGCCGGCCCTGGGGCCAAGCCAGGCACCAAGGGCAGCGCCCAAGGGGGAACCGCCGGCTCCGCAAGCGCCCAAGCCCCAACCAAGCCCCGGGCGGCCGCGCCCACCCCCGCGGCCGCCCCCTACCGGGTCACGCTCAAGCTCCCCGGCGCCGACCCCTCCGCCCCCGCCGAGGTGGTGACCCGGGCGTTGCGGGCGGCCGGGGTGTCGTTTGAGGTGGAAACGATCGAGCGGATTGGTGCCGGCAGCGATGGCGCCAACAGCAGCCGTCCCGCCGCCCTGCGCTCCACGCCAGCCCCGGCTATGCGCTAATTGCCGATGCCCGTGCCCAAGCCAGGGACGACCCCGCCCTATCCCCGCGCCCTCAGCCGCCGGCAGGCCCGCCAGATGATGGACACCGCCTACCTGGCGGCCTCCATGGCCCTGCTTTGGGTGGCCCTCTATTACCTGCCCGTCGGCGGCGGGCTGTTCCAACTGGCCCTGCCCCTGCCCCTGGCCCTACTGCAGCTGCGCCAAGGGGGCCGCTCTGGCGCCGAAGGCCTGCTGGTGGCGGGGCTGCTGCTGGTGGCCCTGATGGGGCCGGTCCGGGGCCCCCTTGTGCTGTTCCCCTATGGCTTGCTAGCCCTCTGGTTGGGCTGGGGCTGGTCGCGGCGTTGGAGTTGGTGGCTGACCGGCGCGGTGGGCCTTCTGATTGGCGCGGCGGGCTTCCTGGTGCGGGTCCTGGTGCTGTCAGTCCTGCTGGGCGAAAATCTCTGGGTGCTGATCACCGCCGCCGCGGCCAACGTGCTGGAGTGGCTCAGCGGCCTGGTTCCCCTGGTCGGAGCCCCGGACCTGCCCCAGGTGCAGCTGATGGCCCTGGGATTGGTGTTGATCCAGAACCTGCTCTATGTGCTGGCCCTCCATGCCGTGGCCTACTGGATCTTTGCCCGCCTGAAGGCGCCGATTCCCGAACCACCCGAAGCCCTGCGGGCCCTGGTGGCCCTCGACCCCCTCTAGGCCCCGTGTCGGCCGCCCCCTCCCCTCCCCGGCGCCTCAGTGGTGATGCCGCCAGCGCCGGGGCCTGGCTCAGCGCCTGCGCCGCCCATTGGCGCCAAACCACGGTGTTGCTGCTGCTGGCTGGCACCGACACCGCCGCCGTGCCGGGCATTTCTGCCGCCGGCGCCACGCCCGAATCGCGCCGCTGGACCGCCGCCGCCGATGCCGAACTGCTCCTGCTAGGCCCTGGGGCCAAGCGGCACCACGCCCTGCCGCCCCTGCCGGCGGGGGTCAGCCCGGCCCTGATCGCCCATCGGGTGGTGAGCG
The DNA here is from genome assembly GCA_945861595.1 of Synechococcus sp. UW140. Classification (GTDB taxonomy): domain Bacteria; phylum Cyanobacteriota; class Cyanobacteriia; order PCC-6307; family Cyanobiaceae; genus BAIKAL-G1. Next base: position 36,006 of record CAMAVE010000002.1, read on the forward strand.
AACTGGGCCTCGATCCCCTGGTGGTGGACCTCGGGGCCTCCGTGGCTCCGGCCGTGCCCCATCTCCAGCTCGGCCAAACCCCGGCCCGTTGCCTGAGCAGCGGCCAGGCCATGGAGCCGGTCCGGGTGCGGCAGCTGCTGGCGCTAGGGCAGCGCTGGGGCCGGCTCCTGGCCGCCAAGGCCCCCCAGGAGCCCCTGCTGATCGCCGAATGCGTTCCCGGCGGCACGACCACGGCCCAGGCGGTGCTCACCGGCCTGGGGCTGGACGTGGTGGGGCTGGTGAGCGGCAGCCTGCTGGAACCCGTTCACGCCCTCAAAACCGAACTCGTGGAGCGGGGCCTCAGCGCCGCAGGCCTCGCCGGCCCCAGGGGGGCTGGAGGCCCCGGGGCCGATCCATTGGCGGTGTTGGCCGCCGTGGGGGATCCGATGCAGGCCCTGGCGGCGGGCCTGGTCCTGGGCACGGGCGGGGCGGGGCGACCCGTGCTCCTGGCGGGCGGGTGCCAGATGGCGGCCGTGTGGGCCCTGGCCGTGGCCCTCAGCCCCCCCGCCAGCCGCCTGGCCCTCGCCCGCCAGGTGGCGATCGGCACCACCGCCTGGGTAGCGGCGGAAGCCAGCAGCGATCTGGCCCTGCTGCTGCAGCGCCTGGGGGCCCGCTGGCAGGTGGAGCCCCTGGCCTTCGCCGCCAACCTGCGCTTCCAGCAGTGCCGTTCGGCCCGCCTGCGCGATTACGAGGCCGGCTATGTGAAGGAGGGCGTGGGGGCCGGCGGCCTGGCCCTGCTCTGGGAACTGAGCGGCCGCAGCCCCGAGGCCCTGGCCCGGGCCTGTGACCAGGCCTGCGACCAGCTCCTCGGCGACCCCTAGGGTTTTGCCATGGCCTTGCCCCTGCTCCACCGCCGTCAGCTGCTGCGCCTGGGGGGCCTGGCCGGGCTGGCCCTGCTGGGCGGCTGCGACTCCGGAGCCCGGTCCCAACTGGTCTATGCCCCCGGCGAACTACCGAGCGCCTGGTTAAAAACCCTGCCCAAACCCTGGCAAGGGAGCCGCCAGCCCTCGCCCGCTGCGGTGCTGGCGGCCTTGGGCAAACCAGGCATGGGCCTGCTCCAGCTCAGCGATGGCTGGGCCCTGGACGCTCGCACCGACCAGCTAGCCCCCTTGGGGGCCCCAAACCTGCTAGCCCAGCTGGCCCCCTTTGCCGCTTCGCCCAGCCGCCTGTTCCAGGACGAAGGGGCGCCAGGGCTGGCCTTCCCTTGGGCCTTCAGCACCTGGGTGCTGGTGCTGCGCAACCGGGCGGACCTGGGCCGGCGCCGCCAGGAGGGCTGGAGCCTGCTGCTCGATCCCAGCCTCAAGGGCCGGCTGGTGCTCCCCTCCAGCCCGAGGGTGGCGATGGAGCTGGTGCTGCGCCAGTTGGGTCTCCCCTCTGAAGGGTCCTGGAGCACGGCGGGTGCCTTGGCCAAGGCCGATCCAGCGGTCTTGGCCAATCCGGCTGGGCTGGACGATCCCCGGCTGCCCGCAGCCATCCGGCGCCTGCGCAGCCAGGCCCTGGCCTGCGATGAGACCAATGGTCTCAACCTGCTGCTAGCCGGCGAAGCCGACGCGGCGGTGCTGCCCGCCCGCAGGGTCCTGCCGTTGCTACGCAGTGACCCGCGCCTGCTGGCCCTCTTGCCGGAGAGCGGTTCCCCCTTGATCTGGTCCCTGCTATTACGGCCGGCCGGCGCGGCGCCCTTGCCCCAGGAGTGGCTCGCTGAAATCTTGAAGCCGCCCCTGCTGAATCGCCTGCTGGCCAAGGGCTGGGTGCCACCCCTGCCAGCCCAACGCCTGGCGGCGCCCCTGGCTGCCTGGCCCGAGCCGGTGGCCCAATTGATGCTGCCGGCGCCTGAGGTGCTCGCCCGATGCAACAGCCTGGCCCCCTTCGGGGAAGCGGAGCGAATCCAATGGCAAGCGCTCTGGGATCAGGCGGCTCCCAAGGGCCCAACCCAAGCCGGCTCCTGATCCCCTCGCCTGGGGACGCCCAGCCCAAGCCCCCCATCCATAGCCCCATTTGTACTAGCCCCAGAGCCTGCGCTGCGGTGCCGCCGCCAGCCGCCGATGGGTATCGGCCAAGAGCTCGGGGATAGGCAGACCATGGGGGCAACGGGGCAGGCAGGCGCCACAGGCCTGACAGGCCCTGGCATCGAGCTGCTCCCACCAGTGACCAGCCCGGCCGATCAGGTTGTAGCGCTCGCCGGCAAAGACCTCGAGGCCATGGCCCACCGCCAGGTTGCGCAGGCGCAGCAGGGCCGGGATCGGCACGGCGCTGGGGCAGGGCAAGCAAGCCTGGCACTGGCCGCAGAAATCGTCGCCCAGGCGCTGCCGGCCCGCCGCCAGAAGCTGGTCGAGGCTGGACCGCTCCTGGCGGCTGAGGGGGCCATCGGCCCCTGCCAGTTGGCGGGCCCAATCAAGGTCGGAGACAGAGGCAGCTCCGAGGGTGAGGCTGGAGAGACCCTGGTCGATCAGGAAGCGATAGGCCAGCTCCAGGGGGGCAAAGGGGCGGCAGTCGGCCAGCAGCTGGGCCGGCGGTGCGTAGAGCCGCCCGCCCTTGTCGGCCGGCGAAATGGCCAACACGCCGAGCCCGGCCGCCAGGGCCGCCTGGGCCAGGGGCAGGCGCTGGCGATCAAACAAATGCAGATGCAAGCTGCAAAAGCCAAAGCGTTCGCTCGCCAAAGCCGCCGCGATCAGGTCATTGCTGCCATGGCTGCTGAAGCCCACCTGGCCCACCAACCCTTCGCCCAGGGCCCAGGCGAACAACTCCGCCCCCGCACCGCGCAGCGCCCAATCCAGATGGTCTGGCGTATTGAGCCCATGGACGGCCAGGTTGTCGAGCCGGGCCAGGCCGAGGCGCTCCAGGCTGCCGCGCAGCTGCACCTGGCCCTGGGCCAGATCCGGCCCCGGCAGGATCTTGCTGGTGATCACCAGGCCGTCCCGGCGGGCGGAACAGCTGCGCTGGAGCTTGCCGAGGACCTGGCCCAGAAACCGTTCGGCAGGCCCGTAGGCCGGGGCCGTTTCGATGTGGTTGATCCCGGCGTCCAGGGCAGCGGCCAGCACGGCCTCCAATTGGTCCGCGCTGCCGAGGGCCCGCATGGTGCCCAGGGTGAACAGGGACACGGCCGGTCCGCGCCCAAACGGACGGCGTGCCGGTGCATGGCCCAGGGCGGCCCCTAGCCCTGACCTGGAGATGGCAGAACCTGGGCTGGTTCCCCCAGGATCCGCCCCAGGACCAGGGGGGGGCGGTCCTTCAGGGGCCGGCATCGGGGGGGGCCTGCGATCCACCAGGGTCGGGACCGGGCTCGCCGTCTTCGGGGGCTTGCCCCTCGGCGTCAGCTTCGGCCTCAAGCTCCAGCGTGGCGTCCTGGCGGGCCCGGCCCAGGTTGCGGATCAGTTCGGCCGGGCTGGTGCCATCGAGGAAGCGGCGGAAATCGGCCTGGTCTTCGGCATCGGCCTCGGCATCAACCGCAATCGAGGCATCGGCCACCACCTCCTCCAGCATCCAGATGCCACTGCCGGTGCGCAGGGCGAGGGCGATCGCATCACTGGGGCGGGCATCGAGCTCGCTGCTCTCGCCGTCCGCGCTGCTGAGCTTCATCACCGCCCGAAAGGTGCTCTCTTCAATCGTGTTGATCACCACCCGCTCCAGGCTGAGGCCGCCCAACTCCAGCAGCGACACCATCAGGTCGTGGCTGAGGGGCCGCGGCGGCGTTTGGCCGGTGAGGCCAGCCATGATGTTTTGGGCCTGGGCCTGGTCGATCCAGATCGGTACCTGGCGGCGGCCAGAGGGATCCCGCAACAGCACGATCGGGCTGCGGCTGGCGGCATCTAGGGCGATTCCGGCAACGCTCATCTCGACCATGGACCTTGCTGGCGAGCCCTCTGCCCGATTATGGCCAGCAGTGCGGGGGCAGGGCATGTTTACCGGTCTGGTGCAGGCCGTGGGGCAACTGGGGCGCTCGCCGGGCGGGGTGGAGGTGCGGATCGCCCCCGGCGCCGGCCTCGATCCAGCCAGCCTGGCCCTGGGCGACAGTGTCAGCGTCGATGGGGTCTGCCTGACGGTGGCCTCCCTGGCCCCCCAGGGGTTCCGCGCCGATGTCAGCGGCGAAACCCTGGCGCGCACCACCCTGGCGGCCAAGGCGGCCCGCCAGGGGGCCGTGAACCTGGAGCCGGCGTTGCGCCTGGCCGATCGGCTCGGCGGCCACCTGGTGAGTGGCCACGTCGATGGGCTGGCGGAGGTGGTGGCGATCGAGCCCCGCGGCGCCTCCTGGCACCTGGCCCTGCGCTGGCAAGAGGCGAGCTACGGCCGCTACATCTGCGAAAAAGCCAGTGTGGCGGTCAATGGCATCAGCCTCACGGTGGCGGGCTGCGAGCCGAACGGCGCCCTGTTTTGGATCGCCGTGATTCCCCACAGCTGGAGCCACAGCACCCTGGCCCAGCTGCAGCTGGGCGACCTGGTCAACCTGGAAGCGGATCTGCTGGCCAAATACACCGAACAACTCCTGCGCTCCACCAGCCCCCTCCCGGGCAGCCCCCTCTCCGCAGGCCAACGTGCCGGCAGCCAACACCCAGGCTCCGACGGGCCAGCAATCACCCCGACCTGGCTAGCGGAGCAGGGCTGGGCCTAACAAACCGCTAAGGCCAAGTCGCGGAGCCAACCGATGCCGCGGCTGACAGCGACTGTCTCCATGACTACGGTCCGAAGGACTCTGGCTCCTTGAGGCCCCCATGGCTGACACCAGCGCCCGGTTCGAGCTGGGCACCCTGCGCAGTTTCACGATTGCCGAGGGCATCTTGATGCTGGTGCTCGGGGCCCTGGCCCTGCTGTTTCCAATCCTGGCCTCCGCCGGCATCACCGTGATCGTGGCGATCGCCTTCCTGGTGGGCGGCATCGTCGGCTGGATCAATAACCTCAACCGCTCCCGGCGCCTCGGCCGCTGGCACTGCTTCTGGCGCCTGGTGGTCTCGACCCTGTTTCTGGTGATCGGCGCCTGGATCCTGCAGCAATTCCAATCCGGCATCCTGCCGGCGGCGGCCCAGGTGGCGGCCCTGGCGACGGCGGTCGGCATCGTTTTCCTGGTGGAAGGGGTGGTGGCCGCCATCGTCTCCCTCTCCCACACCCGTCAGGCGGGCTGGGGCTGGGGTTTGGCCAACGGGCTCGTCACCCTGGTGCTGGGCCTGTTGATCCTCTCGATGAAACCAGCCGGTCTGCTGTCGGTGATCGGCATCCTGGTGGGGATCAGTTTCCTGTTCAGCGGCGTCGACCTGCTGGTGTTCAGCGCCGGCTTCCATGGGCCCGAAACAAACTCCGAACCAGCCAAACCCTCCTGAGACCTGCTTCGGAAGGCCGATTTTGCGGCTTGCTCCTTAGGCCTGCCTCGGAGATGGGGGCCTAACCCAGGGCCCGTCCCGGCGGGGCTGGCCTCAAGCCTCCTCGGCGATCCCCCCCTCTGCGGCTTCCCCTGCTTGGAGAGCCTCGGCGGTGGCGGCATCAATCGGCAGCAACCAGATCGCGCCAGTTTCCTGGTGGATTTCGATGCGGAATTCAGCGCCAGGCTCCAGACCCATGCGCCGGGTGTAGGCATGGCCAATCAACAGATTGCCATTGCCATGGACGCGGGTGCGGAACTCGGCCTGGCGTCCCTTGGTGCCGGATCCCGACTTGCCACCGCTCGGGGACTGGGAGGGCAGGGCGTAGCCCTTGGCCACCACTAGGGCCCGGTAAAAACTTTTTTTGAGCAGCCGTCCGCTTGGCCCCACATAGCCGCAGGCCCGGGCAATCTGATCTTCGGGCCGATTGCTGAGGGAGCGGGCCTTCTCCAGCAGGGCCTTGCCCTCGAGCATCGTGCTTCCAGAAACATGCTGGGGGTCAGCCATCAGCTTTGGATCGCGTCAAGTCTTTCGGCGATTCTGCGGCTGCTACGGGGAAGCTGCAAGTGCATCGAGGCCGCTGAGAGGAAATCGGGATGATTCGCCTCAAAGCAGATAGAGAATTCCGTAGAGCAACACCCAGATGCCATCGACGAAATGCCAGTAGAGCTCGGTGGCCTCCAGCGGAAAGAGGTTGGCCCGGTTGACCCGGCCCCCTTGGCGACTCTGCCACCAGATGATCAGGATCATCAGGCCGCCCAGGGTCACGTGCAGACCGTGGAAGCCGGTGATCGCGTAGAAGGTGCTGGCGAATAGGTTGTCGGTGAGGCCAAAGGGCAGGCTGAAGTACTCCACCATCTGGCCGCCCAGAAAGGTGAAACCCAGGGCCGCCGTCACCAATAACCAGTTGCGACAGGCCTGGGTGCGGTCCTGGTGGATCGCCTTGGCGGCCCGGTGGAAGGTGACGCTGCTGAGCAGCAGCAAGATCGTGTTGAGGGTGGGCAGGACTAGCTCCAGCTCGTAATTGCCGCCTTCAGCCAGGGGATTGACGGCCCGGAAGGTGAGATAGGCGGCAAAAAAACCGGCGAAGGTCATGCCATCGGCCACCAGGAAGGTGGCCAGGCCAAACATGCGGAAATCGCCATGGCCCTCCTCGCCGCCATGGCCGGCCCCGTCGTGGTGACCGGCCTCGGTGTCCTGGCTAGCCCCAGCCCCAGGCAGGGACACGGCAACGCCCCCGGCCCCTGCCTCAGCAACAGGCAAGCCAGCAGCCAGGGCCGGAGACCCGGCACTGGCGCTGATCGGACTGGGGAATGAGGAGCTGGTCATGGCAGGGGCATCGGGCGGATGGTCAACGAAGCGGGCCAATGAGAAGGGCCCGACCCCCTATTCAGGGGGAGCTGGCGCCGACGGCCTGGGACTCGGGGGCCGCGCCATAGCCGTAGGGATGGGTCACCAGGGGGGCCGGACCTTTCCAGTTCTCCACCGGCGGCGGCGAGCTGGTCAGCCATTCCGGGGTGAGGGCCCGCCAGGGGTTGTCCCCGGCCTGCTCGCCGGCAAAGGCGGAATAGACCATGTTGATCAGGAAGGGCAGGGTGCTGATCGCCATCAGCAGGGCGCCCACACTGCTGACCTGGTTAATGAAGGTGAATTGGGGGTCGTATTCGGCCACACGACGCGGCATGCCGTTGAGCCCCAGCCAGTGCTGGGGAGCAAAGCAGAGGTTGAAACCGATGAAGGTGAGCAGGAAATGGAGCCGGCCCAGGCTTTCATTGGCCATGCGCCCGGTGAACTTGGGATACCAGTGGTAGACCGAGCCGAAGATCACAAACACCGTGCCCCCATAGACGATGTAGTGGAAGTGGGCCACCACGAAGTAGGTGTCGTGCACGTGGATATCAAACGGCACCTGGGCCAGGGCAACGCCGGTGATCCCCCCGAAAACAAAATTAAAGATAAAGCCGCAGGAAAAGAGCATCGCCGTGTTCAGGGCGATCTTGCCGCCCCAGAGGGTCGCCAACCAGTTGAAGAACTTGATGCCGGTCGGCACGGCGATCAGGGAGGTGGCGATCGTGAAAAACAGGCGCATCCATGGGGGCGTGCCACTGGTGAACATGTGGTGGGCCCACACCACCAAGCCCAACACCACGATCGCCAGGATTGAATACACCATGGTGATGTAGCCGAACAGGGGCTTGCGCGCATGCACGGGCAGGATCTCGCTGACCAAGCCAAAGGCCGGCAGCACCATGATGTACACCGCCGGGTGGGAATAGAACCAGAAGAGGTGTTGGTACACCACGGCATTACCACCTAGGGCCGGGTTGAAGAAACCGGTGTGGGCAATGATGTCGAAGCTCAGCAGCACCAGGGTTCCGGCCAATACCGGGGTGGAGAGCACCACCAGGATGCTGGTACCCAGCAGCGCCCAACAGAACATCGGTAGTTGCAGCATCTTCAGGCCAGGACGGCGCAACTTCAGGATCGTGGCGATGAAGTTGATGCCCCCAAAGATCGAGCTGCCGCCGAGCAGCAACACGCTGAGGATCCAGATGACCTGGCCCGTGGCCGGGGTGGTGAGGCTCAAGGGCGGATAGGCGGTCCAGCCGGATTGGGAGGCGCTGCCGATGAAGTAGCTGCTGATCAGCAACAAGCCCGCCGGCGGAATCAACCAGAAGGCCACCGCATTAAGCCGGGGGAAGGCCATGTCCCTGGCCCCTACGTAGAAAGGAATCAAGTAATTGCCAAAGGCCCCATTCACCACCGGCACGATCCAGAGGAAGATCATCACCGTGCCATGCAGGGTCAGAACCTCGTTATAGGTTTCCCGCGGCATGAAATCCGACAGGGGCGTGAGCAGCTCCGTGCGGATCATGCCGGCGAGGGCACCACCAATGAAATAGAAGATGAAGCCACAGACTAAGTACTGCAGGCCGATCACCTTATGGTCGACGCTGAAGCTGAAGTAGCGCAACCAGCCCTGTGGCTGCAAGGGGGCTTGGGGCTCAGGGGTGGTTGTGGGGGGCGAGAGGGTGGCGGTCATGACTGGAGCGGAGCCGAGGGGGCAGTGGTAGCGCTAACGGGCAAGGGGGCAGGGCTATTTTTAGTTACCCAGGTGGAGTAGTCATCGGGATCTTCCACCACCACCGTCGATCGCATACCTCCGTGGTAAGGGCCACAAAGCTCGGCGCAGATGATCGGGTAGCGGCCTGCCTTGGTGGCCGTAAAACTAAGCAAGGTTGGCTGGCCGGGGATCACATCCTGCTTAAGCCGAAACTGGGGCACCCAAAAGGCGTGAATCACATCCTTGGCCTCCATGTTGAGGGCCACGGTCTGGCCAACGGGCACATGGAGTTCGCCACTAATGATGCCGCTGTCTGGATAGCGAAAGATAAAGGCAAATTGCATCGCGGTGACATCCACATTCACCGCAGCTGCAGCCTCTCCCGTTGGGCTGATGCCGGCCCAAATCCGGGCCGGACCGCCTGAACCGTCACTTGCTTCCATGGCCATACCTGATGGCATTGAGGCACCTGCGGAAGCCTGCATCGCATGCACACTGTGGTCATTAAGGGGGGCCATGCCACCCATGCGTTCGTAGATGTCGTAGCTGTAGATGCCGATGAACAGGACGACGATCGCGGGCACAGCCGTCCAGAAGATTTCGAGGGGCAGGTTGCCTTCGATCGCCAGGCCGTCGCTGGTGTCACCAGCGACGCGTCGATAGCGAATCAAGCTGTAAATCAGCAAACCCACAATGCCAAGCAGCAGGCTGGTGCCAATGCTGAAGAGCACCTGAAACAGCTCGTCGTACACCGGCGCATTGGCACTGGCATCGATGGGCAGGAGGTTCACGTTCTGGCCAACCCAAAGGCCGATAAGAACGAGAACCACGCTCAATCCCACGGTGAGGATGGCAGCTGGAATGGGCACGGAGCTGGCACGAACGCAGACAACCTATGAAGGATGGCGCCTTCAGGCGACGGTGGCAGCATCAGCCCCTACGAATGGGCGAATCTGCCCATCGGACGTGAGGGAACCCTCACGTCAAAGCGCCGAAGAGGGCGCTGCGTCGGGATCTCCGCAACGAAGCGCGGCAGGGCCGATCACCATCGCTACCTTGTCGAGACGTTGCTACGGAAGACAACTCCATGGCTTCCAGGCTGCAACGCCAATTGCAACTGCTGACCGCCCACCTCGTCGTCGCCTTGGTGGCCCTGGTGGTGATCGGCGGGGCGACCCGGGTGATGCAAGCCGGCCTGGCCTGTCCCGATTGGCCGCTCTGTTACGGCAGCTTCCTGCCCGGTCGCCAGATGAACCTGCAGGTTTTTCTGGAGTGGTTTCACCGGCTTGATGCCTTTGTCGTGGGCATGGGCGTGCTGGTGCTGGCGACCACGGCGGTGATCCAGCGCCAGCAACTGCCCCGCTGGCTGCCCTGGCTCAGCGGGGCCTGTCTGGTTTTAGTGGCCTTCCAGGGCGCCCTCGGGGCCCTGACCGTGACCCTGCTCCTCCCCCCAGCCATCGTCACAGCCCACCTGGCCACGGCCTTGCTGCTGGTGATCCTGGTGAGCGTCTGTCATCAACTCCTAGAAGCTGGGGCAGCCCCCTTAGGGCCCGAGTCCCTGGCCCGGTCCTCGGGGGCCCCGGTCCTAGCGATTAGGGCGGTGGTCCCTGGCCCAGGTGCCCTGTCCCTGCAGCCAGCACCCCCTTGGTGGCCCTGGCTGGCTGGCTTGGCCACCCTTTTGGTGGCAGCCCAAAGCTTGCTGGGCGGCCTGATGGCAACCCAATGGGCGGCCAGCCTCTGTTTCAGCGCCGGCAGTGGCTGCGGCTGGCTCGGCGCCCATCGCTTCGCCGCCACCCCGGCCGCCCTCGGCGTACTGCTGCTGGCCGTTCTCACGGCCCTAAGTTCCGGCTGGTGCCGCCAACAAAGGCCCCTCACGACCACGGCCGCCCTGCTGGTCATCAGCCAGATCGGCCTGGGGGTTGTAAGCCTGCGGCTCCAGCTGGCGGTGCCTGGCGTGACGATTGCCCACCAATTGGTGGCAGCCCTGCTGCTGGCGATCCTGGCCGCCCTCACCTGCCGCGGCTGGCTCGCCGTGGTTTCCAAGCCCTTTCCAGCTCCTGCTCCTGCGCCCCGCGCTGTCCTATCCCCTTCTCCGGCCGAGGTTGTTCATGGTTAGCGCTACCCCGATGACCGCCGCCATCAACGCCGCTGCGCCAGCCGCCTTGACCCGGCAGGACCTGGTGCCTTCCCGCAAGAGAGTCACCCTGCCCGCCTGGCTGGAAATCGCCAAGCCGCGGCTGATTCCGCTGTTGCTGGCCACCACCTTGGGCGGCATGGCCCTCTCGGAAGGCTGGCCCCTGCCGCTGCCGCGCCTGGCCTGCACCCTGGGCGGGGGCGCCCTGGCCGCGGCCGCCGCCGGCGTACTCAATTGCCTCTGGGAGCAGGAGCTCGATGGCCGCATGGTGCGCACCAGCGGTCGGGCCCTGCCCTCGGGCCGGCTCTCAGCCACCACCGCCTTTCTGGTGGCCGTGGCCCTCACCGCCGCCGCGGCCACCCTGCTGGTGGGGGGCGTGAATTGCCTGGCGGCAGGGCTATCCCTGCTGGGCCTGTGCAGTTACGTGCTGCTTTACACCGTGGTGCTCAAGCCGCGCACCACCCAAAACATTGTGATCGGCGGGGTGGCTGGCGCGATTCCACCCCTGGTGGGGGCCGCCGCTGCCACGGGCCATGTGGGCCTGAGTGGCTGGTGGCTGTTTGCCCTGGTGATGGTCTGGACCCCAGCCCACTTCTGGGCCCTGGCCCTATTGCTCAAGGACGACTACCGCTCGGTCGGGATCCCGATGCTGCCGGTCGTGAAAGGCACCCTGGTGACGGCCCGGGCCATCCAGGCCTATGCGGTGGTGACGGTGTTGGTCAGCAGCCTCGGCCTGCTGGCCCTGCCCTCGGGCGGCCTGCTCTATTCCCTCCTCCTGGTTCCGTTTAATGCCCGCCTTCTGCAGATGGCTTGGGCCCTGCGCCAGCAACCCGACGATGTGACCGCCGCCAAGGGCCTGTTCCGCTGGTCAATTCTCTATCTGTTTGGCCTCTGCCTACTGCTGCTGTTGGCCCGCCTACCCCTAGCCGCCAGCTTCGGGACCCAGAGCGCCGAGCTCCTGCAGCAATGGACGGGCCCCCTGGCCCTGGTGACTTTCTAGATTGGGATTGCGATTGGCCAAGTGGAGTTCCAAGGCGGTGCCAGAAGCGGTGATCGAGCTGAACCAAGTCAGCAAGCGCTATGGCAGTGGTGCCACGGCCGTTGAGGCCCTCTCTGGTCTCAACCTGAGCGTGCCCCGGGGCTGCCTTTACGGGCTACTGGGTCCTAACGGCGCCGGCAAAACCACCTGTCTGCGCATCCTTTCGACGCTGCTGGAGCCCGACAGCGGCACCGTGCGGGTGGGGGGCCTCGATGCCCTGGCCCAGCCCCGCCAGGTGCGCGAGCTGCTGGGCTACGTCGCCCAGGACGTGGCCATCGACAAGATCCTCAGCGGCCGCGAACTGCTGCAGCTCCAGGGCGACCTCTATCACCTCGATCGGGCCGATCGCGACCGGCGCATTGCGGAGCTTTCAGAGGTGCTCGGCATGGTCGACTGGCTCGATCGCCGCTGCGGCACCTATTCGGGCGGCATGCGCCGCCGCCTCGACCTGGCCGCGGGTTTGCTGCACCGTCCAGCGGTGCTCGTGCTCGATGAACCCACCGTGGGACTGGATATTGAAAGCAGGGCCGCCATCTGGCGGGTGCTCGCCCAGCTGCGCGATCAAGGAACCACGGTGCTGCTCAGCAGCCACTATTTAGAAGAAGTGGATGCCCTGGCCGATGAGCTGGCGATCATCGATGGCGGCCAAGTGATCGCTGCCGGCACCCCCCAGGTGCTCAAGGCAGCCCTCGGCGGTGATCGGGTCACCCTGAGGGTGCGGGAATTCAGCGATGAACCGGAGGCCCTGCGGGTGCAGCTGCTGCTCCAGGCCTGCGCCGGCGTGCGCCAGGTGGTGGTGAACCGCTCCCAGGGCTTCTCGCTCAACCTGGTGGTGGAGCATGACGGGGTGGTGGAACAGCTGCGGCAGCAGCTCAAGCAGGCCGAGCTGCCCGTGTTCGCCCTGGCCCAGAGCAAGCCCAGCCTCGATGATGTCTATCTCCAGGCCACCGGCCGCACCTTGATGGATGCCGAGCTGGCCATCGCCGGCCAACGGGATCCCAAGGCCGAGCGAAAGCAGGCCATGCGATGACAACGGCGCCCCCAACGCCAGGCCCCGATCCCGATCACGACCGCCCTGGCCAGTCCCAAGCCCCATCCCCTGTTCTGCCGTTTCCGTCCCGGCGATGACCATTTCCTCGGCTACTGACCCCGCCACTCCCAGCCTGGCCCCGGCCCCAGCCGCCCCGGCTTCAGCCCCCCGCTCGGCCTTTTCGGAGCTGAGCCAGGAAACCCTGGCCCTGACCCGGCGCCTGTTTCTCCAGCTGGCCCGGCGCCCCTCCACCCTGGTGGCGGGCGTGTTGCAACCCCTGATCTGGCTGGTGTTGTTTGGCGCCCTATTTGCCAAGGCACCCGAAGGGCTGCTGCCCGAGGGCATGAGCTACGGCCGCTTCCTCGGCGCAGGGGTGATCGTGTTCACCGCCTTCAGTGGCGCCCTCAATGCGGGCCTGCCGGTGATGTTTGATCGGGAATTTGGCTTCTTGAACCGTTTGCTGGTGGCGCCCCTGCGCTCCCGCAGTTCGATTGTGCTGGCTTCGGTGCTCTATATCACCAGCCTCAGCCTGGTGCAGAGCCTGGCGATTATGGCCACGGCAGCCCTGCTCGGCTACGGCTGGCCTGGTGGGGCGGGCCTGCTGCTGGTGCTGGTGATTTTGCTGCTGCTGGTGTTTGCCGTGACGGCCATGAGCCTGGGGTTGGCCTTTGCCCTACCAGGTCATATCGAGCTGATCGCCGTGATCTTTGTCGCCAACCTGCCCCTGCTGTTTGCCAGCACGGCCCTGGCGCCCATTTCGTTTATGCCCACCTGGTTGGGCTGGCTAGCGGCCCTAAATCCCCTTACCTTCGCCATAGAACCGATCCGCGCCGTGTACGCCGGCCACTTTTCCCTTGGCGAGGTGGTGCTGGTGGCCCCCTACGGCTCCCTCACCGGGGCCACCTGCCTGGCGGTGTTGGCGGTTCTGGCCCTGGGCCTATTTCTGTTGATCCGTCCGCTACTGGATCGCAAGCTCACCTGAAAGAGTTCGCCCCATGCGTACCAAGCCCCCCTCCATCCCCTCTGCCCTGGCCCGCCGCGAAGCGGCCAGAAACCTGCTGGCCGGAGCCGTGGACTGCCGCGATGCCCAGGCGGTGCTCAGCTTCACAGGCCAATGGGTCCATCGCCAGGGGATGGCCTCCTTACCGGTCTTAATGGCCGAGCTGGCCCAAGGGGAGACCTTGCAGTGGTGGCAGCAGCTGCTGCAACAAACCAGCGAACCCGTAGGCCTGGCTCCGGTTGAAGCGCCTCCATCCCCAGCTCCTGGGCAACCGGTCCCAGACCTTCAGGCCCATCAGGATCCAGTCTCCAGTGCCCCAGCCAGCATCCCAGCTGCCGGCTCAGATACGGGTCGGGAAGAATCCAAAGCCGCCGAGATCCCTGCAACTGAACTCAAGCCAGAGGAACCCAAGCCAGAGGAGGTCAACCCCAACGGGCTCACACCTGTCGCCGAAAGCGAGGCCCCTGGCCAAGCTCCAACGCCAACTCCTGCTCCAGCTCCAACGGCAGCCAAGGTGCCGGTGCCCCTGGCAACGGCAGTGACCCCCACCCCCCGCCAGCCCGCCGCCCAAGGTCGTCGGGGCGCCGGCACCAGCCGCCCGGCCCCGGCTCCACGCAACCCGGAGCTGGCCCGCCTCCGCGCCTGGCTGCCCGATCACGATGCTCACGGTGGCTCCAGCAGCCGGTCCCATGCGGCCTGAGCGCGCGGCCCTCAAGGGGGGCTTGATTGTGTCGGTGCAGGCCCCCGAGGGCTCGCCGATGCGCCATCCCGACGTGATTGCGGCCATGGCCGAGGCCAGCCTGACCCAAGGGGCCATCGGCGTGCGCCTAGAGAGCCCGGAACACATCGGCGCCGTGCGCCGCCGTTGCCCCGGGGCCCTGATCGTGGGCCTATGGAAGCGCACCTTCGCGGACAGCCCGGTGTACATCACCCCAGGCTGGGAGGAGATCCGGGCGGTGTGGGCGGCGGGGGCCGATGTGATCGCCCTCGATGCCACGGCTCGCCCCCGGCCCGATGGCCAGGAGCTCGAAGCGCTGATCCGCCGCTGCCGTGACGACCTCGGCGCCCCCCTGATGGCCGATGTGGATTCGGTGGCCAACGGCCTACGGGCAGCCCAACTGGGCTGCACCTGGGTGGGCACCACCCTCTACGGCTACACCGAAGCAACCGCAACCTTGCGCCCCCCCGGCCTGGAGCTGCTGGCCCCCCTGCGAGCCGGCTTGCCGGAGACCGTGAGTCTGATCTGCGAAGGGGGGATTGCCAGTGCCCCCGGCGCCATGGCTGCCTTGGGGGCCGGTGCCGATGCGGTGGTGGTGGGAACGGCCATCACCGGCGTTGATCTGCAGGTGGCCGCCTATGTGAAGGCCTTGGCTGGCTAAAGGACCCGGCCTGAACACAGGGTTCAACGAAGAAGGGGGCCCGGACCGAACGGCCGCCCCCCCATCTTCAAGCGAAGCCAAAAAATCCGGCTCTACTTACATCATCCCGGGCATGCCCATGCCGCCCATCATTCCTCCCATACCACCCATTCCTCCCATGCCGCCATCGCCACCGGGGGCGGGCGGAGCGGCGGGCTCGGGCTTGTCGGCGATCACCGCTTCGGTCGTGAGCAGCATCGCTGCAATCGACACCGCATCCTGGAGGCCAAGGCGCACGACCTTGGCTGCATCGATGATGCCGGCGGCGAGCAGATCTTCGTAGGTGCCCGTGGCGGCGTTGAAGCCGAGGTTGCGCTGCAACACCTCCGAGGCCACCACCGTGCCGTCATGGCCGGCGTTGTGGGCAATCTGCATCAAGGGAGCGGCCAGGGAGCGTTGCACGATCTCCACACCGGTGCGCTCATCGCCCGTGAGGCTGGCCTTGAGGCCATCGAGGCTGGAGGCCAGTTGCACCAGGGTGGTGCCGCCGCCAGCGACGATCCCCTCTTCCACCGCGGCCCGGGTGGCATTGAGGGCATCTTCAATGCGCAGCTTGCGGTTGCGCAGTTCCGTTTCCGTAGGGGCCCCAACCTTGATCACGGCCACGCCACCGGCCAGCTTGGCGATGCGCTCGCTCAGTTTTTCGCGGTCGTAGTCGGACTCGGTGGCCTCCAGTTCGCGCTTGATCGCGGCCACGCGCTCGCTCACGGCCTGCTGGTGGTCGCCGTTGGCCACCAGGGTGGTGCTGTCCTTGGTGATTGTGACCCGCCGCACCCGGCCGAGGTCATCGAGGGTCACCTTGTCGAGGGCCATGGCCCGGTCTTCGCTGATCAAGGTGGCGCCGGTGAGGATGGCGATGTCCTGGAGGGCGGCCTTGCGGCGCTCGCCGAAGGAGGGGGCCCGCACGGCCGCCACCTGGAGCACGCCACGGTTTTTGTTGACCACCAGGGTGGCCAGGGCTTCGCCATCAACTTCCTCGGCCAGAATCAGCAGGGGCGAGCCGCTGCGGGACACGCTTTCCAGCACGGGAACCAGGTCAGCAATGGCGCTGATCTTGCGGTCGGTGACCAACAGCAGGGCGTTGTCGTATTCACAGACTTGCCGTTCGGCGTCGGTAACGAAATAGGGGGAGCTGTAGCCCCGATCAAAGGCCATGCCTTCGGTGATTTCGAGCTCGGTGGCCAGGGAGCGGGATTCCTCCACCGTGATCACACCATCGACCGTGACGGTGTCCATGGCCTTGGCGATCATGGCGCCGACTTCCTCATCGCCCCCGGAACTGACGGTGGCGACCTGGCGGATCGCGTCGCCGGCCACGGGTTGGGCCAGGCCTGCGATGGCCTCGACAAGCTGGGCCACGGCCCGATCCATGCCGCGGCGCAGGCCCACCGGATTGGCGCCGGCGGTGACGTTGCGCAGGCCTTCGCGGGTCAGGGCCTGGGCCAGCACCGTGGCGGTGGTGGTGCCATCACCGGCCTGGTCCTTGGTTTTGGTGGCCACCTGCAGCAGCAGCTTGGCGCCGATGTTTTCGAAGGGGTCTTCGAGCTCGATCTCCTTGGCAATGGTGACGCCATCGTTGACCACATCGGGGGCGCCGAATTTCTTCTCCAGCACCACATTGCGACCCTTGGGACCAAGGGTGACCTTGACCGCATCGGCCAGGGCATCCACCCCGCGCTCGAGGGCGGCACGGGACGCATCGGAGAAGCGAATCAGCTTGGCCATCGAGGGCTGCGGCAGGAAAGCGATCGCTTCAGGCTCCCACAACGACCCTGCCAAGTGCAGGCGCAATCGGGTGGGGAAACCCGAATCGGGCGGCAGCCCCCCAGGCCAGGGTCGATAGGGTGCCGCCATGGAGGAAACCTTGCGCGCCACCCTGGAAGAGACCCTGACCGATCCGACCTCGGGGCCCAATGTGATCACCTTTTTGGTGATTGCTGGCCTGGGTCTGGCCATGGCCTTGATCTATGTGCCGGTGCGCCTGTTCCTAACGATCACCGCCCGCAGCCGCCGCCTGCGACTGCTGCAACGGATCCGCCGGCTGCGGGAAGCCCTGGGCCAACCCTTGGAAACAAACACGACAGGACCGATCCCTGCTCCAAGCGAGACACCCTCTTCCGCCACCCCTTGAACGTCCAGTTGGTCAAGGTGCCCTTGATCAACACGAGCGTGATCCACCGCATCAACGCAAGCGCGGGATTGCCCCTCAGCGCATCACCATGCCGCCGTCCACCTGCAGCACCTGACCGGTCATGTAGGCCGCGGCCGGATCGGCCGCCAGGAAGCGCACCGCACCGGCCACTTCTTCCGGTTTGCCCAGGCGACCCAAAGGAATCGCGGCCAGGATCGGCTCAGGAGCCAGGTCCTTGGTCATATCGGTATCGATGAAGCCGGGCGCCACCGCATTCACGGTGACGCCGCGGCTGGCGAATTCGGCCGCGTTGCTACGGGTGAGGCCAATCAGGCCCGCCTTAGCGGCGCTGTAGTTGGCCTGGCCGGCGTTGCCCATCAGGCCCACCACCGAGGTGATGTTGATGATGCGGCCGCTGCGGGCCTTGAGCATCGCCCGGCTGACCGCCCGGGTGCAGAGGAAGACGCCGGTGAGATTGAGGTCGATCACGCTTTGCCAATCGCCGGTCTTCATGCGCATCACCAGGCCATCGCGGGTGATGCCAGCGTTATTCACGAGCACATCGAGGCGCCCCTGGCGCTCCAGCACCGTCTTCACCATCGCTTCCACCTCGGCCTCATCAGCCACGTTGGCCTGGTAACTCCAGGCCTGGCCTCCGGCGGCTCCGATCTCCGCCACCACGGCCTCGGCCGCCTCCGGCGAGCTGGCGTAGTTCACCACCACGGTGGCCCCGGCCGCCGCTAACTCCAGGGCAATCGCCCGGCCGATGCCACGGCTGGCCCCGGTCACCAGGGCGGTTTGACCCGCGAGGGGAGCACTGTTTGCCATGCGAGGACGGCCAGAAAGAGGGTCAGGCGATCGTATGCCGTGGGGCAACGGCTGGGGTGAAGCCCTTCTGCAGCTCGCTCAGGACGACATGACCTCGACGCTGGCCAAGCTTGGGCCCAGCAGTGCCGCGAAGCGATTGAGCTGCGGCTTGCTGCCGAGCACCACCAGCAGCTGGCCGGGGGCCAGCCGTTCGCTGCCGCCGGGGTTGGCAATCAGCTCCGATTCCACCGGCTCCCCAGGGGCTCCGACCTCGGACGGGGGCGTGCGGATCGCCAACACCAGGGCACCGCTGCGGCGGCCCAGCTGCAGATCCGCCAGGCTCTGACCATTCAGGGGTCCCAGTTGCTCCGGATCGAGGCTGAGCTGGAATTCATCCACCTCACAATCGGAACCGGCCAGCAACTCCATAAACGTCACAGCCAGGGGGCGCAGGGCGGTGGCCGCCATGGTGCGGCCACCGGCCACGTAGGGGCTGACCACCTGGTCGGCGCCGGCCAGGCGCAACTTGCGATCAGCCTCCTCGCTGTCGGCCCGGGCGATCAGGCGGCAATGGGGCGCCAGGCCGCGGGCGCTGAGGATCACATAGAGGTTGGCGGCGTTGTTGGGCAGGGCCGCCACCAGGGCGCGGCACTGGTGGATGCCAGCCTCCTGCAGGGTTTCATCGAGGGTGGCATCGGCCAGCAGCACCCGCAGGCCCCGCTGCTGGGCCTCGGCCACCCGGTCGGTATCCATTTCCACCACCAACAGCGGAACTTCTTCAGCACTGAGCTGTTCGGCGATTTCGCGGCCGATGCGGCCGTAGCCGCAGAGAATCACGTGGTTATGCATGCGCCGCAGTTGTCGCCGGGTGCGTCGATCGCGAAGGATCTGGAAGTAGCCGGTGTTGGTTAATTCCAGCAGTTTCTGCAGGGTCTGCTGCACCACCACCAGGCCCCCGACCAGCAGCAGGGTGGTGACGACGCGGCCGCCGCCCGACAGCACCTTGGTGGCGGGATCGCTGAAGCCCATGGTGCTGAGCGTGATCAGCACCATCCAGTAACAATCGCCCCAGTCCCAGCCCTCGGTGGCGCGGTAGCCCACCGCCCCCGCATTCACCACCCCCGCTAGCAGGAACAGCGGCGTGGCCCCACCCCGCTGCAGCAGGGCTTGGGCCAGACCGGGGCCGTTGGGCCGGCTGCCCGGGCGCTGCCGTTGCCGCTGGCCCCTGGCGGCCTGACGCTTGTGCGGCTCGGGCCGCCGCCCAGGTGGAATCATCCAAGGCCTAGGGCCTGGAGAACCGGCTCCAGACCGAGTTGGGACAGGTCAGGCCCACCCAGGCCCTGCACACCCGACCTCTGGGGCAGGCTGGCCGCGCTCCGGCCCAGGGCCACCAGGGGCGTGCCCGTGAGCAGGGCCAGTTCCGTCTCGATCGGGTCGCTGCTGAGCACCACATCGCAACTAGCCACCTGGGCGGCCCGCTCGACCAGGTGGTTGCCCACCAGGGGGGGCACCACCCGTAGGTCCGCCAACTTCTGGCGCACCCGCTCCTGCAGCCCCTGCCATTGGCTCGCCGGCCAGTCGGCGGCATCCAGGCTGGCCGCGCTGGCCGGGGCGAGCAAGAGGGCCGGCCCCTGGCCCGGGGGCAGGGCGGCGCCGGCTTGGTCGAGGGCTGCCTTGGGCAAGGCCAGCCGGAAGGCGTTGGCATCGAGGCCGATCCCCAGGGGGCGCAGGTAGGCAGCCAGGGCCTGCTGGGGCCAGGTGCCGGGGTCGAGGGCAATCCGCTCGGTGGCGGAGAAGCCCCCCGTGGCCACCCGGGTGGGGATGTGGCTCATCGAGAGCATCAGATCCACCTGGCGACCGGAGGCCAGGTTCAGACACACCTGGAAATCCGGTTCGCGTACGTTGCCCAGCAGGTTGGCCCAGTCGGCCAGGCTCGAGCCCTCCTCAAAGCTGAAGGGCAGCACCTTCTCCACCGCCGGCAAGAGCTTCCAGCTGGCGGCGGCCTCCGGGGCGCAGGCGACCTGGATCTGGGCCTTAAGGCTGGCTGCCACAGTGGCGACCGCAGGCAAGGCCTGCAGTTGGGACGCGATCCCGCCCGGTATCAGGAACAGCACGCGCATGGCGGTCGCCGGGACGTTATCGAGACTCCCTTGGATTGTATGGATCACCTCTGTTAATGCCCCCTGGAGACTGAACGCTTGTGCATTTGCTGATTGCCGCCGCCGGCAGTGGCCGGCGCATGGGAGCCCCTGGGAACAAGTTGTTGCTGCCCCTGGCGGGCCGGCCGGTGCTGGCCTGGACCCTGGAGGCCGCCCTGGCCTGCCCTGAGATTGTTTGGATTGGTCTGGTCGGTCAGCCGGTGGATGGGGCGGCGATCCGGGCCCTCGTGGACGCCGCCCAGCCGGACCGGCCGGTGGTTTGGATTGAGGGAGGCGACACCCGCCAGGAGTCGGTGAGCCGGGGCCTGGAGGCCCTGCCGGCCGGGGCCCAGGACGTGTTGATCCACGACGGCGCCCGCTGCCTGGTGGCTCCAGAGCTGATCGCCCGCTGTGGGGCGGCGGTGCGGGCCGGGGAGGCCGTGATTGCCGCCACCCGGGTCACCGACACGATCAAGCAGGTGGATGCCAGCGGCACGATCCGTGGCACCCCGGATCGCAGCGAACTCTGGGGGGCCCAGACCCCCCAGGGGTTTGGGGTGGAGCGCCTCCGCCAGGCCCACCGCCGCGCCAGCGAAGAGGGCTGGAGCGTGACGGATGACGCCTCCTTGTTCGAGCGGCTGGGCTGGCCGGTGCGGGTGATCGAGGCGCCGCCCTCCAATCTCAAGATCACCACCCCCTTCGACCTGACCATCGCCGAAGCGGTGCTGGCCGCCCGGCACCAGGGTTAAGGACTAACTGAGGATCTGGAGCAGCCCCCGCTCGCCATCAAGCCGGGCGCGCACCCCTAGGGGCAGGGCGGCGTTGCCCGGCTCATGGCCGACGGGAAGCCCAGCCACCACAGGGATGCCGAGGTCGGCGGTGCGATCGCGCAGGACCTGCTCGGCCGTGAACCGCCGGGCCGGGCCGGGGCTGACGTCCCCAGGCTCGCCATCGGGATCGTCGCAGCCCGTGAAGCGACCCAAGCCGATGCCGGCGAGCTGCTGTAGGGCTCCGCAGAGGCGCCAGTGGGTGAGCAGGCGATCGAGGCGGTAGGGCGCTTCGCCCACGTCCTCCAGGATCAGGATCGCCCCCTGCATCGGGGGAAGGTGGCGGGTGCCGAGCAGGTGGGTAGCCACGGTGAGGTTGCCGGCCAATAGGGGCCCGGTGGCGCTACCGCCGCTCCAGCCCTCCCCCTGCAGATCGGCGAGGGGATGGCCAAACAGGAGGTCGCGCAGCCGCTCTCGGCTCCACTCGGGCTCCGTGGCCAGGCTGGTGACCAGGGGGCCATGGATGGCGCCGCCCTGGCCCCGGGACGCCATGGCCCAGAGCAGGGAGGTGACATCGGAGAAGCCCAGCAACCAGCCCGCCGGCAGCTCCAGGGGCTGTTCCAGCAGCCGGGCCGCCCCCCAGCCGCCGCGGATGCAGGCCAGCAGGGAGACCTGGTCGGTGCCGGCTTCGGCTCCAGCCGGGCTGGCCTCTTGCGGGGAGTCGGCGCCCAGATCGGCCCGCCGCTCAAGGTCAGCGCCGGCCAGGTAGCCCCAGCGGCGCAGGGGCTCTGGATGGGCCAGCACCTCCAGGCCCCAACCCTCCAGCACCGCGATGCCGTTCTGGAGGCGCTCCAGATCGTCGAGGGCAGAGCTGGCCGCCACCAGGCGCACCCGATCGCCGCGGCGCAGGGGCGCCGGTTGACCTCCGGTGACGGGGCTAGGAGCGCCATGCAAACCGCCCGTCATGGCCAGCGCCCCAGCACCAGGGCCAGCAGCAGCAAGGCCCCCAGCCAAACCTGCTGGCTGAAATGGCGGCCGTAGGCCGAACGGGGCAAGTGGGGCGACCGCAACTGCCAGGCCCCGCGCACCATGCCAACCGCCGCCAGGCCCCAGGCCGGCCAGAACCAGGGCGACACCCCGACCAGCCGGGCCGCCAGGGCCAGGGCCAGGGCGGCGAGGGCGTAACAGACGCCAATCACAGCTGGCGCTGCCGTCCCCAGGGTCAGGGCGCTGCTGCGGATGCCAAGGGCCCGGTCGTCCGGCTGGTCGGCCATGGCATAGGCGGTATCAAAGCCGAAACACCACAGGAGGGTGGCGAGCCAGCCCAGGGCCAGGGGCCAGCCGCCGGCCAGGTTGGCCTGGGCGGCGGCCCAGGGGATCAGCACGGCAAAGCCCCAACAAAGGGCGAGCACCAGCTGGGGCAGGGGGAACCAGCGCTTGGCCGATGGATAAAGCATCACCGGAGGGAGCGCCGCAAGGGCCAGAACCAGGCACAGGCCCCGGCTGGCGGAAGGCAGGGCCAGCACCACCCCCAAGGCCAACACCAGAGCGAGCAGCAGCAAGCCCAACGCCGCGGTGACGCCGATGGCGCCACTGGCCAGGGGCCGCAGGCGGGTGCGCTCCACCAGCGGATCGATGCGCCGGTCCCAGAGGTCGTTGGCAACGCAGCCGGCGCCACTCACCGCCAGGCCGCCGAGCACGATCAGCAGCACCAGGGCTGGATCGGGTGGGCTGGTGGGCAAGAGCCAGAGGCTCCAGCCAGCTGGGATCAGCAGGATCAGCCGACCGCTGGGCTTATCCCAGCGCAACAGGGCTAAGCCGCTCTTCAGGAACCGGAGCGATCCAGCTGCCGCCACCCCAGGTGCCCCCCAATCTGGGCCGAACCTTAGGCCTGGGCGCCCCGTTCGGCGTCCCTGACGACCGGCCCGATGGCCCCGACCCCCGGTGGCAAAGTGGCGCGGCAATCGACCTGGCTGGACGCGTGACCGTCTCCCCCTCCAGCCCTGCCCCAGCGAGCACCCTGCGCCGGGTCGCGGCCATCGACATCGGCACCAACTCGATTCACCTGCTGATTGCGGCGGTGGATCCGCTGCTGCATAGCTTCAGCGTTGTGCTGGCCGAAAAAAGCGCCACCCGCCTGGGCGAGCGCGATCCCGAGACGGGCCACCTCAGCGCCGCCTCGGTGGAGCGCGCCTTCCTAACCCTGCGCCACTGCCGCGACCTGGCCCATAGCCAGGGGGTGGAGCAGATCGTCACCGCCGCCACCAGCGCCGTGCGCGAGGCCCCCAACGGCCGCGAATTCCTGGCGACGTTGCAGGAGCAGTTGGGTCTGGAGGTGGATCTGGTCAGCGGGCCGGAGGAGGCGCGCCTGATCTACCTGGGCGTGCTCTCGGGCATGAGTTTTGGCGATGCGCCCCATTTCATCCTCGACATCGGCGGCGGCTCCACCGAACTGGTGCTTGCCGATGGCCGCGATGCCCGGGCCCTCACCAGCACCCGCATCGGCGCCGTACGGCTGCTGCGGGAGTTCATCCAGGAGGAGCCCTTGCCGCTGGGCCGGCGCCAGTTCCTCGAGGCCTATATCCAGGGAGCCCTCGATCCCGCCGTCGCCCAGGTGCGCCAGGCCCTGCGCCCGGGCGAGAGCCCCGTGCTGGTGGGCACCAGTGGCACGGCCATGGCCTTGGCCGCCCTGGCCGCCGCCGAAGACGCCAAGCCGCCCCTCAAACTCCAGGGCTACCGGCTCAGCCGGGCCCGCATCGACCAGCTGGTCGATCGGCTCGTGGCCATGACGCCGGAGCAGCGCCGCACCCTGACGGCCATCAACGACCGCCGCGCCGAAATCATCGTGCCCGGGGCCCTGATCCTGCAGACCGCCATGACGATGCTGCAGGCCAAGGAGCTGGTGGTCTGTGATCGGGCCCTGCGCGAAGGCCTGATCGTGGACTGGATGCTGCGCAACCAGCTGCTCGATGATCGCTTTGCCTTCCAGAGCACGATCCGGGAGCGCACGGTGCGACACCTGGCCCGCAACTACGCCGTCGACCAAGCCCAGGCTGAACGGGTCGCCGTCCATGCCCTCAGCCTCTACGACCAGACCCGGGGCCTGCTGCACCACGATCCCGGCCCAGGCCGCCTGCTGCTCTGGGCGGCGGCCCAGCTGCACGGCTGTGGCAAACACATCAACATCGCCGCGTATCACAAACACACCTGGTATTTGATCCGCCACGGCGAGCTGCTCGGCTATTCCGAAACCGAACATCTGATGGTGGCGGCCATGGCCCGCTACCACCGCCGCGGTCTGCCCAAGAAACGCCATGAGTCCTGGCAGTTGATCGAGGGACGCGAGGAGCGACGAACCGTCTCCGAAATGGCCCTGCTGCTGCGCCTAGCTGCGGCCCTAGACCGGCGCCCCCAGGCCCTGATTGGCAGCCTCAAGGTGAAGGCAGTGGGGCCAAAGGCCGCCGCCACCGGGGTTCGTATTCTGCTGCGGCCCCAACCCGCCGAGGCCGGTCAGCCGGAGCCCGATCTCAGCCTGGAATGCTGGAGCCTGCGCTCCTGCGCCGATGCGGTGGCCGAAGCCAGCGGCCTGGCCCTGCTGGTGGAGGGGCCTGAAGGGTTGCCACCCACCTAGGCGCCTTGCTTGCCAAGGGGGCGACAAAAAGAGGGGCTCTCCTTGAAGGAACTCATACAATCAAGGGTTGAGATCAACCTGATCTAATTGGTATCAAGGCAGAAAAATAACCGTAATGACTTGCGATCAATGCAAGCATTTGATCCATTCCCAATGGGCGATACTGGATTCGAACCAGTGACCCCTTCCGTGTGAAGGAAGTGCGCTACCGCTGTGCTAATCGCCCTTTGCCACGCTGGAAGCGCTTTAAGGAGCATAGGCCACGAAGGGGAGCAGCCCCCTTTCAGGCCCCGATCCAGCCCTGGAGCCCGCCGAACGATCTGGAGGAACAGCGCTCAGGCACGATGGCTGGTTGATACGGCCCTTTCTGGCCGTCAACAACAGCCGTGATCGGCGCCTGCGTCCCCTCAGCAGTCCGACTCCCATCCCTGGTCCCCCTGCCTTTGCCATGGTCACCCCCGCCCCTGCGGCTGAGCGCCCCAGCCCAAGTGCTGGCCCTGCCCTAGCGGCGGAAACCCAGACGGATGTGCTGATCGTCGGCGGCGGGGTGTGTGGCACGGCCCTGCTGTTTGAGCTAGCCCGCTACACCGACCTGGGCCACCTCACCCTGGTGGAGCGCTACGACCAGCTGGCCCAGGTGAACTCCAAGGCCAGCAGCAACAGCCAAACGATCCACTGCGGCGACATCGAAACCAATTACACGCTTGAGAAGGCCCTCAAGGTGAAGCGCACGGCCGAAATGATCGAGCGCTACGCCGCCCTGCTCAGCGAGCCGGAACGCAACCGCTGCGTCTTCCGCACCCCGAAGATGGTGCTGGCCGTAGGCGAGCAGGAGTGCGGCGCCCTGCGCCAGCGCTTTGACTTGTTTTCGCCCCATTTCCCGGCGATGGAGCTGCTCGAGAAGGAGCAGATCGCCGAGTGGGAACCCCATGTGGCCCGGCTCGATGGGGAGCGGGCCGATGGCCCCCTGCGGCCGGAACCACTGGTGGCCATCGGCATCCGCCGCGCCGCTACCGCCGTCGACTACGAGGCCCTCGCCCAGAGCTTCGTGGCCCAGGCCCAGGCCACCCTGGCCGAATCCCAGCGGCAGCTGGATCTCTGGCTGGGCAGCCGGGTTGAAGCGATCAAGCCCGAAACCGCCGCCGATGGCAGCACCACCTTTCTGGTGGAGCTGCGCCCCCATCGCCCCGGGGGCCGCATCCAGCAGGACGATCCCAACGCCCTAACCGCACCCCGCCGGATCCGGGCCCGCCATGTGGTGGTGAGCGCCGGCGCCCACAGCCTGCTGATGGCCCAACAACTGGGCTTTGGCCTGGAGTATTCCTGTCTACCGGTGGCCGGCAGTTTCTACTTCACCCCCGACCTGCTGCGCGGCAAGGTGTACACCGTGCAGAACGACAAATTGCCCTTTGCGGCCATCCATGGCGACCCCGATGTGCGTTCGCCCGGCCAAACCCGCTTTGGCCCCACCGCCCTATTGCTGCCCTTGCTAGAGCGCTACCGGCCAGCCTCCTTCTTTGAATTTCTGAAGGTGTTGCGGCTGGATTTTTCGGTGTTGCTGGTGTTCTGGCAGCTGTTTCGCATTGCCGATATCCGCAACTACATCCTCAAGAATTTGTTGTTTGAAGTGCCCTGGCTGCGGCGCCGTCTGTTCCTCGCCGATGCCCGCAAGATCGTGCCCGGCCTGCAGCTGGCCGACCTGCGCTTCGCCGAGGGCTTCGGGGGCGTACGGCCCCAGTTGATTCACAAGGGCGAGCAACGGCTGATGCTGGGCGAGGCCCGCATCGCCGCCATGCCAGGCCTGGCCTTCAATGTCACCCCCTCACCGGGGGGCACCTGCTGCCTGGGCAATGCCGTTACCGACCTGGAGGCGATCGTGGAGCGGCTGGGCTGCGGCTTTAATCGCCAGCGGCTGGAGCAGGAGCTCTACGGCGCCACCAGCCCAGAGCACTCAAGCCAGGGCTCCTAAGGGCCTGGGGGTTGGCACCAGCGCCGCCCCGAGGAGCCCCAGCTCCCTACCCCAGCTCACTCGGCGCCGCCGCGGAACAGGTGGTTGTGGCTAGCGGAATAGAGCTTGGAGCGGGCGTTGCCCGGGGCCTTCAGGGCCGGACTGACCACATAAAGGGTGGTGCGGATCAGGTTGCGCTCGCGGCTCACCCGGGCCATGTCGCTAAGGGGCACAAGCGTGAGCCATTGGTCGGGCCAGCTGACCCGATAGCCAATGGCCACGGGGGTATCGGCGGGATAGTGCTGCAGCAACTGGGCCTGCACCTCGTCCACATGGCGGGCGCTCAAATACAGGCACAGGGAGGCCTGCAGGGCCGCCAGCCGCTCGATCGATTCCCGTTCCGGCGTGCCGGTACGGCCGGAGGCGCGGCTCAGCACGATCGTCTGCACGAGACCCGGGATCGTCAATTCGGCCTGCAGGGCTGCGGCCGTGGCTTGATAGGCACTCAGGCCCGGCACCACCTCGACGCAAATCTCGGCATCCGCCAGGCGGCAGAGCTGCTCGGCTAGGGCGCCATACAGGCAAGGATCGCCGTCATGGAGGCGCACCACCCGCCGGCCAGCCCTGGCCCTCTCCACCACCACCTCCATCACCTGCTCCAGGGTGAGGGTGCTGGTGCGAATCGATTCACAGCCTTCCGGGGCCATGGCTGCGATCTGGGGCGAGACCAGGGAATCGGTCCAGACCAGCACCTCCGCCCGCTCGATCGCCCGGGCGGCTCGCAGGGTTAGTAGATCGGGGGCCCCGGGCCCCGCACCCACGATCAAGACCTGGCCAGCGCCGGGCTCCCGGCCTGGGGCATCCGCCATTGCGGGGCCAGCGTTTGCAACATCCATCAAGCCAGCAGGCAAGGGGTCAACAGTGAATGGCGAAGCGGAACGAAGGCTCCGGCCCAATCAGATCCAAACGGAGCGAAGGGGGTCTCAATAGAGCGACTCTGGGGGATCGGATCGGATCACTCCCACCGGGAGCGGCTCAGGGCCGGCCCTCGGAATTCGCCCTAGCCACCCCGACCGGATCGGGCAAGGCCCGATGGCGGCCGTAGAGCCACCAGAGGCCAAAGCCACCCAAAGCCATCAGGGCCAGACTCATCAGCTGGGCCATGCGCAGGCCACCGGTGCAGAAGGGTGGGGTGCCAATCAGGCAGAGGGGATCAATGCGCAACGCCTCGATCCAAAGGCGGCCACTGCTGTAGGTCAGCAGGTAAACGCAACTCAGGGCTCCGGCCGGCAGGGCAATACGACCCCGAAGTCCGAGCCTAAAAAGGAGCAGGAGCAGGGCCAGCACCCCCAAGTTCCAAAGGGATTCGTAAAGGAAGGTGGGATGGAAGTACTGGTCATTGGGGAAACCGGCGGCAATGGCGATCCAGCCGGGGATCTTCAGCTTCCAGGGCAGGTCGGTGGGCAGGCCAAAGGCTTCGGAATTGAAGAAGTTGCCCCAACGGCCGATCGCCTGGCCCAGGGCCACCGAGGGCACCAGCACGTCCAGCAGGTTCCAGAAGGCCAGCTTGCGCCAGCGGCAATAGAGGATCACCGCCAGGGTTCCGCCGATCAGGGCGCCATGGATGGCGATGCCACCACGCCAAACGGCAAGCGCCTCCAACCAATTGAATTGGTATTGGCGCCACTCGAACAGCACGTAATAAGCGCGGGCTCCCACCACCGCCGACAGCACCAGGATCGGCAGCAGGTCAGCGATGAGGGCCGGATCGATGCCCCGGCGCTTGCCCAGCTGGCTGGAGAGCACCAGCCCCAGCAACACGGCCAGGGCAATGAGCAGGCCATACCAACGCAGGGAAATGGGCCCCAGCTGAAACAGCAGGGGCCCGGGGGATGTAAAGACGGCCAAGGCCAAGGCAGCGGGCATCAAACGCCTTCGAAGGCCTGCACTTTTTCAATCTGACGCTTCTTGAGAACCAGCATGATCTGGGCCAGGGCCACGGCTGCAAAGAAGGCCAACATGCCGTAGATGCGAACGGGGTTCTGGAGAACCACCTCGGCATCGATCTGACCGAAACCACCGACGTTGGGATCGTTGGTGATCGGGGCGCCGGCCGCCACGGCCTCGCCCACGGCCACTTTCACCGTGGGGCCAGCGGGAATCGTGTCGTTCACGCTGCTGCCATCGGCCGTGGTGATGGCCACCACGGTGGCGCCGTTCTCACCCGGGGTGATCGAGGCCACGGTGCCAGCAACCGAAGCGTTGAAGACGCCGTTGTTGCTCTTCTCACCGGTGGGATACACCTGGCCGCGGCCGCGGTTACCGCCCACATGCAGCTGGTATTTGCCGAAGTGGATGGCGCTGTCGCTGCCGGGATCGGGGGAAAGGATCGGGAAGACAATCTCCTGGTGCTGGTCGCCGGGGATCGGACCGACGAGCAGGATGTTGGGCTGGTCGTCACTCCACTGGGTGACATAGACGCCGGCGGTTTCTTCCTTCAGCTCATCGCTGAGGCGATCGGCGGGAGCCAGCTTGAAGCCATCCGGGAGCATCAGCACGGCACCCACATTCAGGCCAGCGGCACTGCCATCGCCAGCCACCTGCTGGATCGAGGTGTCATAGGGAATCTTGACCACCGCCTTGAAGACGGAATCGGGGAAGACGGCCTGGGGCACTTCCACCTGGGTGGTTTTCTTGGCCAAGTGGCAGTTGGCGCAAACCAGCTTGCCGGTGGCTTCCCGGGGGCTGTCGTAGTTCTGCTGGGCCCAGAAGGGGTAGGCCCAGCTGGCCTGGGGGGCGAAGAGCAGGGCACTGAAGGCCAGGGCGGAGCTCAGCAGCAGGGTGAGTAGGCGACGCATGGGGCTGGCGGCGGGGGGAGAAATGACAGGGAAAAAACTCAGGCCCACCAGGGCTTGTCGCCGGTGCGGAAATCGGTTTCGCTCCACTGGCTGAGGAAGACGTTGTCGTTTTCGACGCTCACATGGGCCAGGGCCAGGGAGAGGGGAGCGGGACCGCGCACCACCTTGCCGGTGGCGTCGTACTGGCTGCCATGGCAGGGGCACATGAACTTGTTGGCGCCGCTGTTCCAAGGCACCACGCAGCCCAGGTGGGTGCAGATGGCGTTGATGCCGTAGCTGCCGATCGCGTCTTCGCCCTCGACGATCAGGTAGGTGGGATCGCCCTTCAGACCCTGGACCAGGCTGCGATCGCCCTCCTTGTGGGTGCTGAGCCAGCCCGTGGCGGTGACGGTGTTGCCGAGCTCGTCTTTGGCGGTGGTGCCGCCGCCACCGCCGGCGGCCCGGGGGGGGATGAAGTAGCTGACGACGGGGTAGAGGGCCCCCAGGGCCACGCCGGTGACCGACCCGAAGGTCAGCAGATTCATGAACTGCCGACGACCCATTCCGGGAACATCGCTCGCTGGGATCTGGGTCATACGGGGTGGCGTTCCTGGATGCCGAAGCAACGTGGCGACCATTATGAACCTTGCCCCGGCCCGGACGCTTGCTGCCGCCTGGGTTCTGGCCTGACGCTGCAACATGCTGTTGCGAGATGCCCTGGCCAGAGGCCCTGCGCCAACGGTTTTGGGGCCGCCCCAGGAGCTTGGGGCCTGCCCAGGCCCTGCCCCACTCGCCCCCCGCTCGCCCCCCATCACGCTTTGACGTCCCCCGCCCCAGCCGGCCCACCGCCCAGCGGCGAACCCCTCAGCGCCGAGGAGTTGCTGGCCACCCTGCGCCGCCGCTGGAAGGCCTCCTACGACCTGCAGCTGGTGCAGCGCCGCGGCCGCCTCTATCTGCAGGTGATGTGGGCCTATCTGGAGCAGCAGTCCTTTCCGCTGGATGCCGAGGCCTACACCGCCAGGCTGGCCGACCTGGTGGCCAGCCTCAATGGCCTGGGGGTGGCAGCCCAGGTGCGCGACTGGCTCAACAGCACCACCGATCGGCCCCGCCTGGGCAAGGCCATGAGCCTGCCCCTGGAGTTGCCCCCCGGCCGGGCCAGCGAATTTCTGCTCTAGGGCTGCTTAGGCGGCCGAGGGACGCAGGCCTGAAACCAGGGACGCCAGACCAACCCCCACCAGATAGAGGGCCGTGATCGCGCCAGTGAGCAGCAGCATCGTCACCGGATCGGTGGAGGGGGTGAGCACCGCGCCGGCCAGGGCGGCGAGCAGCACCACCCAGCGCCAGGCCGAAAGCATCGCCCTAGCCCGCACCAACCCCAGGGCCGCCAGCAGCAACTGCAGGACGGGCAACTGGAAGGCCAGGGCCGTGGCCACCATCAGCAACAGCACGAAATCCAGATAGCGCTCAATCGACCACAGCGGCTCCACCACATCGGCGCCGTAATTCACGAGGAAGTTGAGGGCGGCAGGCACCAGGGCCCACCAGGCAAAGGCCAGGCCGGCCAGAAACAACAGGGCCGAGCCCGCCACGGCCGGCGCCACCAGGCGCCGTTCCCTGCGACTCAGGCCTGGCAGCACAAAGCACAACCCCTCGTACAAGACGTAGGGCAGGGCCAGGCTCAGGCCGGCATAGCCCGCCACCTTGAAGGACACAAACAGGAACTCCCCAGGCGCCAGCTGCAGAAAATGGATGCCCTGGGCGGGTTGTTCCAGCAGGCGCACCAGCGGCCGCACCAGCAGCAGGCAGGCCGCAGCCGCCCCAACCACCGCCACCAGGCTGCGCAACACGCGACGGCGCAACTCCTCCAGGTGATCCACCAGGCTCATCTCCACCTCGGCGGGGAACTCGTCCTGGGCCGGCAGGATCGTCTGGTCAATCCCAGCGTCGTCCCCCAGGGTGCTGCCGTCGGCAGGATCAATCGCTCCGACGGACTGGCCCTCGCTGCCGGCACCAGGGCGCGCCACCCGGATCGGGGCGGGCGGGGCCATCGGCTGGCCTGAGGGGGGCTGGGGAGGGGTGTCGCTCATGGCTTCGGCGCTGGGCCGAGGCTAGGCAGCCCCTCGCCTTTGGGCGGGGCAGCGGCCTGAATTGGGTTGGCCTGCGCTGGAGTGGCCCTGGTGGGGGACTCGCTGCGGATCGGGCGATCGGCGCGCTCCGCCAACGCGATCAGCAGGCTGGCGGCCCGCTGCGGGTCTGCCCAAAGCACCTCGCCACCGCGGTGGCGCACGGTGCCCGGACCGGCGCCGGAGATGCGCTGTAGCTGGTCGGTGGCGACCATCACCACTGCCACGCGACGGTTGCCCCGGGCCCGGCTGAAGTGGGCGGCCAGATCGGCGGCGGCCTGGAGATCGCCCTCGCCCCCAGGGGCGACCGACGTCTTCAGCACCACATGGCTACCGGGGCATTCCTGGGCATGGAACCAGAGGTCGCCACGGCGGGCCTGCTGCAGGCTGATCCAGGCGTTCTGGCGGTGGTTGCGGCCCACTTGCACGCGCAGGCCACTGGCCAGCTCCAGTTCGAGGGGCTGAACCTGGCCGCTCGCTAGCGGGGCGCTGCCGGAACGCCGTTGGCGGCGGTTGCCCAGCCGGGGCGCCAGCAGGCTTTGGCTATCGAGTTCCAGCTCCTCGAGCTGGGCCAGCAGCGGGCCCGAACCCAGGCCAGCGGCGTGGCGTGTCGCCTGGGAGGGGGCCAGCGCCGGTGAGCCCTCCTCCGCCAGCAGCAACTGGTCGAGATAGGTGAGGCTCGCCTCGAGCTGCTCGATCCGCTGCTGGTGGGCCTCGATCCGGGGGGTGATCGCCGCCACCGAGCGCCGCAACTTGCGGGCGCGGCGATAGAGGGCCTGGGCCTCAGCCACCTGGTCCCGGCTGGGATCGGGCAAGCAGAGCAGGGCATCGGCCTGGCCCTGCAGGGCAGCACTGCCCTCCACCTGGTCGAGCCGCTCCTGCTGCTGCCGGCATTGGGCCTGCTCCTTCGCCAGGGCCTGCTGTAGGCGCAAGCGCAGGGTCGAGGAGCGTTGTTGGAGGCGGCGGCCGACCAGGAGTTGCCGGTAATAACCCTCCAGGAACGCATTGATCTCAAGGGTCTGCGGCGCCAGGGGCTGACTGACCTGGCTCTCAATGGCCGGCGTCTCGCTGAGCGGGAGAGGGGCCGCCCAAGGCTGAATCCCCGCAGGGTCCTGCTGCTGCGCTTCTGCAGCCGCATCAGGCGCCTCCTGCCAGCAGCGGTAGGCCGTGGCCTGGCCGCGACTGAGCGCAAACGCCTCGCTCGCCAACACCGCCAGCCAGCACTGCCAACGGCGATGCAGCAGCTGCCACTCCAGCTCCGCCAACTGGTCGACGGGACGGGCCAGCAGGTCTGCCGCCAGCGGGGGCTGGTCGCCGGCCAGTTGCAGGGCCAGGGCCGGACTGATGCCCTGGTAGGCCTCGCGCAGGGCCCGCCCCAGGGCCACCGGCACCAGGCTCAACCGCCGCCGCCAATCGGCGTAGGACTCGCCGGCCCGGGGCGGTTGACCCCGGGCTGGCGGCGGCGGCAGGTAGGCGTCGCCGCTGCCGATCGGCCGCAGGCGGGACTGCTGCTCCCGCACCTGGCGGCCGGCCCCGGTGACCCGCCCCTGGCGATCGAGCACAAACAGGTTGCTGTGGCGGCCCATCAGCTCCAACACCAGGCGCCGGCAGACCGGGTCCCCGGGCCGGGTCGCGAACTGCAGCTCCACCACCCGTTCCATGCCCTCCTGCTGCAACCCCACCAGGGCCAGCCCCGAGAGGCCGTGTTGCACCTGCTGGGCCAGGGTGCTGCCATCGCCAGCTCGGGGGGGCGGGGCGATCGCCAGCAGGCGAGGGGCTTCGGCCTGCCAGCTCAGTTCGAGCCAGTGGCGGCCGGCGAGGCTGCGGAAACCGAGTTGCAGGGTCTGGCCATCGCTCTGCTGGGCCTTCTCAAACCGGCTCGGCAGCAACAACGGCCGTAGCTCCGCCAGCACGGCCCGCAGGGTGGTGAGGTCCATGGCCTGGAGCGGGGCGGTCACCAGCGACGCGGTGACCGGCGACTCAAGGGCCGTCGACGCAGGGAGCATGGAGGCGGCAGGACGCTGGCGGGAAAGGCAGCACCTACTCTGCAGGCCGATCGTTGGAGCGCCGAGGTGATCGTCCGATGGTGATGGGTCCCCCTCCCGGCCGATTGACCGTGATCACCGGCCCCAGCGGAGTGGGCAAGGGCACCCTGGTGGCGGCCCTGCGCCAACGCCAGCCTGCGATCTGGCTCTCGATCTCAGCCACCACCCGTTCGCCCCGCAGCGGCGAACGGGATCGGGAGCACTATTTCTTCCTCAGCCGCGAGGACTTCGACGAACGCGTCGCTGCTGGCGGCCTGCTCGAGTGGGCCGAATTCGCGGGCCATTGCTACGGCACGCCGCGCCAGCCGGTGCAGGAGCAGCTTGATGGGGGCCGGCCGGTGCTGCTGGAGATCGAACTGGAGGGGGCGCGCCAGGTGCGGCGCAGCTTCCCGGAGGGCTTTCAGATCTTTATCAAGCCCCCCTCCTTTGAGGAACTGGAGCGGCGGATCCGGGGCCGCGGCACCGACAGCGAAGAGGCCATCCACCGGCGACTGGAGCGGGCCCGGGTGGAGCTGGAGGCGGAAGGCGAATTTGATGCGGTCTTGGTGAATGGCGATCTCGATGCCGGGGTGGCCGAACTGGAACGGTTGATGGGCCTGGCCTAAGCCGCCAAGTCATTTTTTGTAGACAGTTATTGTGGCTCGCCGGCCCTGATGGGTAGGTCGATCCCCATCGCCCTACAACCCGCACAGCCCATAAAAAAGCGGCCCCCATGGGCCGCTTCATTGATGAATCCAGACTCGGGTTCTCAAGCTCAGAGCGGGTGGAAGAGCAGGTCAGGGAAGAAACGGTTGAATTCGATCAGGATGCCGGCCGTGACGCCGAACCAGATGGCGGCGAACACCGGAGCGGTGGTCAGGAATTTTTTCATGACGGAAAGCCGAAACGGTTAGGGAAGCTTTTGCTGCCTAGCACCTGGCCAGGCAGCCATTGGTTGAGCTGAATTTCAGATCAGCGGGGCGAAATGGTGACCTTGCTGTCGGCCTCTGTGAGCTTGCCGCTGGTGAGCTCACCGAAGGCGGCCAGGGGCCAGGTGGCTGCAGCCAGGGTGCTCTTGAAGGCCAGGGGCAGATCGATCTGGATCTCTTTCATCGTGGCGTCCTTATCACCGCGCACGGCCTGGAGATAGCCCCGGCCGGCCCAGCCGATCGTGCCAGCGATGTAGAGGAAGGCAATGCCAGGGATGACGAAGTCACCGGCATGGCTCCAGCGGCCATCCACGATCAGGTGGGGCAGGCCATCGGCGCCACACACAGCCTGGCTGTACATGGCAAAGCGGGCCTTGGCCTGGTCGGTTTTGGCTGCCGAGGCGCGCTGCTGGAAGCGGGCGCTCTGGGAGCAGGGGGTCAGGCCTGCCACATCAGCCTTCGCCACGGGGGCGAAGCCGAAGATCAGCAGGGCGGAAATCAGGACGGCGAAGAGGCGGCGCATCGGCTGCGGGTCTGGCGGTGCTCTTGGGGTGTCCAGCCAGGGCCGGACGGTGGTCTCTTACCAAGGCAGAAGCCTGGGCTAGAAACAGGTCTCTCCTGCCGGGGCAGGATGTCTCTTGCGGAGATTACGGGAGTTCCCCAGACACGATGCCCACGGTTCTGGCCCTCGAAACAAGTTGTGACGAGTCGGCGGCGGCCGTGGTGCGCGATCAACGCCCCCTGGCCAGCGCCGTGGCCAGCCAAATGGAAGAGCACGCCCGCTTTGGAGGCGTGGTGCCGGAAATTGCCTCCCGCCGCCATGTCGAAGCCCTGCCCCAGCTGATCGACCAGGTGATGGCCGAAAGCGGCCTGGGCTTCGCCGACCTCGATGGGATTGCCGCCACCGTGACCCCGGGCCTGGTGGGCGCCCTGCTGGTGGGCTCGGTCACCGCCCGCACCCTGGCCCGCCTGCACGGGCTTCCCTTCCTCGGGGTGCACCACCTGGAGGGGCACCTCTGCTCGGTGCACCTGGGCGAG
Source organism: Synechococcus sp. UW140 (assembly GCA_945861595.1). Lineage (GTDB taxonomy): Bacteria > Cyanobacteriota > Cyanobacteriia > PCC-6307 > Cyanobiaceae > BAIKAL-G1. The sequence continues at coordinate 71,451 of CAMAVE010000002.1, forward strand.
CCCCTGCCGCCGGGTCCCTTCCTGGTGTTGCTGGTGAGTGGCGGCCACAGCGAACTGATCCGGGTCGATGGGCCAGGCGCCTACAGCCGCCTGGCCCGCAGCCGCGATGACGCCGCCGGCGAAGCCTTTGACAAGGTGGCCCGCCTGCTGCAGTTGGGCTATCCCGGCGGCCCGGCGATCCAGGCGGCCGCCGCCGGCGGCCAGGCCGATCGCTTCCCCCTGCCGAAGGGTCGGGTGTCCCTGCCGAGCGGGGGCTTCCATCCCTACGACTTCAGCTTCAGCGGCCTCAAGACCGCCATGGTGCGCCTGGTGGCCGAGCAGCAACGCCAGGCCGATGGGGCCGGCACGGCCCTGCCGGTGGCCGACCTGGCCGCCAGCTTCGAGCAGGTGGTGGCGGAGGTGCTGGTGGAGCGCAGCTGCCGCTGCGCCAAGGACCAGGGGCTGAAAACGCTCGTGCTGGTGGGCGGGGTGGCGGCCAACCGGCGCCTGCGCAACCTGCTGGAGGCCCGCTGCCAGAGCCTGGGCCTGGAGTGGCGCGCCGCCCCCCTGGCCTACTGCACCGACAACGCCGCCATGGTTGGCGTCGCCGCCGAGCAGAGGCTCTTCGCTGGCGGCCAAAGCGCCATCGAGCTCGCCGTAGCGCCGCGCTGGCCCCTTGAGGACGCCCTGGCCCTTTACGACCGTCAGAACCCCTTCTGAAACTTCTAGGCTGGCTTGAACCCCGCGGTCGCTGCCATGGCCCCAGCACCCAACTCCCAGGCCCAACTCGAGTCGGAACTTGACTCTGGCCTGGACTCGACCCTGCCGGGCGGCATCGAAATCATTGAGGTGGGCCCCGAAGAAATCAACGCCTGGAAGCGCGGTTTCACCCCCCAGGCCGAGATCTGGAATGGCCGCCTGGCCATGCTCGGCCTGTCCATTGGCCTAGGAGTGCTCCTCTTCGGTCGGCTGCTGGCCTCACTGACGGCCGCGTAGGGCCTGCTTGAGCTCCGCCGGCTTGAGGCTCTGGGCTAGGGCGTCGGCTGTTTCAATCAGGCCCTCTTGGGCCATCTTCAAGAGGGCCTGATTACTTGTTTGCATGCCCTCGAAACCACTGCGCTCCATAATCTGCTCAATGGCATCCAACTGCCCTTTCTGAATGTAATCCTTGCAAGCATCATTGTTGATCAAGATGTCATGAAAGGCTGTTCTTTTCCCATCCGTTGTCTTAATCAGCCCCTGGGCAACAATCCCCAGCATCGAATCGGATAGGCCCCGGCGCACCGCCTCCTGTTCCGATGGCGGGAACATGCCAAGCACCCTTTCGACAGTGCGCACGGCCGAGTTTGTGTGCATGGTGCCAAAAACGAGATGGCCGGTTTGATTGGCTTGGATGGCAGTTGCCAGGGTTTCCTGGTCCCGGATTTCACCGATTAAAATCACGTCGGGATCTTCCCTGAGGGCGGATCGCAAGGCCGCGTTGAAAGATCGGCTGTTCAAGCCAACTTCGCGATGGCGAATCAGCGATTGCTGGCTCTGATGCACGAACTCCACCGGATCCTCAATCGTGAGAATGTGGCGGCTCATGTGGCGGTTGATCCAGTCGATCATGGCCGCCAGGGTGGTGGTTTTGCCAGAGCCCGTGGGCCCAGTAACCAACACCAGGCCCTTGGGCCGGGTGCAGAGCTGGCGCAGCACCGGCGGCAGGCAGAGCTCGTCGAGGCTGATGATCCTGTTGGGGATCAGCCGCAGCACCATGGCCGGGCCCCTCAAGGAATCCATCAGGTTGATGCGGACCCGCACGAAGGGGAACGCATGGGAGCCATCGAACTCTTTTTTACGCCGGAAGCCTTCCAAAAGGCTCGTACCGAGCATTTCCCCAGTCCAGCGACCAAAGGTGGCCGCATCCGTCACCGGCCATCCGGTGCGGATGATGTCGCCGCGAAAGCGAAAGCGAGGCTCCTCGCCAACCCCGAGATGGACATCGGAATAGTTGTGCTCAGCCGCAATCCGCACAATCCCTTCCAGGTCCCCGGGCATCGGGCAGCTGATCAGGTCCCCGGGCACGTCGATGGGGCCTCCGGGGTAGCGATAGCCGCTCGGACCGCAGGCCGGCGGCGGGAGACCAGCCTGGGCAGGCCATTCATGCTTGATCGCTGGGCCATCCAAGGGTTCCACGATTACTAGCTTTTGCAGCCTGCGAATAATTTACATTTTAGCAGCATCTCACCTATGGGGGGTATCGGCGGGGTCTCATTAGGATTAGTCCGGATGCATCGCTGCCTTGAACGCCCCCCATCAGGTCTGCATCGTGCTTGGCACCCGGCCGGAGGCGATCAAGCTGGCACCGGTGATCCAGGCCTTCCAGGCGGCCGAGGGCTTCCACACCCGCCTGGTGCTCACCGGCCAACACCGGGAAATGGTCCAGCAAGTGATGGAGCTGTTTGCCCTCAAGGCCGACCGGGACCTGGCCCTGATGGCCCCCAAGCAAACCCTCACCCACGTGACCTGCGCCGCCCTGCAGGGGCTAGGCCAGGAGTTCGAGGAGTTCCCCCCCGACCTGGTGATCGTGCAGGGGGACACCACCACGGCCTTTGCCTCGGCCCTAGCGGCCTTCTACGCCCAGATCCCGGTGGGCCATGTGGAGGCCGGGCTGCGCACCGACAACCTCTTTGATCCCTTCCCGGAGGAGGCCAACCGGCGACTGATCTCCCAGGTGGCCCTGCTCCATTTCGCCCCCACCCCCGTGGCGGCGGCCAACCTCCAGGCCTCCGGGGTCGTGGGCGAGGTGCTGGTCACCGGCAACACGGTCATTGACGCTTTGTTGCAGACCGCCGCCTCGGCGCCGGCCTACGCCTTGCCCGGCCTGGACTGGGAGCGGCAGCGGGTGATTCTGGCCACGGTGCACCGGCGCGAAAACTGGGGCGAGCGGCTTCAGGAGATCGGTCGCGGCTTCCTAGAGGTGCTGGAGCGCTTCCCCGACACGGCCCTGCTGCTGCCCCTGCACCGCAACCCCACCGTGCGCGAGCCCCTGCAGGCCCTGCTCGGCAACCATCCGCGCGCCTTCCTCACCGAGCCCCTCGATTACGACCAGCTGGTGGCGGCGATGCGAGGCTGCACGCTGCTGCTGTCCGATTCCGGCGGATTGCAGGAGGAGGCGCCCGCCCTGGGCAAACCGGTGCTGGTGCTGCGCCGCACTACCGAGCGTCCGGAAGCCGTGGATGCGGGCACGGCCCGGCTGATCGGCACGGCCAGCGCTGACATCGTGCGCGAAACGGCCCGGCTGCTGGAGGATCCCGCCGCCTATGACGCCATGGCCCGGGCCCACAACCCCTTTGGCGATGGCCAGGCCAGCGGCCGGATTGTGGAGGCCAGCCGCCGCTTCCTCGACCAGCGCCGGATCGAGGCCCCGACAAGCTGAGGCCCCCTTCCAGCTGAGGGGCCCCTAACCCCGGGGCCCCCTCAGCCAACCCCTCAGCCCTTGTCGCGCCCTTTTTTGGCCCAGGGGGGCAGGTCGATGAACACCGGCACCCCGGGCTTGAGGCCAGAAAGGATCTGGGTGTCCCGGCCGCTGCTCGAACCCAATGTGACGGGCTGGAAGGTGGGCTGGTTGCCCTTGCCCACCAGCAACACCCCGGGCTTGCCCTCCTCGGTCACCACCGCCACGGTGGGCACCAGGGTGCGCGCTGGCAACACGCCGGTATTGAAGTCGATGTCGGCGGTCATGCCGATGCGCAGCTGGGGTGGCCGCTGCAGCAGGGCCAGCTTCACCTGGAAAGAGGTGACGTTATTGAGCTTCTCGGCCCGGGGGGCGACCTGGCGCACCCGGGCAGCAAAGCGCCAGTCCGGGAAGGCATCGAGCCGCACCGAGGCGTCCTGGCCGACCCGCAGGCGGCCGATGTCGCTTTCGGGCACCTTGGCCACGGCCTCCAGGCCCTGGGCCAACTCCACCACCGACGAACTGGTCGCCCCGGCCGTGGCCGAGGCGGTGGTGGTGGGGGTAACAAAGGCGCCGGGGTCCGCGTAGCGGGCCGTGATCACGCCGGAAAAGGGGGCGCGCACGATGAGTTCGCCCTGCTCGATCTGGCGTTGCTCGAGGCGGTTCTGCGCTGCCCGAACGGTTTCGCGATCGACCCGGTAGGTGTTGCGAATCCGCTCGTAGTCATTGAGGCTGATCGCCTTCTGGCGGTAGAGCAGCTGGTTGCGATCCAACTCATGGCGGCTGCGGTCCATCTGCTGCTGGGCGCTACGCACCAGGGCTTGGAGCTCCTCGATGCGATCGCCCAAGTCGCCGCTGTCCATCTGGGCGATCGGCTGGCCCGCCACCACCGAGTCGCCCTCCTCAACAAACAACTTCACCAGCAGGCCCTGGCGTTTGGGGCTGACGTTGACGCGGCGGAAGGCCTCCAGCTGGCCGCTGGCCGTGACCACCCCGGGCAGACTGCCCAACCGCGATGGCACCGTGTAGGTGGCTAGGGCCTTGACCTGGGTGGATCGCCTACTGGACGAGACCCAAAAGCCGGCCCCCGCCACCACCAGCACGCTGGCCCCGAGGCCCAGCCAGAGCCGGCGCCTGGCCAGCCAGCGGGGGCCTCGCGGGAAGCGGAACGGGCCCGCCTTGGTGTCGGGGGCCACCGGCAGGGCCTCCCTGGTGGGGGGGGCGGCTTGGGGCATGGCGACAGGAATGGCTGGACGGGCAAATCTTCACCCAGTCTTCCTGGTCGGCGGCAAAACTGCGTGCACCTGCGCGGATAGATTTCCGCCATGCTCAAAGCCGGAATCGTGGGGCTGCCCAATGTGGGCAAATCCACCCTCTTCAACGCCCTGGTGGCCAACGCCCAGGCCCAGGCGGCCAATTTCCCCTTCTGCACGATCGAGCCCAACGTGGGCGTGGTGGCCGTGCCAGACCCCCGTTTGGCCAAACTGTCGGCCATTTCTAGCTCGAAGGAGCTGATCCCGACCCGGGTGGAATTCGTTGATATCGCTGGGCTGGTGAAGGGCGCCAGCCAGGGGGAGGGCCTGGGCAACAAGTTTCTGGCCAACATCCGCGAGGTGGACGCGATCGTCCATGTGGTGCGCTGCTTCGAGGATGACGACGTCATCCATGTGTCCGGCAGCGTTGATCCGGCCCGCGATGCCGAAGTGATCAACCTGGAGCTGGGCCTGGCGGACCTGGCCCAGATCGAGAAGCGCCGCGATCGCCTCAAGAAACAGCTGCGCACCAGCAAGGAAGCCCAGATTGAAGACAATGCCCTCGGTCGCATCCAGGCCGTGCTCGAGGCCGGTGGCGCCGCCCGCAGTGTTGCCCTCAACGAGGAGGAGGAACCCCTAGTTCGGCTCCTAGGCCTGATGACCGCCAAACCGATCATCTACGCCACCAACGTCAGCGAAGACGACCTGGCCGGCGGCAATGGCTGGGTGGAGCAGGTGGCTGAGCTGGCCGCCAAGGAAGGGGCCGAAACCGTGCGGATCTCAGCCCAGGTGGAGGCCGAACTGGTGGAACTGGGCGACGAGGAACGGGACGCCTACCTGGAGGGCCTGGGCGTGAGCGAGGGCGGTCTGCAGAGCCTGATCGCCGCCACTTACCGGCTGCTGGGCCTGCGCACCTACTTCACCACCGGCGAAAAGGAAACCCGCGCCTGGACGATCCATGCCGGCATGACCGCCCCCCAGGCCGCCGGCGTGATCCACACCGATTTTGAGCGCGGCTTCATCCGCGCCCAAACCGTGAGCTACGCCCAGCTGCTGGAAGCGGGCTCGCTTGCCGAAGCCCGCAACCGCGGCTGGCTGCGCAGCGAAGGCAAGGAGTATGTGGTGGCGGAAGGGGATGTGATGGAGTTTTTGTTTAACGTTTAAAGTTTTAAGTTTAAAGTTTCAAGTTTAACATTTAAGGTTGAGGGTTCTTAATGGCAGGCGACTCT
>CAMAVE010000003.1 GCA_945861595.1 Synechococcus sp. UW140
AACTTCAACCAGTCGATCCTGGATTCCCAGGGCCGCGTGCTGAACACCTGGGCCGATGTGCTGAACCGCGCTGGTCTGGGCATGGAAGTGATGCACGAGCGCAACGCTCACAACTTCCCCCTCGACCTCGCTGCTGCCCAGTCCACCCCCGTGGCTCTGACCGCACCTGCGATCGGTTGATCCCATCACCTCTTGGCCCTAGGGCCTGAGTTGAACCGAAGCCCCCTCTGCAAAAGAGGGGGCTTTTTTGTGTTCAGGCCTTGCGCCAGCGCACCGGCTTGCGGCGGGTGGGATACAGCTCCCTGCAGAGACCGCACACGGTGCCATCGCAGCCGCGGGCACTGCAGTGCTCGCGGCCATAAAAAATGATCTGCAGGTGCAGCTTGTTCCAGGCCTTCTTGGGGAATAGCCCCTTGAGATCCCGCTCGGTCTGCTCCACGTTCTGTCCCTGGCTCAAACCCCAGCGCTGGGCGAGGCGATGGATGTGGGTATCCACCGGGAAGGCGGGCACGCCAAAGGCCTGGGCCATCACCACCGAGGCCGTCTTGTGGCCCACCCCCGGCAACGCCTCCAATTCCGTAAAGCTTTGGGGCACGGCGCCGCCGTGGCGCTCCAGCAGCAGTTCCGACAAGCGTTTGACGTTGCGGGCCTTGGTCTTGGCCAGGCCCAACTGGCGGATGTGGGCGAGGATCCTGTCCTCAGGCAAGGCCGCCATGGCCACTGGCGTTGGACCGGACGCAAACAAAGCCGGTGTGACCTCGTTCACCTTCTTATCGGTGCACTGGGCGCTGAGCAGCACGGCGATCAGCAGGGTGAAAGGATCGCTGTGGTCAAGCGGGATCGGCGTTTCGGGGTAGTGCTGCTCCAACCGCTGCAGAACCAAGGCAGCACGGTCGCGCTTGTTCAAGGGTCGTCAGCCACCTTTGAACAAGCTAGAAGCCCCCCAAGCCCCTGGAGCAGCATGAGCCGCCCGTGATTGCCAAGCTGTGCTGGATCGACTTGGGACTGGCCATAGCCGTGCCCCTGCCGTTGCGGGTCATGGATTGATCGTGCTGGTGTATGCCGGGGTCAAAGGGCTGCCCAACGCCGTGGATGGCGCCCCTGCCAAGCCTGGTTTGTAGGCTCAGGCCAGCGCACTCAGCCCATGGGCAGCAGCTTCGGCGACCTCTTCCGCATCAGCACCTTCGGGGAATCCCACGGCGGTGGGGTCGGGGTGATTGTCGATGGCTGTCCGCCCCGGCTGGAGCTGGATCTGGCCGCCATCCAGGCGGAACTGGACCGGCGCAAACCGGGCCAGAGCCGGATCACCACGCCCCGCAAGGAAGAGGACCGGGTGGAGATCCTCAGCGGCCTGCTCGATGGCGTCACCCTGGGCACGCCCATCGCCATGGTGGTGCGCAACAAGGACCAACGCCCCGGCGATTACAAGGAGATGGAGGTGGCCTTTCGCCCCTCCCATGCCGATGCCACTTACCAGGCCAAATACGGCATCCAGGCCAGCAGTGGTGGCGGCCGGGCCTCCGCCCGCGAAACGATTGGCCGGGTGGCAGCCGGCGCCATCGCCAAGCAGCTGCTGGCCAAGGCCCATGGCACCGAAGTACTGGCCTGGGTGCGGCGCATCCACACGATTGAGGCCGACATTGATCCGGCCGGCGTCAACCTGGAGGCGATTGAGCGCACCATCGTGCGCTGCCCCGATCCGGTGGTGGCCGAACAGATGATTGCCCGGATCGAGGCGATCGGCCGCGAGGGTGATTCCTGCGGTGGTGTGATCGAGTGCCTGGTGCGCCGGCCGCCCGTGGGCCTGGGCATGCCGGTATTCGACAAGCTGGAGGCCGACCTGGCCAAGGCCCTGATGTCCCTGCCCGCCACCAAGGGCTTTGAAATTGGCTCGGGCTTCGGCGGCACCCTGCTCAAGGGCAGTGAACACAACGATGCTTTTCTGCCCAGCGAAGACGGACGCCTGCGCACGGCCACCAATAACTCCGGCGGCATCCAGGGCGGCATCAGCAATGGCGAAGTGATCCAGCTGAAGGTGGCTTTCAAGCCCACCGCCACGATCCGCAAGGCCCAGGCCACGATCACCGCCAGCGGCGAAGCCACCACCCTGGCCGCCAAGGGCCGCCACGACCCCTGCGTGCTGCCGAGGGCCGTGCCGATGGTGGAAGCGATGGTGGCCCTGGTGTTAGCGGACCACCTGCTGCGCCAACAGGCTCAGTGCAGCCTCTGGTGAGGGCGGCCGCCCAGCTGCCGAACCAAGTCAGCCAATTGGGGATCCAGGTGCCCTGGATCCCCCCCTAGGGACGCTGCCCCTGGCCCCTTCCCCGGACCTGCCGGACCTGGGGCCGCGGGAAACAGGCGACCACCTAGGGCGACAGCATCCACCCCCTGCTCCAGCCAGGGCATCACATCGGCGCAGGCCAGCCCCCCGGCAGCGATGCAAAAGGGCAGGGGGCCCAGTGGGCCCGCCAGGGAGGCCCAATAGCTGGGCCCGAGGGGCCGTGCTGGAAACAATTTGACAATTGAGCAGCCCAGCCGCTGGGCCTGGTGCACTTCGGTGGGGCTCTGGACCCCCGGCACCAGGGTGAGGCCCAGCTGGCGGGCCCGCTGCAGCAGTTGCGGATCGAAAATCGGCGACACGGCATAGGCCAGCCCGCCGGCAGCCACGGCCTCCAGCTGCTGCGGGGCCGTAACCGAGGCCGCCCCCAGGCGGAGGTCGGGGAAGGCAGCCGCCAGGCTCAGGCAACCCTGGCTCCAGGCCCTAGAGGCCTCTGCGGCAAGTTCCACATGAACAAGGCCCACCGCCTGGAGCAACTCCAGCTGACGGTGGGCCTGATCGAGACTGCGCGGACGCAGAACGGCAAGCAGGGGCTGGGCGTGCAAGGACCCGGCCAGCCCGCAGGGATCGTTGCTCTGTTGGCTTGGAGTCTTAGACGTATTCAGCCACCTGCACATTGCTGCGGATCAGCAGCTCCTGGAGATCCTCAGCGTCAACGGTTTCCTTCTCCACCAGCATCTCGGCCAGTTCATCGAGAACCGAGCGGTTGTTGGTGAGCACGCTGGTGGCCCGCTTGTAGGCCACGGCCACCAGGTCAGACACCTCCTCATCGATGGCGGCGGCGGTGTCTTCGGAGAAGTCGCGCTCAGCGGCGATGTCGCGGCCCAGGAACATGCCCCCCTGGGCGCGGCCCAGGGCCACGGGGCCAAGACGGTCACTCATGCCGAAGCGGGTGACCATCTGGCGGGCGACGCGGGCCACCTGCTGGAGGTCATTGGAGGCACCGGTGGTGACCTCATCCTCTCCGTAAACGATCTCCTCAGCGACGCGGCCGCCTAGGGCAACAGCCATCTGGTTCTGGAGATAGGAGCGGGAATAGAGCCCCGATTCCATGCGCTCTTCGCTGGGGGTGAAGAAGGTGAGGCCGCCGGCCTGGCCGCGGGGAATGATGCTGATCTTCTGAACCGGGTCGTAGTCGGGCATCAGGGCGCCGACCAGGGCATGGCCGGCCTCGTGATACGCCACCAGGCGCTGGCGCTTCTCGCTCATGACGCGGTCTTTTTTCTCAGGACCGGCCATGACCCGCTCGATCGCGTCATTCACCTCATCCATGGAGATTTCGGTGAGCTCATGGCGGGCCGCCAGGATCGCCGCCTCGTTGAGCAGGTTGGCCAGGTCGGCGCCAGTGAAGCCGGGGGTGCGGCGGGCCACCTTGTCGAGGTCCACGTCCTTGGAGAGGGTTTTGCCGCGGGCGTGCACACCGAGGATCTGGAGCCGGCCGGCGTAGTCGGGACGGTCCACCACCACCTGGCGATCGAAACGGCCCGGCCGCATCAGGGCCGCATCGAGCACATCGGGCCGGTTGGTAGCGGCCACGATGATGATGCCGGTGTTGCCCTCAAAGCCATCCATCTCGGTGAGCAGCTGGTTGAGGGTCTGCTCGCGCTCATCGTTGCCACCGCCCAAACCGGCGCCACGCTGACGGCCGACGGCATCGATTTCGTCAATGAAGACGATGCAGGGGGCATTCTTTTTGGCCTGCTCGAACAGGTCACGCACCCGGGAGGCGCCCACGCCCACAAACATCTCGACGAACTCGGAACCTGAGATCGAGAAGAAGGGCACACCGGCCTCGCCCGCCACGGCCTTGGCCAGAAGGGTTTTGCCAGTGCCCGGAGGGCCGACCAGCAGCACGCCCTTGGGGATCTTGGCGCCGACGGCCGTGAAGCGATCGGGGTTCTTGAGGAAGTCGACCACCTCGGTGAGCTCGAGCTTGGCGCCCTCAATGCCGGCCACATCGCCGAAGGTCACCTGGGTTTGGGGTTCCATCTGGACCCGGGCCTTGCTCTTGCCAAAATTCATGGCCGGGTTGCCGCCGCCGCCCTGGGCGCGGCGCAGCAGGAAGAACAGGCCACCGAGCAGCAGCAGCGGGAAGATCAGGCTGCCCACGGCCTGCTGCCAGGCGGCAGGCTCCCGGCTCGGTTGCACGGCGATATCGACGTTATGGACCGTGAGCAGCTTGAGCAGGTCCTTGTCGGGGGCAAGGTTGACCACGGCGCGCTGGCCGTCGTTCTCGACGACCTGGGCGGTGCCGCGGTCGGGGGAGATCAGCACCCGCGAGACGGAATTGGCCTCGACGGCCTCGACAAAGTCGCTGTAGCGCAGGGTGCGGGTCGCCTTGGCGGGATCGGGGCGGGGGTCGAGGAAGGCCGTGCCCACGGCGATGACGACGATCGCCACCAGCACGTAGAGACCCGCATTACGCCAGCGCTTCTTCACCTTGCACTCTCCGATCGGTTTAGTAAAGGAATGTTAAACGGCGCCAGGCATCTCCTGGCGCTTTCCGGGCCCTTGGCCCTCAGGCAGCGCGCAGAACCTCCACCACGCTACGGAAGGCAAACCATTCCGGGATCTCCTCGCCGCTGCGCAGCATCTGGCGGAACTGGGTGCCGCTGAGCTTGCGCACGTGCAGCCCCCGGGCCTCGGCGTGTTCGGCGGTGACGTAACCCTCCTCCTCGGTGTAGACGAGGTTGAGCGAGGGCACGGTTTCCATGCCCAGCTCGCTGGCGTTGTCGCGGGCGAAATCCTGGGCCTGGTAAGGGCCGTAGAAGTCGTCCCCACTGATCGAGCTCTTGCAGCCGGCCATGTCGCGGCCAATGATGAAGTGGGTGCAGCCGTAGTTCTTGCGGATGATCATGTGCTGCAGGGCCTCGCGCGGGCCGGCCATGTGCATCGAATAGGGCAGGTAGGCCCAGCGAATGCGGGGGTTATTCACCTCAGCGGCGAGGCGCTCGTAGGTCTGGAAGCGCACCGCGCCGGCGATGTCGTCGTCCTGGGTGGGGCCGCAGGTGGGATGGACCAGGACCACCCCCTGGTCGCTGACGTTGGTGGCCTCCAGGGCCCGGGTGAACAGCTCGTAGTGGGCCCGGTGGATCGGATTGCGGCACTGGAAGGCGACCACGTCCTGGCCAGCCGGCAGGGTGGCGCGCACCTCGGCCGGGCTCTTGCAGGGGAACACCCGGCTGGGCAGCTCCAGGCCCTCGATGGGGCCGCCCAGATAGACGCGCCCGCGCTCGGTGGCGATCATCTTCACGGCGGGGTGTTCTAGGGAGGTGGTGCCGTAGCAGCCGAGGGCCTCGCGGGCCTTATCGGGCTCCCAGCGGCTCTCCACGGTCATCACCGCCAGGTCCTGGCCCTTGTAGGTGAGCAGCAGGCGCTGGCCAACCAGCACGTCGTCGCGTTGGGTGTCCATCACGATCGGCAGGCCAAACAGCAGGCCGCTGCTGGTGCGGTGGCTGGCCACCACCGAGAGGTAGTCCTCCTGGTGCATGAAGCCGCGCAGGGGCGAGAAGCCGCCCACCATCAGCAGCTCCACGTCACAGGCATTGCGGTCGCTGCATTCGATCACGTGATCGACGCCAGCCTTGATCGCATCGCGCTGCTCCGCCGGCACCCGCAGATCGACCAGCACGCCGCCATGGGGGGCGATCAGGCCAGGGGAGGCGGGTCCGGCGGCGAGGGTGCTGGTCATCGGCTCGGCTGAAGGCAGCTAGGCGGGGATTCTCCCAGAGCGTCCGCAGGGGGACCTTGGCGACCCCAGTTGAGTCGACGACAGGCCGCCGCCACAGGGCTGCGGGCCAGGGGCAAACGGCCATCAAAAAAGGGGGCCTTAGGCCCCCGGGGATGGTTGGGATCGGCGCTCCTGATGGCTCCAGCAGCCCAGGCTGGAGAGCTGGTGGGCAGCGATTGGGGCTGGGCCCCCCAGGCCCCTGGCTGGAGTGCCGGGGCGAGGGGTTGGCAGCCTGTCCGAATCAGGCCTTTTCGAGACGGCCGTAAAGCTGGCCGGTGATCTTGACATCAACCACCGGCTTGCTGCCCATGTCGGTGTCGGAGGGCTGGATCGCCGTGAACACGCCGGCGAATTCGCCAGTCGCTGCGTCGACCTTGGTGATCGACAGGTTCATGGTGCCGGTGCCATCGACGTAGCGCTTGACGTTCTCCTTCTGCAGATCGTCGTCATCGCCGGCGGGCACCAGGCCCACGGCGCTGCTGTAGCCGGTGGTCAGGCCCCGGCCCTTGGGATCAAGGAAGTTGCTGGTGCGGTAGCTGGGAGCCCGATAGCTGCCATCGAAATCCGTGTTGGTGCTGATCGAAGCACCCTCGGCCGTGGCCAGGAGTTGCTTGCTGGAGAAGGTGAAGGGCACTTCCTCACCACCGGGCAGGAGCACGGTGACGGGCTGGAAGTCGATGCCACCGAGCTCCTTAAAGGAGAGCTTGCCGTCCTGCTGGCTCAGGTCTCCATAGACCTGATCGAGGCTCGAGGTGTAGCGGGTGAGGATCTTGCCCGCAACGAACTGGGCTTCTTGGCGCTTATTGGCCGGCTCGCCCTTCACAAACACCTCGGTGGGGTGCATGCAAATTTCGCGGAGCTGGTACTTGGCCGAGGCGTCCAGGGGGATGGTGCCCCGGGCGGAATCGGGGAGGGTCGGGCAGTCGTTGGCCAGACCGGTGTTGTGGATGTCTGCGTAGGTGAGATTGGCCCGATCCACAGCCTTGGCGTTGCCGCCGCATGCGGTGACCAGGGTGAGGCAGAGCGCCAGCACGAGGGCCAGCAGGGGACGGAAACGCATGGTGGGAAGCCGTTCAGGCAGGGAAAAACCTCGTGTTTTGGGGTTGACCCAAGCGCGATAGTACCGGTGCTAATCCCTGATTCCGCGTACCATTGCGCGGCTCTCAACAACCTGTAGGCGGGAGCGCCATCCCCAGGCTCCATGCGCGACGCCAGTCCCCACGACAACCCGGAACCCAAGGCCTGGGAGGCCCGGCTCCAAGCCCTGCTCGCCGACGTGGATGCCATCGCCGCCGATCTAGAAGGCGAGTCAGCCCCGCTGCTGACCCTGTTGCGCCAGATCGAGGCCCTGCACCGCCGCATCCAGGACGGTCCCTTCCGCACCAGCCTGCCCGCCGATCGCCACCAGTTCTTCACGCTGCTGCAGGCGATGGAAACCAGCGGCGGCTGGCCCTACATCCCCCGCCTCCAGCTGCGCACCTTCCTCGACATGCTGGAACGGGACGACCAGGACCTGCCCCAAGGCCCGGAGCGAGACGCCGCTGACGCCGACCCCGTGATTGCAAAGGACGAGGCCGACTCCAAGTAAACCGACTCCAAGTCAACCGAATCCGAGTCAACCGACTCCGAGTCAACCGTGGGCCGGCCGGCCCTTGCCTTGGGCTCGAGCTAAACGGTTGGGCCTAGGGCAAGCAAGGCCGTCAACAACTGGTGGGCGATCGCCAACTTGCTAGCCGGGGCGATCGTTTGGCAGCGGTCCCCCGGCCCCAGCAGCCAGCCCTGGTTGGTGGATGCTCCGAAACCGGCTCCGGGGAGATCAATCGGGTTGGCAAACAGCAGATCGCAGCCCTTGCGGGCGAACTTCAGCCTGGCCTGCTCGAGTCCATCGCCCGATTGGGCGGCGAAACCAAGGATCCTTTGGCCCGCAGGCCGATGGGCCACCAGGTGCTGCAAGAGATCGGGCACCTCCTGCCAGCCGGCCGCCATGGCCTCGGCCAGAGCTGACTTCTCGAGCTTGCCGGCTTGGGGACGGGCGGGCCGGTGATCGGCCACGGCCGCCGCCATGGCAAGGGCCGTGGCGTGCGGTTGGAGGTCGCGTAGCCGCTGCTGCAGCTCGGCGCCGGTGCTGATCGGATGGCAGCGCAGGCCTTCCAGCCAGGCGGGATCCACGGCCAACGGCCCATGGATGAGGTCGACCGTGGCACCCCGCAGCCGGGCGGCCTGGGCCAGCAGCACGCCCATGCGCCCCGTGCTGGGGTTGGTGAGGCAGCGCGCCGGATCGAGCCATTCGCGGGTGGGGCCGGCCGTGACGAGCAGGTGCTGGCCGGCCCAATCGCGGCGCCAACCCCATAGGGCGAGGGACTCCAGGGCCAGGAGCAGGGCGGCGGGCTCGGCCATGCGCCCAGCCCCCTGGCGATCGCAGGCCAGCAGGCCGGCACTCGGGCCGAGGGGCACCACCCGCTCAAAGGCCTGCAGGGCCTGCCAATTACGGGCTACCCCTGGGGATTGCCACATGGCCGTATTCATGGCCGCAGCCGCCACCACCGGCGCCTCGGTCGCCAGCAACACCGAGGCCAGCAGGCTGTCGCCGAGGCCATGGACCCAGCGGGCCAGGCTGGTGGCACTGAGGGGCGCCAGCAAGACCAGCTCGGCCCATTCGGCCAGCTCGATATGGAGGGGCCGGGATTCGCGGTGACTCCACTGGTCGCCATCGAGGGCCACCGGGGCCCGGCTGAGGCTGGCCAAGGCCGGGGCACTGACCAGCTGGGCGGCACTAGGGGTGAGCACGCAACGCACCTGGGCGCCCCGCTGGACCAGGGCGCTCACCACCAGGGGCAACTTGACCGCCGCAATGCTGCCGCTGATTGCCACCAGGATGCGCCGGCCCACCAGGGGATCGGGCACGGCCTGATCGGGGCCAGGGGCCTGGGCTGCCATGGGCACGATCTCGGCCACTAGGGGTGAAGGTGCCAGAGCCTGGCTCCCGCCCGATTGGAGCCCTGGTAGCTAGTGCTCATCAACTAGTCCTCATCGAAAGGTTCCTGATCCACCAGATGCACATAGGGCCTGGCCAGCTCAGGGCGGTGGATGGCCAGGGCCCGCATCAGGTGCCAGTCACTCAGGCCCTCAAAGGCGGTGGGGTAATCGTCGTCCTCAAGACGTTGGGCCAGCTCAGCGATCGACGCCTCGTCGAAGCCATCCAGCAGCTCGGGAGTGATCGCTCTAGGCGCGGCCATGGGGGACTCGTTCACGACTGGGCCGGATGGGGGCGCTTCCATTGTCGATGCTGCACGCCGCCCCCGTCTGCAGATCCACACAGCTGACCAGCGGTTGCCCTAGTCCGGGCCTGCCCATAGCACCAACTTCAACCGGCTGCCAAGGCGGGGCAGAACTGATAGCGTCTTCCAAGCGGAGGTCATCCCTCCGGGATTGGGGAGTTAGCTCAGTTGGTAGAGCGCTGCGATCGCACCGCAGAGGCCAGGGGTTCGAATCCCCTATTCTCCATCGCATTTTGCTCCCTTCCCAAGTGGTTGGATCGTGAGAGCTTTAGGACACCTGGAATAGATCGGGTCAATCCGTAAGCCTGGGGCCGCCAAAAACGGAATCCGTTAGGAATGATCTTTATTGGGGCGATGGCCCGTAATCAGAAAACCACTCAAGGCAAGAAGCAACACGCTGGCGCAAAACAGGAGCAGGGACTGGCCATCGTCAACCTTCAGGGTCAACATATATTTAAAGGCCGTTACGATCAAGGCTACCACAAGCACCTTGACCAGCTTCTCTTTGAGCTGATCCAAATCACGAAAATCCAAAAGTCCATTGGAGGCGCCACCGTCAGCCTCGCGGGCGGCATCAATATTGGATACCAGAAGCTCGTAAATACCATAGCCAAAAATCAACAAAGCGATGCCGATTAAATAGAGATCAATACCCGACACAATGCCGGCAAGCAACTTCGCCTCCAAGGCATAGGCCTGGTCGCCGATGCCCTCAGGAGCCTGCAGGGCCACCAAGGAGCGGGCAATACTTTTAGTGCCCAAGACAAAGGTCACTACGGTGCTGACCAAACTCATCACAACCGGCAGCATGGCAACAAGTCTGAACTTCCACAACAATTTTTCGAACACCAACTCAAGTCGCTTGGCCCGACCAGGCGTGTGCAACTTCGACTGATTAGCCATTGAAAGCGATCAATTCATGGCCAGATCCTAAGGCATAAAGAACGAATTGGCCTAGTCATTAGTCGCCAAAGGCACGGAGTCACCTCCGTCGCACCAACATGTAAAAACGGCAACATCCCAGCGGCCCTGGCTGCACGGGCCCCTGGGCCCAGGACTTACCGCTGGCCGCCCGCCCAGGACCTGGTCCCCAGCCAGTCCCCGCCGGCAGATAGGCCAGGGAGCTGAAATCGGCCAGGGCTCCTCCACAGCTGATCCCACTGGCGCCCCTGGGATGGCCGGCATCGGGGCTGGTCAGCCCTTCCCCTAATCTTCTGCAGCCGTGCTGCATCCCCGGAGGCTGGGCCATGAATTGGAACGCCGATGCGGAGGCGAAATTGAAGGAAATACCCTTCTTCGTGCGCCCTGCCGTGCGCCGGCGGATCGAAATCCTGGCGGCCGCTGCGGGCCTCGACCGTGTCGATCTACAGTTTTTTGAAGAGGCCAAGGCCCAGTTTGGCCAGAAATAGGCTGAATCCCAGGTCCCGCCGGCCGGCGATGGGGTAAAAGGGAGGAAGGATCCCCCTGTCTGTCAATGTCGCAGTCCAAACGCGAACAAGTCGTTAGTCACCTTCGCTATATCCGTCAGGAACTGCGCGAAATGCACCAGGGGGTCATGGATGACGGCCTGCTGCCGGAAGCCGGTGAGGTGCGCGGGGTGATGGCCCAGATGGAGGCCCTGCTCGAGCTGCTGGAAGGCAAGGGCTCCCGCAAGAGCAAGGACAGCGACTCCTGAGCCCCCTGCTCCCTTGACAACAGGGACTTTTTGCGCAGCTTGCATCAATCCAGCACAGCCGCTTTGCTGCTGTTTGTCCCCATCCCCCGGCCCAGGCCCCAAGCCTGGGCTTTTTTATTGGAATCCCCTATGGGTGGGGGTCAAGTCCGCCCAGGACGCCAGAAATGGTGTAGACAAGGGTCGGCAGGGCCCGGGCCGGGTGATGGGGATCACCAAGGGTGCCTTTCTCCCTGCCTCCCTTTTGAGCCAGTAGATCGCCGAGGGGCCGAGAGCGGCTCCAAGGCCGGGCCCCTGCCCCTCCCTAACCCGCTGGGCCTACGGCGGCCAGCAGATACAGCAGGGCCATCCGAATCGGGATGCCATTGCGCACCTGCTCCTCCACCAAGCAGCGATCGGCGTCATCGAGCAAGGCGCCAGAGAGTTCCACCCCCCGGTTCACGGGTCCGGGATGGAGCACCGGCACCCCATCACCACAAGCCTGCAGGCGTGCGTGGGTGAGGCCATAGCTGCGGTGGTAGGCCTCCAGGCTGGTGAGCAGGTTCTGGTGCATGCGCTCCTTCTGCAGCCGCAACGTCATGACGGCATCGGCGCCGGCCAGGGCCTGGTCAAGGTCGCGGCTGATCGTGATCGGGCCGCGCGCTGCCACCGGGTCGCGCTCCTGGCCGGGGGGCGGCGCCGCCACGAAATCGGCAAAGGCCTCCGGCAGCAGGGTGGTGGGCCCGCAGAGCACCACGTCGGCACCGCAGGCCGTGAGGGCCCAAAGGTTGGAGCGGGCCACGCGGGAATGGAGCACATCGCCCACGATCACAATCCGGCGCCCGGCCAGGGCCGCCGGCGTGGGGGCGCTGGGGGCGAAATGGCGGGCGAGGGTGAACAGATCGAGCAGGCCCTGGCTGGGGTGGCTATGCAGGCCATCGCCGCCATTGAGCACCGCCACCCGCTCACCGCTGGCGTCGAGGCCTTGGGCCAGGCTGGCGGGCACCCCGGCACAGCGGTGGCGCACCACCAGCAGGTCGGCCCCCATGGCCACGTAGGTGCGGGCGGTGTCGAGCAAGCTCTCGCCCTTGCTCAGGGAGCTCGACGCCGGTGAAAAACTCTGGACATCGGCCGAGAGCCGCTTGGCGGCCAGTTCAAAGCTGCTGCGGGTGCGGGTGCTGGGCTCAAAGAACAGGGTGGCCACCAGGCGCCCCTGCAGGGCTGGCAGTTTGCGGGCTCCAGCCACAGGCAAGGCCCGAAAGCGCTGGGCCAGCTCCAGCACCAGGACGTAATCCTCCAGGGACAAGGCCGCCAGATCCAGCACATGGCGATGGGTCCAGCCGCTCAAGACACCGTTGCTGCCGTTATGCCTCAAGGTAGTGGTCCGCGGGGATCTTGGCCCGGGGCGTCAAGGGAAACAAGCAAGCCGCCTGATCTGGTTAGGGGTTCAGGGCCTAGGGAGCCAGTCCCTGGCCTAGATCAGTCCGAGCGCAGCGAAGGCTGCCAAGCCCGATCAAGGCCAGGGCGGCGATCACCTGGTGCGCGGCGACTGACGCTGCGGCTGGCCCGCAGGTACCAACGCCAGGGCCAGTCCTGGCCCTGGGACAGGCCGATGCGGCAGCAGCGCACCAAGGGGCTGACATCCCCCGCGCCAGGCGCAGGCCCGCCGGCCCCAAGACAATCCGCCAGTTCAGGCAACCGGGGTGCCAACCACAACCCCGAAACCGGCGTAGCCGGTAGCCCATCCTGACCGCGATCGAGACCAAACCGTCGCGCCAGCAGGGCAGGCCCCGCCGCAATCCGCTCGGGCTCGCCGGGCAAGGCCAGGGCCCGAAGCAACACCCCATTGGCCCAATTGGCCTGGCCGGTGACCACATTGACGCAGTGGTGGATGCCATAGCTGACATACACGTAAAAACGCCCTGGCTCACCAAAGAGCGTTTCGTTGCTCGGGGTGCGGCGGCGATGGCCGTGGCAGGCGGGCTCCTCCTGGGAATAGGCCTCCGTTTCCACAATCACCCCCCAGAGCAACTCGCCAGAGGATTGGCGTTTCACCAGCAGGCAGCCCACCAGCTCGGGGGCCACGACTTCTGCGGGGCGGGCGAAGAAGGCTTGGGGGAGGCGTGGGACTGAGATCGGAGTGACCTGGGAGGAGGACAGGCGGGGGGCGGAGCTGCAATATCATTACGCAAGCAATGATCCGCCAACCTGCCTATCAATGAAAAAGTTTCGATTTTGGGCTGTTTTTGGATTGGTCTTCAATGGCGTCGCCCTAATCAGAGGGATTGGATACGCCCTTGCCTTCACGCCCCATTTTACGGCCCTAAGCATGGGCACGGCGCTCTGTTCAGCCATCGGGATCTACAGCTCGCTATTAATACTCAAGCAAAATGCAAAAGGATTCAGCCTGGCGAAGCGGCAAGTTTGGTTTGTTGCGGCCCATGAAGCTATCGCCATCCACTTAAGCCACAATGGCACTACAATTCAAGGAGTGATAGTGACTATTGGAGCGTTTGGCTCAGCAGCTCTTCTTTGCAAGCTATTTTCAAGCCCCGAGGCCAAACAATACAGCAATCAATTGAAATTAAGCGCCAAAGGGACCTGATCAACGTGGCAGAAACCAACAGATTCCTGCCAGACCTGGGCACGGGCGCCACAGTGGTGGTACCTGCTTCAAGGGTCTGCTCCATGGCTGAATCCGCGTCCGGTCTCACCCTCGCTGCCGTGCTGGTCGCCACCAGCGGCCTGTTCTGCCTGGCCACCCTGTTCTTTGGCACCAAGGGCGGCTTCTACGACAGCAAGGCCTACGAGGGCAACGGCACCGCCCACTGAAGGCTCTGTGCCTTCACTCGCCGCCCATTGAGGCGCCAAGCCGGCGCCCCTAGCCCTGGCTGGGCAGTTGTTCCGATTCGGGGCAGTCGCCCGTCACTTCCAGGTCTTCGGCTAGGGCGTGGCGGCTGAAGAAGGCCAGGCGGGCGCTGATGGCGCCGATCGAGTCGATGCGCACGGTTTCTTCCCAGCTGTGCAGCTCGTCGTCGTCCTCGGCGTCGTAGCGCAGGGTCACCAGCTCGCCTTCGAGGTCCACCACCAGGGCCTTTTCGATCCAGCGTTGCTGGTCGCGCAGAAACACCCAGATCGGCCGCTGTTCGCCCAGGGCGGTGGAGAGCTTGCGATGGAACATCGACCCAAGGCCGTTGCCGTTGATCCTAGGGATGATGGGCTGATCCGCCGCCGCTGAACCGTCGTGGTTGCCACCAGCCCAGCCCCATCCCTGCCCGGTGAAGCGCCGGACCAGGCCGCCATCCGGCTGCAGCTGCGCAGTTGGCCTGAAGTGGAGACCTATCTGCAGGGCTGCAAGGGGGTGATCGTGCCCCTGGGATCCACCGAGCAACACGGCCCCACCGGCGCCATCGGCACCGATGCCCTCACCGCCGAAGCCGTGGCCCTGGAGGTGGGCCGCCGCACGGGCGTGCTGGTGACCCCGGCCCAGGCCTTTGGCATGGCCGAGCACCACCTGGGCTTTGCCGGCACGATCAGCCTGCAACCGGCCACCTTGATGGCGGTGCTCCATGACGTGGTGTTGTCCCTGGCCCGCCACGGCTTTGAGCGGATCTTCGTGATCAACGGCCATGGCGGCAACATCGCCACCAGCCGGGCCGCCTTTGCCCAGGCCTACGGCAGCGCAGCCAGCCGCGGCCTGACCAATGCCGGCGCCCTGCGCTGCCGGCTGGCCAACTGGTTCACCGCCGCGCCGGTGTCGGCCCTAGCCCGGGAGCTCTACGGCAAGCGCGAAGGCCACCACGCCACCCCCAGCGAAATCGCCCTCACCCTGGCGCTGGAGCCGAGCCTGCAGGCCAAGCAACGGCCCCTGCCCGAGGCGGCGCCGGCGGGCCCGATCCATGGCCCGGAGGACTTCCGCCGCCGCCATCCCGATGGCCGCATGGGCTCCGATCCCTTCCTGGCCAGAGCCGAGCACGGCCAGCAGTTCCTCGATCTGGCCGCCACGGCCCTGGCCGCGGATCTCGCCAGCTTCCTGGCCGAACCCGATGCCAGCTAGGTTCAGCCCAACGACAGGCGCCAGCCGATTCGACCATGGGCAAGATCACCGCGGAGGACGTGCGCAAGGTGGCCCAGCTGGCCCGCCTCGACCTGCCGGAGGCCAAAATCGCCACCTACACCGGCCAGCTGGAGCGGATCCTCGACTACGTCGCCCAGCTGGAGCAGGTGGATACGGAGGGAGTGCCCCCCACCACCCGCGCCGTGGAGGTTGTGAATGTGACCCGCGAAGACCGGGTGGAGGCCACCCCCGTGCGCGAAGACTTGCTCAATGAAGCGCCCCAGCGGGAAGGGGACTTCTTCCGGGTGCCCAAGATTCTGGCCGATTAATGAGGCCTGAAGCTGGGCGGGCAAGCCCATCTTTGGGCACGCTTCCCTAGCCCCAGCTCATTCCTAACGCTGGGGTGAGACCGCTGTGCGGTGCAGCAGATCAAGCACGTGGCGCCGGGCCCGCAGGGTGGGCATTAGGGCTGCGATCGGCCTCAGGCGACTGCGGCGTTTTTTATGGCTACGCACCCCCAGCACGATGTCGTAGAGGAAGTTGAAAAAATCGTGCTTGCTTTCAAACAGTCCCAGCCGCTGGGGCGATCCCTTGGCATCCAGCAGATCCTTGGTGGCGTGGTAAGCGGGCCGGTATTCAAACCAAGGAATTGAGGGCCAAAGATGGTGAATCAGGTGGTAGTTCTGGCCCATGATCAACCAGTTCATCAACCTACCGGGATACACTCGGGCGTTATGCCAGCGGTTGCGCGATTGGAAGGGGCGGTGCGGTAAATAGTCAAAAAATAGGCCAAGGGTGACGCCCACCATCAGGGCCGGGGCAAACCAGCAGTTGAAGATGAAGCCGAGAAAATCAAACTTCCAGGCCGCCAGCACAATGCTGAAAAACACGCCCCTAGCGATGCCCCATTCCAGCAACTCATGGTGACGCCAAAGGCGATGGCGGAAGAAAAAGAATTCGTGATAAAAAAAGCGCGGTGCGATGAGCCAGAGCGGTCCAAAGGTGGACACGATGTGATCGGGATCCTGCTTGGGATCGTTCACATGGGCATGGTGTTGCAAGTGCACCCGCGTGAACACTGGAAAGCTGAAGCCCAGCAGCAGGGCCGCACCATGGCCCATCACCGCATTCCAAAAGCGGTTGGGGTGGGCGGCGTTGTGGCAAGCGTCATGGATGACGGTGCCCTCCAGGTGCAGGGCTAAAAAGCCCAGGGCCAGCAGGACCGGCAACGACCACTGGCCGACGAACCAGCCCCAAATCGTGAGGGCCGCCAGGCCATAGCCGGCCAGAAACAGGCCCACGGTGGGGTTCCAGGCGTCGGGGGGATCGAGAAACTCCCGGGGCACCGACTGGTAGCGGGTCGGGGCCGCGCCAGCGGTTGCGGTCGAAGCGGCGGCCAGGGTTGGTGTCATCTCCTGCAACCGCACCCCAAACTCGCAACGACGCCCCACAATAAGGAGATGGGCCTAGGCGCCGCTGAACCGGGGCAGCAAAGCCTGGAAGCTCCCCAGCCCGGGAGCCCGCCCGGCCAGGGTGCCCGGGTCCAAGCCTGGACAGGCGCAAAAAGGCCAGCCCGGGTTGCCAGGGGCCGCCAGCCAGCCCCCGGATCCGCCATGCCCACCGGGGGACTTGAACCCCCACGACCGAAGCCACTGGTACCTAAAACCAGCGCGTCTACCAATTCCGCCAGGTGGGCAGGAGCCGACTGTACGGAGTGACCCCGGAGATTGCCCAGAATGGGGCCACTACCGTGCTGCTCACCATGTTCGCCACCCTGGGGGGAAGCCTGGCCCTACTGCTGGGGCTGGCGGTGTTGTTGGTGCCCCTGCTCACGCCGGAACTAAGCCGGGCCCGCGATGCCGTTTGGGGGGCCGTGTTGCTGCTGCTGGGCCTGGTGCTCGTAACCAGCTCGGACCGGCTGGGCGGCTCGCCGATGGTGGCGGTGCTCTGCGGCAGCTTGCTGATCGGCCGGCTCGGCAGTGAGGTGGGCCAGCAGCGCTGGCGGGCCCTGACGCCGGAGGAACAGCAGCGGCTGGGCTCCGGCGCCCACTGGCGCACGGCCTTGGGCCAGGTGCTCGCCAGCCTTGGAGCCCTGCAGGGGATGGCCAGCCAAAGCCTTTCGGGCCTACGAACCCGCCTGCCCCAGGCCCCTACCAGCGTCCCAACCGGCTTCAAGGGCAAGGGCAAGGCCGGCGGCACAACCAAGCGCTGGGTGCGGCCGGAAGCCGCGCCCGAAATGGAGGGCACCCCAGCGGCGCCCCAGCAGAATCCTGCGGAATCCCCGTCAGAAAGGCCTCCGGCGGACCCGGCGGCCGTCACGCCCGAGCCCCCCCAGCCCCCGGTGATCGAGGTGAGCTCCTTCAGCGAGATCGAGGCCCTGGTGGACGCCGCCTGGGGAGAGACCCCGGAGCCAGACCAGGCCCCCGAAGAGCCCGCTGATCAGGCCGTGATGGTGCCAACCCCACAGCAAGACGCCAGCCTGGCGCCCGCGCGCACCCCGTCCAGCCCAATCGCGCCCCAGGAGCCGGCCGAGGCTGGCGCCACGGCCCCCTGCAACGACGCTGGATAATCGGCCCTAACTGCCCCAGGCGACGTGAGCGCGAGCGACTTAAACGGGAGCGACACGGTCCTGGGCCCAGCCTCCTACAAGGACACGCTCAACCTGCTGCAGACGCCCTTCAACATGCGGGCGAACGCCAAGCAGCGGGAGCCCGAAATTCAACACTTCTGGGCGCAGCAGCAGCTCTATGAGCGGCTGAGCCAGGACCCGGAGCGCGAGCGTTTCACCCTCCATGACGGTCCGCCCTACGCCAATGGGGCCTTGCATGTGGGCCACGCCCTCAACAAGATCCTCAAGGACATCATCAACAAACACGCCCTGCTCAACGGCAAGCGAGCCCGCTTTATTCCCGGCTGGGATTGCCACGGCCTGCCGATTGAGCTGAAGGTGTTGCAGGCGCTGGGCAGCAGCGAGCGCCAGGCCCTAACGCCAATCAGTCTGCGCCAGAAGGCCCACGCCTACGCCCTGGAGCAGGTGGAGGGGCAGAAAACGGGTTTTCGCCGCTGGGGCATCTGGGCCGATTGGGACCAGCCGTACCTCACCTTGAACAAGGACTACGAGGCCGCCCAGATCGGGGTGTTTGGCCAGATGGTGCTGGCCGGCCACATCTACCGGGGCCTCAAGCCGGTGCATTGGAGCCCGAGCTCGCGCACGGCCCTGGCCGAGGCCGAACTGGAGTATCCGGAGGGGCACACCTCCCCGAGCGTCTACGTGGCCTTTGCGGTGCGCAAGCTGCCGGAGGCCCTAGCCGCCAAGCTGGCCGCCACGGGCTTGCCCCAGGACACCGGCTTGCCCCAGGACACCGGCTTGCCCCAGGACACCGGCTTGCCCCAGGACACGGGCTTGCCCCAGGACATCGCCACGGCCCCGGGCGGGCTGGCGGTGGCGATCTGGACCACCACCCCCTGGACCCTGCCCGCCAACCTGGCGGTGTCGGTGAACGGCAGCCTCGACTACGCCATCTGCCGCGTCAGCGTTCCGCCCGCAGCCCCAGCCAGCGAAGGACCCGAGGCGGCCCCGAGCGCCCGCCCCAGCCACCTGGTGGTCGCTAGCGAGCTGATCACCAGCCTCGAAACCAGCCTGGGCCTGGGCCTCGAACCTGTGCTGACCCTCAAGGGCAGCGAGTTGGAAGGCATCACCTACCAGCACCCCCTGTTCGAGCGCAGCAGCCCGGTGGTGCTGGGCGGTGACTACATCACCACCGAAACCGGCACGGGCCTGGTCCACACCGCGCCCGGCCACGGCGTCGATGACTTCAACACCGGCAAGACATACGGCCTGCCGGTGCTTTGTCCTGTGGATGAGGCCGGCACCCTCACCGCCGAGGCGGGCCCGTTTGCCGGCACCAACGTGCTCAAGGACGCCAACGGGGCGATCATCGCCGCCCTGCAAGCGGCGGGCGCCCTGCTAGCCGAACAGCGCTACGCCCACCGCTATCCCTACGACTGGCGCACCAAAAAACCGACCATCTTCCGGGCCACGGAACAGTGGTTCGCATCGGTGGAGGGCTTCCGGGCCCAGGCCCTGGCCGCCATTGAGGCGGTGACCTGGACCCCGGAAAGCGGTCAGAACCGGATCGAGGCGATGGTGCGCGATCGCGGCGACTGGTGCATCTCGCGCCAGCGCACTTGGGGATTGCCGATCCCGGTCTTCTATCACCGGGAAACCAGCGAGGTGCTCGTCAACGCCGACACCCTCAGCCACATCCAGGCCCTGATCGCTGAACACGGCTCCGATGTCTGGTGGCAACGGGAGGAGGCCGGCCTGCTGCCGCCCGCCTACGCCGACCAGGCCCACCTGTGGCGCAAGGGCACCGACACCATGGACGTGTGGTTCGACTCCGGCTCCTCCTGGGCGGGGGTGCTGGGGGGCTTGAAGCCTTCAGGCCAATCAAGCCAGGCAGACCAGGGGGTCACCCCCGCTGGCCCGGCGTCTACCGACGGGGCGCTGGCGGCTCCAGGTGCAGGCACCAGCGCCAGCCACGCCGCCCGGGCCGCCTATCCGGCCGATCTCTATTTGGAAGGCTCCGACCAACACCGCGGCTGGTTCCAGAGCAGCCTGCTCACCTCGGTGGCCGTGAACGGCCAGGCCCCCTACAAGCGGGTGCTCACCCATGGCTTCGTGCTCGATGAAAAGGGCCGCAAGATGAGCAAATCCCTGGGCAATGTGGTGGATCCGGCGATCCTGGTGGAGGGCGGCAAAAATGAGAAGCAGGAGCCGGCCTACGGCGCCGATGTGCTGCGCCTGTGGGTGAGCTCGGTGGATTATTCCGCCGATGTGCCCCTGGGCCCTGGGATCGTCAAACAGCTGGCCGATGTGTACCGCAAGGTTCGCAACACGGCCCGCTACCTGCTTGGCAACCTGCACGATTTCGATCCCAGGCCCCAGGCGCAAGGGGGCCATGCCATCGCGATCGAGGAGCTGCCCCTGCTCGATCGCTGGATGCTGCAGCGCACCGCCGCCCTGATCGATGGGGTGCAGGCCGATTTCGAGAGCTATGAGTTCTATCGCTTTTTCCAGGCCCTGCAGAACTTCTGCGTGGTGGATCTTTCGAATGTGTATCTCGATATCGCCAAGGATCGCCTCTATGTGAGTGCCGCCGGCTCCTTCCGGCGCCGCAGCTGCCAAACCGTGCTCGCCCTGGTGGTGGAGCGGCTAGCTGGGCTCATTGCGCCAGTGTTGTGTCACATGGCCGAGGACATCTGGCAAAACCTGCCCTACCCGGTAGCGGAAGCCTCGGTGTTTGAGCGGGGCTGGCCCACCGTGCCGGCCAGCTGGCGCGACACCAGCCTGGAGGCTCCCGTGGGCGAAATCCTGGCCCTGCGGGCCCAGGTGAATCGCCAGCTGGAGGCCTGCCGCAAGCAGGGCGGCAAGGGTGCCCCAGCCGGGGCCGGCGCCAACGACGCCGCCTCCGAAACACCATCCGGCATCGGCGCCTCCCTGGAAGCCCAGGTGCAGCTGGAGCTCGCCCCGGGCGAGGGCACGGCCGCCCTGCGGCAGGCCCTGGGCCTGCTGGAGGCCAGCCCCCATGCCAGTGTCGACAACCTGGCCGACTGGCTGCTGGTTTCAGCGGTGCAGTTCGGCGGCCAGGCTCCAGAGGGCCTGCTGGCCGAGGCCAGCGACAACGGCGTGAGCGTGCGCATTGCCCGGGCCGCGGGCAGCAAATGTGAGCGCTGCTGGCACTACGAAAGCGATGTGGCCGAGCACCAGCTCAGCGCCACGGTGGCCGGCCAGATCTGCGGCCGTTGCCGCAGCACCCTGGAGGGCTGAACCCCAAGGGACGGCATCGGCGGGGTTCTGGCCCCCTGCTCCCTGGCCGACCTGGGAGCTGCAACGGCGATGGCTGGCTGAGCGGGCTAGGGCCGGCTCCCCAAGCCGGCCTCACAGCCAGGCCGCAGGATCGAGGAAGTGCTCCACCGCCACCGGGCCAGCCAGACGCTGCTCCTGGCTGGGGTTGAGGGGCCCGGCCAGCAATTCGGCGGCCCCCATCTCGGCCGTGGCGGGGAGGGCCGGCTGGTCGGGGTCAAAGCCGGTGGGGTGGCTCAGGCTGCTGGAGAAGCCCCGGAAAATCAGCAGTTCAAAGGGTTCCAGTGAGGCTTTGACGGAGGCTTCGACTGGCTCGGCCTGTCCCTCGGGCCCCGGCTCGGATGGTTGCGGGCAAGGGAGCTCGCCCGTGACGCGCAGCACCCGATCGGGGCGGTCGCGGCTGATCGCTTCGAGGGCCGCCAGCAGGGCGGCCACGGTTAAAGCAGCCATCGGGATTCAGAAGCCGCCCGCCACCCGGCCCTGCTTGGGCAGGCGCACCAGCAGCCACTGCAGGAAGCCCACCACAAACCCCACCAGGGCCACATAGCCGACAAAGGCGGCGAT
The DNA here is from genome assembly GCA_945861595.1 of Synechococcus sp. UW140. GTDB lineage: Bacteria > Cyanobacteriota > Cyanobacteriia > PCC-6307 > Cyanobiaceae > BAIKAL-G1. The sequence continues at coordinate 21,485 of CAMAVE010000003.1, forward strand.
CGCGTTGGTCCAGGCGCCGCCAAACAGGAACGAGAAGAGCCGATCCACGTGCAGGTTCAGGCCCCGGGGCGCCTCCAGCCAAACGGCACAAAAGGGCCGGGTCACGGGCCCTGTGAAGCAGCCAAAGGCCGTGGCACTCAGGCTGGCGCCAAGTAGGCCAAAGGCGGTGGCCCCCCAGCGCCAGGCCCGCAGGGTGAAGGCCAGGGGCCGCCAGGGGGGCTGGTCGGCCAGCTCCTCATTGAGATCCACCCAGAACCACAGGGTGGCCACCACCAGCAGCTGGGCCGCGCCCGCCAGCAGGTAGCCCAGGGGGCGCCCATCGGTGAACAGCAGGGCCGTGATCACCAGCAGGCTCGCCACCTTCCAGTAAATGGTGAGCAACCGCACCATGGCGCCATCGCGCCGGAGCGCGGCCCAAATCAACAACACCAGGGGCAGGCCGAAGCTGAACACCGCCGCCAGGCGATAGTCCAGCCACACCAGGCTGCGATAGAGCAAATCCTGCACGGACGGGGGTCGGGGTTCCGCCATTATCCGTGGCCCAGAGCATCCCTTTGCAGCAGTAGGGTCCGGCCATGGCTGGCCCCTCCCCCTTCCCCTGGCTGCCCGGAAGGCTCCGCCCATTGGGCAAGCCCCGCTCCCAGGGCAACTGGCGGCCAGACCAATGGCTCCGCCGTTCCGCCCCGGCGGCTCGTTGCCGCACGGCCCTGTCCCACAAGGTGTCCATCGAGGCAGCCGCCGCCGAAGTGGTCCGTGAACTGCGCTCCGGCGGCGGCGCCGGCCCGGGGAGCTGGGGTGGCGGCGGCGAGGCCGATCTGGCCCTGGTGTTCTGCTCCACCGCCTATGCCAGCGACCTGCCGCGGCTACTGCCGCTCCTGCGCCAGAGCCTGAAGGCACGCCACTGGATCGGCTGCGTCGGCGGCGGCGTGGTGGGCACCGGCGCCGATGGCAGCCCCCACGAAATTGAACAGCAGGCGGCCCTGGCCGTGACCCTGCTGCGCATCCCCGGCGCCGAGCTGCAGCCCTTCGTGCTCGACACCAAGCAGCTGCCCGACCTCGATGGCTCCGCCCAGCCCTGGTTGGACTGGGTCGGGGCCGACCCGGGCCTGGCCGCATCGATGCTGCTGTTCATCGACCCGGGCTGCCCCAGCATCAACGACCTGATCAGCGGCCTGGATTACGCCTATCCCCAGGTGGACAAGCTGGGCGGCATTGCCGGCCCCCATAGCGCCAGCTGCGGCTCCCTGCTCTTCGATGACCAGGTGGTGGAGGGGGCTGTGGGCTGCCTGATCGGCGGCAGCTGGCGGCTTGACCCGGTGGTTGCCCAGGGCTGCCGGCCGATCGGGCCGGTGTTTGCGGTGGAGCGCTCCGAGCGCAACGTGATTCTGGAACTGGCGGACGGCAGCAAAAAAGCCACCCCCGTGGCCTGCCTGCAAACCATCCTCGAAACCCTCAGCCCGGCCGAACGGGAGCTGGTGCGCCATTCCCTCTTCCTCGGGGTGGGTCGCAGCAATGTCCAGCTAAGCGGCTCCGACCCCTCCGCCTTCCTGGTGCGCAACCTGCTGGGGGTGGATCCCCGCAACGGCGCCATCGCCGTGGCCGAGCGGCTGCGGCTGGGCCAGCAGGTGCAATTCCAGTTGCGCGACGCCGCCACGTCCCGCCAGGAGCTGCAGCTGCTGCTGGAGCGCCAGAGCCAGGCCGGACCCGAGCCCCTGGCGGCCCTGCTGTTCGCCTGCCTGGGCCGGGGCAAGGGCCTCTACGGCGGCCCCGACGGCGACGTGGGCATCTGCCACGAGCTGTTCCCGGCGGTGCCGATCAGCGGCGCCTTCTGCAACGGCGAGATCGGCCCGGTGGCCGGCACCACCCATCTCCATGGCTACACGGCCAGTTGGGGCTTCCTAGTGCCCAATCCGGCTCCAGGGGCCAGCGATGCTGGGGCATCCTCCGATCCGCCCGCTTGAGCCGGCATGGTTCGTCAGCACGTCAATCCGCTCAGCCGCTTTTTCCAGCTGGAGCGGTCCCTGCCCCCGCCCGCGGAGCTGTTCGCCAAGCCAACGCAACCGATCCAGCTCGACATCGGCTGTGCCCGCGGCCGCTTCCTGCTCGCCCTAGCCCAGCAGCAACCGGGCACCAACCACCTGGGCGTGGAGATCCGCCGGCCGCTGGTGGATGCGGCCGAAGCCGATCGCCAGCGGTTGGGGCTCACCAACCTTCATTACCTTTTCTGCAACGCCAACATCAGCCTGGAAACCTGGCTGGCCGCCCTCCCGGCCGGCCGGCTGGAACGGGCCACGATCCAGTTTCCCGACCCCTGGTTCAAGCTCAAACACCACAAACGGCGGGTGCTGCAACCGGCCCTGCTCTGCAGCCTGGCCGGCGCCCTGGCCCCCGGGGGCGAGCTGTTTCTACAGAGCGATGTGCTGGCCGTGATCGAGCCGATGGTGGCCCTCGTGGAAGCCAGCGGCTGCTTCGAGAGGCCCGAAGCCGATGCCCGCCCCTGGCGGCTGGACAATCCCCTGCCTGTGGCCACCGAACGGGAAAGCCTGGTGCTGCGCCAGGGGCTGCCGGTCTATCGGGTGCTGTACGCGCGCAACGAAGCGCCCGTGCCCAGCCCCCAGGCCCTGGAAGCTGGGGGCTGGCCTGGGGCCGGGAGCACCGATAATCCGGCCACGACCCCGGCACCCGCGCCGGCCGCAACGCCCGGCAGCCCATGACCCCCGCTCCTGCCCCCACCCCCTGGCTGCTGCGCTGGCAGGGCCTGCTGGCGCGTGGCAGCGATGGACCGCTGGCGAGCCGGCTGGGCAGCGTGGCGGGCCTGGTGCTCTGCACCCTGATGGCGGGCCTGCCCCTAGTCACCCGAGGCGGCCTGAGCCTTTTGATTCTCTCGTGTGGGCTGCTCTGGCTGGTGATCGCCCTGACGCGCCCCAGTGACGGGCGCCTGGACCCAATCAATGCCTGGATCCTGGTGGCCCTGGCCGTGGCCCTGGTCGCCACGGGCTTTTCGCCCGTGCCCAAGGCGGCCCTCCATGGCCTGTTCAAGCTGCTCAGCTATCTGGGGGTCTACGCCCTGATGCGCCAGCTGCTGGCCGAGGCGCCGCGCTGGTGGGACCGGATCGTGGCGGCCCTGTTGGCCGGCGAACTGGCCAGCGCCGTGATTGCCATCCGCCAGCTCTACGGCGACACCAGCGAACTGGCCCGCTGGGCCGATCCCAACTCCGTCGCCGACGGCACGATCCGGGTCTACGGCCCCCTGGAGAACCCCAACCTGCTGGCCGGCTACCTGCTGCCGATCCTGCCCCTGGCCGTGGTGGCGTTTCTACGCTGGCGGGGCTGGGCCGAGCGCCTTTATGCCCTCACCGCCCTGGTGCTCGGCAGTGCCGCCCTGGTGCTCAGCTACAGCCGCGGCGGCTGGTTGGGCCTGGTGGCGGGCCTGGGCACGATCGGCCTGCTGCTGGTGTTGCGCCAGACCCGCCATTGGCCCGTGCTCTGGCGCCGCCTATTCCCCTTGCTGCTCGTGGCCGGGGCCGCCGCGCTGCTTGTGGTGGCCGTGACCCAGATCGAACCGCTGCGGATCCGGGCGATGAGCCTGGTGGCCGGCCGCGAGGACAGCTCCAACAACTTCCGCATCAACGTCTGGATGGCGGCGCTCAAGATGATTGAGGAGCGGCCCTGGCTGGGGATCGGCCCGGGCAACACCGCCTTCAACCTGATCTATCCGCTGTATCAACAGCCCCGCTTCAATGCCCTGAGCGCCTATTCGGTGCCCTTGGAATTGCTGGTGGAGGGCGGGGTGCCCGGGCTGCTGGCGGGCCTGGGCCTGCTGCTGGCCAGCCTGCGCAGCGGCTGGGCCCAGCTCAAGGGCGAAAGCCCGTTTGCCTTGCCGGCCCTGGGAGCGTTGGCCGCCATCGTGGGCCTGTGCGTGCAAGGCGCCACCGACACCATCTTCTTCCGGCCCGAGGTGCAACTCACCGGCTGGTTCTGCCTGGCCACCCTGGCGGTGAGCGGCAAGGTGCCGGCAAGCGACGCCGGGGCCGAGGGCGCCAAAACCAGCGAGGCGCCCTAGGCCCGTGCCAAGCCCCGCCGAGGGCCCCGAAGGGCAAGGTCACCTGCTGGCGGGCTTTGATGCCGGCCAGACCCACAGCCGGTGCTTGCTGGCCTGGGCCGAGGCGCCTCGGGCCGCTGGGCTGAACGAGCCAGTCACCGAGGGGCCATTTCAGGTGCTCGCCGAGGGCGAGGGCCCTGGCGTCAGCCACCTGGCCGCCGCCGGTGGCCCGGAGCGGTTCCAATCGGCCCTGGCCACCAGCCTGGTGGCGGCCCGCCTGCAGCTACCCAGCGCCTGGCGGCACCTGCCCTTGGCCGCCGCCGCGATCGGCGCCAGCGGCATCGAGGCGGGCAGCCCCGTGCAACGCCAGGGGCTTGCCCTAGCCGCAGAAGCGCTGGTCCTACCACCCGAACGCCTGCTCGTGACCGGCGATGAACGCACGGCCCTGCGCGGCGCCTGTGGCCCTGACGCCGGCATCCTGGTGATCAGCGGCACTGGCTGCATCGCCCTGGGCCAGGACGGCCAGGGCCGCGAGCACCGCTGCGGCGGCTGGGGCTGGCTGCTCGATGGGGCGGGCTCGGCCATGGATCTGGGCCGCGACGGCCTGGCCCTGGCCGTGCAGATGGCCGATGGCCGCTTAGCCGAAACCGAGCTGCGCTCCCAGCTCTGGCAAGCCCTCGGCGCCGAAACCGCCCAGGAGGTGAAAGCCATGGTGGTGGCGCCGGAGTTCGGCCCGGCCGGCTTTGCCCGCCTGGCGCCGGTGCTGAATCAATTGGCGGCGGCTGGCGACCCCCACGCCAGGGCGGTGATCACAGCCTCCGCCTCAGCCCTCGCAGGCCTGGTGGTGGGGGTGGCCGGGGCCCTGGAGCTGGCCGCTCCACGGGTGTGTGGTGTCGGCGGCGCCCTGGGTCATCTTGATCAGCTGCGACTGGGCTTTGGCGCCTGTCTGGCCAAGGAGCTGCCCGGAGCGGCGTTGGGCACCCCGCGGGGCGACGCCTGTTGGGGGGCCCTGGAGCTGGCCCACAGTCTTGCCGCAGGACCTGCGGCCCAAGAACCCCTGGCCTAGACGCCACAAGGCCCATGCCGACCGGCCCAGGAGCCGGGGGTGACCCTTCTGCCCGAGCCAGAAGCTCTCAGGTCATCCCTGGAGCCCGGCGGGAGTCAGCCGCCCCAAGCCCCGTTCAACTGGCTCTCCGCCAAACCGGCCAGATGGCCCGCCCAATGGTCTACGTCGGCCTGGGAGGCGGCCTCCACCATCACCCGCAGCAACGGTTCGGTGCCGCTGGCGCGCACCAGCACCCGGCCATGGCCCGCCATCGCCGCCTCGGCCTCGGCCACGGCATGGCGCAGGGGATCGCATTGCTGCCATTGGGTGCGGCGCTGGCGATCGGGCACGGTCACATTCACCAGCTTCTGGGGATAGGGCTGGAAGCTGCCATCGAGCCACTGGGCCAGGGAGCCCCCCTGGGCCTGGATCAGCACGGCCACCTGCAGGGCCGTGAGCAGGCCATCGCCACTCATGCCGTGGCGGGCCGACAGGATATGGCCCGATTGTTCACCGCCCAGGCCGGCGCCCAGCTCCTCCATGGCCTGGTGCACATACTGGTCGCCCACGGCCGTGCGCTCGAACAGGCCGCCCTTGGCCTGCCAGGCCTTCTCAAAGCCCAAGTTGGACATCACCGTGGCCACGATGCGGTGATCGGGCAGTTGGCCCTCGGCCATCAGGGCCTGGCCCCAGAGGTAGAGGATCTGGTCACCATCCACCACCCGCCCCTGGCCATCCACGGCGAGCATGCGGTCGGCATCGCCATCGAAGGCAAAACCCATGCTGGCCCCCTCGGCGAGCACCGCCTGACGCAGGGCCTCCAGGTGGGTGCTGCCGCAGCCCAGGTTGATCCGTTCCCCATCCGGTTCGCCGTGGAGCACGGTGAGATCGGCGCCGAGGGCCCGAAACACGCTCTCGCCGCAGGCCGTGGCCGAGCCCCAGCAGAGATCAAGCACCACCTTGCAGCCATCAAGGCGGGCGCCGCCCACACTGGCGATCAGGCTGTCTCGATAGGCGGCCAGCAGGTCGGGGCGCTGGCGCACCCGGCCCACGCCACTGAAGGGGCTGCGCTCGCTGCCTGCGCCATGGAGGCCCGCCTCGATCGCTTGCTGCTGGTCCTCCTTGAGCTTGGCGCCGCTGGCGCCGAACACCTTGATGCCGTTGTCCTGGGGCGGGTTATGGCTGGCCGACACCATCAGCCCACCGGCACAGCCCTGGGCGCGGATCGTGCCAGGCACCGCCGGGGTGGGGCAGAGGCCCAGGTCCCACACCTCGCGACCAGCGGCGGTGAGGCCGGCGGTGAGGGCCGCCACCAGCATCGGCCCGCTGCTGCGCGAATCGGTCCCGATCACGATCGGCCCCTCGGCCGGCAACACCTGGCCGCACCAGTACCCCAGTTGCAAGGCCAGGGCCGGGGTGATCACCGTGCCAACCCGACCGCGGATGCCATCGGTGCCGAAGCGGGCCTGACCAGCCGGAAGCGGCTCTCCCAGGGGGAAGCGGGCCAGCTCCGCCATGGGGAGATCTCCAGAAACCATTGGCGCCAAGGCTAAGGGGTTGGCACCGGGCGCCCCTGGCAGGGGGGCCTCCAGGGAGCGGCCCGTTTAGGGGGCCAGCCGGGCCTTGTGCAGGCGGCTTTTCTCATACCAAGCGGCAATCTCAGGCGCCCAGGTTTGAAAATGGGGCCACATCAAATCACAGAGTTCGCGGATCTCCTGCTGGGCATCAAGCTTGGCGCGCAGGTCCATGAAATGCAGGAAGGCCCGCAGGCTGAAGCTCACCAGAAAGTGCTGGCGGTAGTCGAAGGGCAGGATGCCGCGGGCATGTTCCTCGGCAAAACCGGCGGCCAACATTTCGCGATAGCGCTCCGCGGCCGTTTGACAGAGGGCGAGGTCCTTGGCGCGCTCCTCGGGGGTGTAGTTGTATTTTTTACCCTGGCGATCGCTATAGCTACCTACCGGCCGCAGATAGAACACTTCTTCGAGCTCCAGTTCCCCATTGGCGGCCCGGGAGATGCGCTCGCCCGTATAGCGCATCGACTGCACATCGAAACTCACGCCAACCCGGTGGGTACGGGCCTGCTGCATCACAGAATGGGGAAACCAACCCACATTGAGGGTGATCTGGGGATGCTCCAGGGGGCCGTAGTGGCCCCGCTCCCCCGCCAGCAGGCGTTTGACGCAGATCTCACCGGCCTTGGCCTCCTCGGGCCATTGCCCGCGATCCGAGGCCACGAAGCCCTCGAAATAGTCCTGGTGCATCGCCGCAAAGATGCACTGCTGGGGGTTGGGGGTGGCGGCGATCAGCTCAACCCGGAAGCGCTTCATGGCACAAGGAACAAGGAAAATCGGAGCAACCCGGCTCAGCCGTGGCTGCGGGGACCGGCCTGGGCAGCAGGGGCTTGGGAGCCGGCAGCGGCCCCAGCAGCCAGGCTGCTGACGCTACCGACCCCCGCCAATTGGGGCAACGGGGTTTCAGCAATCAGGGCACCGGTGAGGGCCTCCAATTCCGTCCGACTCCGGGCCCCCAGGGAGCGGCCCACGGGATCGCCCGCAGCATTGAACAGTTCCAGCTGGGGGATGCCGTTCACGTCATAGCGGTCGATCTCCGGCTGCCAGCGGGGGTTATCGACGTTGAGCAGCACCACATCGAGGGCGCCGTGGTGCTCCTGTTCCAGCGAAGCCATCGCCGGCGCCATCGCCCGGCAGGCCTCACACCAGTCGGCGTAGAACTCCACCAGGGTGGGGCGACCATCCCCCAGGGCCACGGGCAGGTCGAGGGACTGGCGGGCCAGTTGCTCCAAGGGGGCCGCCGGATGGAGCCCGCCCCGCACCAAAAAGAGCATCAGGGCCAGGGCGGCGGCCACAGCCGCCAGCAGCATCCGTTCGCGCCGCCCAGCCAGGGGCCCGGCGGCCCGAACCAGCGGCAGGGAAGCCCCCTGGGCCGCTGGGGCAGGAGCTGGGGCTGGCGAAGGCTCAGACACGGATGGAGGCCCTCAAGGTGGCGGCGGCGTGATCTTTACTTTGCCAGCGTCCTCCGGGATCCGTTGGGGATTGGACTAGCGGATGGGGCTAGTCGCTCAGGCTGGGGGATGGGAATGGGGCTGGCACGGCCCCCCGCAAGCTCATTGATCCGGAGCCATCAGCCAGCAAGCGCAGGCCGGCACCCTTGCTACGGTTCAGGTGGGCGACGGTGCACCCTTGAAACGCCGGATCACCCTCCATTTTCCCCGGGAAGCCGTTCACGAGCCGATCACCTATCGGTTGGCCGTGGAATTTGATGTGGCCGCCAAAATCCTGCGCGCCCAGATCGCCCCCAACCAGAGCGGCACCATGGTGGTGGAGCTCTCCGGCGACATTGACGATCTCGCCGCTGCCGAACAGTGGCTCGAGGCCCAGGGCCTCGGCCTCAACCGCACGCCAGGTCAGATCACGATCAACCCGGATCTGTGTGTGGACTGTGGCATTTGCTCCAGCCTCTGCCCCAGTGGCGCCCTGGCCAGCCAGGCTCCCACTTGGCAGCTGCAGTTCGATGCGCAACGCTGCCTCGTCTGTGAGCAGTGCATCCCCAGCTGTCCCCTGGGGGCCATTGCCCTAGAGCTGAAGGGACCCTGAATGCCAATCCTGCGCCTGTTGCTGTTGCCGTTCCGGGCTCCGATGCTGCTGGTGCTGCTGCTGGTGAGCGCCTATCTGGGCTTCGACTGGTCCAACCTGGCCCCCCAAACCGTGGCCCTGCCCTGGCTTCCGGGCAACGGCCAACATGCGACCTTGCTCCGGGACCTGATCATCCCCCTGGAGTGCCTCCAGGCCGTGGTGGTGGTGGTGATCTGCACGGTGCCCGACCTTGTCTTGCGGGAACTGTCCTTCTTCATGGCCCGCAGCAAGGTGCTCACCCTGATCACGACCCTGTTTTTGGTGATCACCGGCGGGGTGTACCTGATGCATCTCAATGTGCTGACCGATGTGTTGCTGCTTGGCGCCGCCGTGTTGCTGGCCCGGCTGGATCTGATCCGCCTGCGTCTACCGATGAACCCGTTTGCGGTGGCAACCGGCCTCAGCGCCCTGGTGCTGACCGGGGTCTGGCTCGGCCATGAGTTCCATCGTTCCGGCCTGGCCCGGTTCTAGTCCTGAAGAACCGCTAGCTCGGTCCGGTGTCAGCCGCATGCAGGGCTCCAACTAACAGCCCGAAGCGGCACCCTGATTCAGGCGCCGGTAGCTCCAGAGGTTGCCCAGCACCTTCTTGGTGTAGAGCCGGGTTTCCGGGTAGGGAATCGCCTCAATCCACAGCTCGGGATCGCGCTCGAGCTTGATCGTGGCGCCGGCTGGCTTGGGGCTGTCGCTGCCCAGGCCGGTCTTGAGCCAGTGGGCCACGGCCCCAGGACCGGCGTTGTAGCTGGCCACGGCCAGCACGGGATTGCCCTGCCATTGCTCCAGAAGCTGGCGCAGGTAGCGGGCGCCGAGGCGGCTGTTAAGGGCCGGATCCTTCAGGCTGGCCCCCTCCAGGCGCCGGCCCACCAGCTCGCTGGCGGTGCTTGGCATCAGCTGCATCAGCCCCACCGCCCCCACCGGCGACTCCACCCCAGCCGTGAAGCGGGATTCCTGCCGGGCCACGGCCTGCAGCAGGGCCGGATCAAGGCCCGCGGACGCCGCAGCCTGGCGGAACAGCTCGCCATACCGAAGGGGATTCAGCTGCCGTTCCAGGTCGGCCTGCTGCTGGCAGCTGCCTTTCGGTAGCCGCAGGCTGGCCTGCTCCAGTTGGCCCAGGCCGATCCAGTCGTCACCGACGGCACTGCGCAGCCGACCCTCCAGCTGCAGGTCCCGGGCGGCTTGGGCCGGCTGCCCCCCCCGCCAAAAGCGCCAGCTTTCCCAGGCCTCCAAGGGCTGGTTCAGGCGCCAGAGCCGGTCCAGGCCCCCATCACCACTGGCGAGGGGCTGCCAAGGGGGACGGGCAAGCGGCCCGGCCGGCCCCCCAGGGGCGCGCAGCAGCCCAGGTTCGGTCCCGATCTCGCCCAGGTGCAGGCTGGCCCTCCAGCTGTAGTAACCGCCGGGCGCGATGGCCAGCACCTGGCGCCAAAGGCGCTGGGCCGCGGCCCGTTCACCAAGCCGCCCTTGGGCATAGCCCAACCAAAAGAGCTGGCGGGCAGCCAGGGGCGCGGCCAACTGGTTGGCGGGCAGGGCGTGAAGGATGGCGGCGGCCTCGGCCCAGCGCTGCTGCAACAGCGCCTGACGGGCCAATTGCCACTGCAACTCCCAGCTGGCCGGATCCCGGGGCCAACGCTGCAGCACCCCTCGCCAGGGGCTCTGGTAGTCGAGGGCCAGGCGGGCCTGCACGGCAGCGCTGTCCTGCAAGGAAGCCGGCAACTGGGCCAGCAGGGCATCGGTATCCGCCCCCTCCCGTTGGCTGAGCAAGGCGCTGGCCTCCCGGGCGGCGGCCCTGGTGGGCCAGCGCTGGGCCAAGGCCAGCAGCCGGCGATCAGCCAACCCCTGCTGGCTGGCATCGCCTTTGAGTAAGGCCTGGCCCAGGGCCAACTCCAGCGCCGGATCGCCCTGAAGGCCCTTAAGGCAGTCCAGGGCGGTCTGGCCTCGGCCCAACTGGGCCAGGCCCAGGGCCAGCTGGCGCCGTTGCGGCGGCTGCAGGGCCCCAGCGCGGCCGCGGCAGGCTTGCACCAGCAGGGCCTCGGCCCCGGGCCAACGGGGGCCCCAGCGGGCCAGATGCAGGCTGGCCTGCAGGCGGCTGGCGGGGGAGGGGCCCAGCTCCAGGGCCGCCGCCAGGGCCGCGGGATGGGCGGGGAAGCGCTGGAGCAGCAGCTGGCGCCAGCGGGGTTGCTGGCGGCCCAGGCTGTAGAGCGCATCGGCACTTGCCGGACTCTGGGGAAAGCGCTGCCAAAGGCTTTGCCAGAGGCCCTGGGCCTGGTCGGCCTGGCCGGCGGCCTCGGCCGCCTGGGCGGCCCGTTTCAGGGCCAGGGCGGCGAGGGAATCGCGGCCCCAGCCCTGGCCCCAGAGCCCCTGCCGTTGCCTGGCGCTGCCGGTGGGCTCGCGGCTGGCGAGCAGCAGGCTGGCCTCGCGGCGCAGGGCCGGATCGGGGCTGAGCAGCCGCCAGGCCCGCAGGCTGGAGAGGGGCGTGTCTGGCGTCGGCGTCGGCGTGAGCTGGTGCACCAGGACTCGGCCGGCCAGCAGGGCCAGGGCCGTGCCAAAGCAGGTGCCCAGCAGCAGGCGCAGGCCTTGGGCAGACGGGGCCTGGGAGGACGGGAGCTGGGGCACCAAGGGCCGGAGCATGGCTGTTGCCGGAACAGGGCTGTTGCCATTGTGGGGAGGCTTCTCCCCAACCCCTCCTCGCCACCGCCATGGCTCTGCCCCAGCTGCGGCGCCCGACGCTGCCGCCATTGCTCACCAGCCTGCCGGGCTGGCGCCAACGCCGCCGGGCCCTGACGGCCCTAGCCGCGGCCGGCCTAGTGCTGCTGCTGCGCCCCTGGTGGCCCCTGGTGCTGCTGCCGGGCTGGCTGGTGGGCCTGGTGTTGTTGTGGGCCGTCGTGGAACTGGTGCTCTGGACCTGGTGGCCGCGCCGCTGGAGCTAAAAAGCTCGCCCCCCACAGGGCACCCTGTCGCTCAAGCCAGAACCATGGGTCTGCTGGCCTGATCGGCCCCCGTCCCTGGTTCCGCAGGCTTTCCTTGAATATCCGGCCCTCCCCAGCAGATGGTCGTCAGACCCGCGCCAAGGTGACCCGTTCGGCCTGATCTTGATACTTGCCCTTGCGATCCCGGTAGGTGGTTTCGCAGGGATCCCCCTCAAAGAAGAGCAGCTGACAGATGCCTTCGTTGGCATAGATGCGGCAATCAGCCCCGGAGGAATTGCTGAATTCCAGGGTCAGGTGGCCCTCCCAGCTGGCCTCGGCCGGCGTGGTGTTGACGATGATGCCCAGCCGGGCATAGGTGCTCTTGCCCAGGCAGATCACGGTGATATTGGCCGGCACCCGCATGCGCTCCAGGGCCACACCCAGGCCATAGGAATGGGCGGGCAAGATGAAATAGGCACCATCGCCGTCCTCATGGAGGGGCGCCGGCTCCAGGTTGGCGGGGTTGAAGCGCTTCGGATTCATCACCGTGCCTGGCACGTGGCGAAAAATCAGAAACTCCTTGGCCGAAAGCCTGAGGTCGTAGCCATAGGAACTGCAGCCAAAACTGAGCACTGGCGAGGTGCCCTGGTCCGGGTCCAGGTGGCGCACCAGCGTGGGCTGGAAGGGTTCCAGCATTCCCTCGGCAGCCTGGGCATTGATCCAGCGATCGTTCTTGAGCATGGGACTGCCGCAGGGGCCGGTGGGAGCAGGCTAGAAGCCGCGGCGCAATTGGGTCACCTGATCGGCCATGGCCATCAGGGCCGCCGGCATGGCCGGGCCGGTGAGGATCACATCCACATGGCTGGGGCGGCGCTCCAGGGTGGCGGTCACCTCGGCGGCGCAGAGGTAGCCCAGGTCCACGGCCAGGCCCAGTTCGTCCAGCACCAGCTGGTCGAGCTGGCCGCCCAGAAGCTGGTCGCGGCTGTAGGCCCAAACCGCTTCCACCGCCTCCCGGTCGGGATCGCTGGCGGTCGGGAATGGGGAAGCGGCCAGGCCACCGGGACCAGCAGCCGGGGCAGCCGAGACCACCGAGGCCGCTGGGGCGCAGGGTTCAACCGTGGCGCAGGGTTCAGCCGTGGCGCAGGGCTCCGACAGGCAACCGGCCACGGCGGGACGCAGCCACTGCAGGCGACCGCAGAGCCAGAGGCTGGCCTCGAGTCCCTGGTCGACCCCACCCTTGAGGAACTGGGTAATCAGCACCCGGCTGCCCAAACCGGCACTGCGTAGGGCCTGGCTGAACACGCCACTGAAGCTGCCCCGGAAGGGGGCCGTGTGGATCTGGATCAGGCCCTCCTGTTGGGCCACCAGGCGCAGGCTGCGGCTGGAGCTGGACCGGGCTGCCGGCTGGGGGCGCCCCGCCGGGCCGAGGGAACGACCCGGCTCCCGCCGCGGCTGGTGCTGGATGAGGCTGGCCGTCATGGCTGCGCCCCCCGGGCCTGGCCGCCCTGCCAGCCGGCAGCCCGGCCAGGCCCAGCCCCCAGCCCCTTGGTCAGGAGCTGCCCTGGCCCAAAGCCCGGCTGAGGCGATCGATCTGGCTTCGGGGGGCCGTCCATCAACTGGCTTGCGTTCAACGGATTAAGAACTGGGCGATTGGGCACCGGTGGGCAGGCGATCGACGGGTTGGCGAGCAAGGGACTGGCGAGCAACTGGTTGGCGATGAACCGGTTTGCGATGAACCGGTTTGCGAGCAACTGGTTTGGGATCACCCGTTGCTGATCCACGGGCTGGCCACCAAGCCGCTTGGCACCGAGCTGGCCGCCGAGAAGCGGCTGATTGGAGCAGAGCGCGGCATGGCTGGTCCCTGGTCAATCCCTGAGCCCGGTGCGCCGGGGGTAGCAACCGAATCTAGCGGCGGCAGGCCGCGAAACAAGCCTCAACCGCTACCGGTAGTGCGAACATTTGCACCAGTGCCGCTTCAGCCCTGGGCCGGATCCAGGCCTGGGCGGGGCCAGCCGCCGGACCAGGCCCTCCCCTGACCCTCCGAACGCGGGCCGAGCCAGCAGCCGCGGCGATGGGACCGCAGCGCAACAGCAGCGCAACGGAGCCATCGGTGTCAATGGCTACAAGGCGGGCCCTGGGCGATCTTTAGGGTCGCCAAGATTCGAACCGTAGGAATGGTTGGCGCCAACGCCGGCTTCAGCCGCTATTCCGGCACTGCCTCCGGGGGCCAGCCCCTGCAGGCCGCAGCGGTGGCCGCACCAGCGACCAGCACCAACCTGCTGGAGGTCATGCGCGGCCTCGCTGGCAGCACCACCGAAACGGTGGAACGGGGCAAAACCATCTTCTTTCCCGGCGATCCCGCCGAGAAGGTCTACCTCTTGCGGCGCGGCGCCGTGCGCCTGTCGCGGGTGTACGAATCCGGCGAGGAAATCACCGTGGCCCTGCTGCGGGAAAACAGCCTGTTTGGCGTGCTGTCCCTGCTCACCGGCCAGCGCTCAGACCGCTTCTATCACGCTGTGGCCTTCACCCGGGTGGAGATGGTCACGGCCCCTGCGACCTCGGTCAAACGGGCGATCGAACAGGACGCCGCCGTGGGGCTGCTGATGCTGCAAGGACTCTCCTCGCGCATCCTCCAGACCGAAACCATGATCGAAACCCTCACCCACCGGGACATGTCCTCCCGGCTGGTGAGCTTCCTGCTGGTGCTCTGCCGCGACTTCGGCGTGCCCGGCGGCGAAGGCATCACCATCGACCTGCGCCTCTCCCACCAGGCCATCGCCGAAGCGATCGGCTCCACCCGGGTCACGATCACCCGCCTACTGGGCGACCTGCGCAACGCCGGCCTGGTCCAGATCGACCGCAAAAAAATCACCGTGTCTGACCCGCTAGCCCTGGCCAAACGGTTCAGCTGAGTCCGGATTGACGGCCTGGGCACTGGCCAAGTTGATCTCGAGTTGGCCGCGATTCCCCACCGCCCCGCCCTCGGCGGTTGATACTGGCTCTCCCCGACCCCTTCCGTGACCGGCTGGCTCCTGATCCTGGCGTTGCTGGTGCTCGGTGGCGTGCTCTCCACCCTGGGCGACCGGCTCGGCAGCCTGGTGGGCAAATCGCGGCTGAGCCTGTTCAACCTGCGGCCCCGCAAAACGGCCGTGTTGATCACGGTGATGACCGGCAGCCTGATCAGCGCCCTATCCCTGGGGCTGATGCTGCTGGTGAGCCAGCAGCTGCGCGTGGGCCTATTCGAGCTCGATCGCATCGAGCATCGCCTGCGCGAGAGTCGCACGAGCTTGAGCCGCAGCCAGGCGGAGCTCAAGCGCAGCCACAGCGACCTGCTGCAGGCGGAGAAGGGCCGCAAGCAGGCGCGCCAACTCCTGGCCGAAGCCGAACGCCAGGCCCGCTCCCTGCGGGCCGCCCTCGGCCCGCTGATGCAGCAGCGCCTGGCCCTCGAACAGCAACGGGACCAGCTCAACCGCGACATCCGCGCCAAGGACGCCGACATCCAGCGCAACCAGCAGGAACTGGCCCAGGTGAAGGGGCGGATCGTTGCGGCGGGTAAGGAACTCAAGGCACAAGAAACCACCCTTTGGGCCCTGCGCCGAGGCGATGTAGCGATCAGAAGTGGCCAGCCCCTGTGGATCGACAAGGTGACGTTGCAAAACCCTTCCCAAAGCAAGGAGGTGATTCAAGCCCTGCTGAATAAGGCCAATGAGGTGGCCTCGATCTTGGTCTTGCCTGGCCAGAGCCCGAAGCGAGACATGCTCCAGGTGCGCGGCAGTGACATCAGCAAGCTGGAAAATGCCTTCACCAAGCCAGGATCTTGGGTGGTCAGCATCCTTTCGGCCGGCAACGTGCTGCGGGGCGAAAGCTATGTGCGTGCCTTCATGGACGTGCGACCCAACCGTCTGGTCGTGCGTCAGGGCGAGCAGATGGCCAGCGCCATACTCGGGGCCGATGAACGTAGTCCCCAGGAGGTGGAGAACAGGCTCAATCAGCTCCTGGTCTCCACATTTTCCCGGGCCCAAAGCCAGGGGTCCCTCGCGGATCGAGTGAACTTCTTCGACCCTGGCAGCTTGCCCCGGCTGATCAAACTTTTCAGTGAGCGGCCTAGCGGCCAAACGTTGCGGCTTGAATCCTTCTCCCAACGGGATAGCGACATTGCCGATCCGCTGGTCGTGGACTTTCGCTGGCAGCCAGCGCCTGGCAATGGCCAGGCCGCTGCAGGGGCCGGCCGCAACCAGCCTTGAGCGGCCCAGACGGCCAAGCCCCGAAGCACCTGGGCAAAGCCAGGGCCCAGGCCAAGAGCGAGGCCCCAGGGGTTGGAGCCAGCTCACCACCCTCCGGTCCCCTGGCGGCGATCGATCCTGGCCGCAGCAAATGTGGACTGGTGATTACCGACGACCAGGCCAGCGCGATCCTGTATGCCGCCGTGCTGCCGCCCCAGCGGGCCCTGGCCCAGCTGCGCCAGTGGCAGGAGCAGCACTCCCCCCTGCTGGCCGTGCTGCTCGGCAACGGCACGGGCAGTGGCCCCTGGCGCCCGCGGCTGGCCCCGATCGCGCCCCTGATTCTGGTGCCAGAAGCGGGCACCACCCTGGCGGCACGGCAGCGCTACTGGCAGCTGGAACCGGCCCAAGGCTGGCGGCGCCTGCTGCCCCGGGGCCTGCGCCAGCCGCCCCGGGACTGGGATGACGTGGTCGCCCAGCTCCTGCTGGAACGGCACCTGGGCCGCAGCCTGCCCCGCCGGCTAGCCCAGGGGCAGGCCCCCACTCCCTGGGGCCAGGACTGAAGTCGCCCTGGCAGCTGGGCGCCGACCCTGGTGCCTAGAACTTGGCGCGCACGGTGAAGACGTAGTCACCACCGGGCTCGAGCTGGTAATCGGCCTTAATCAGGAAGCGCAGCAGGGCGTCCTGGATCAGGGCCCGGCCGAGGGAGGGCTCCACCGTCAGCTCGCCGCGATCGAAGGCCCAGCGGAAGGTCCAGCGGAAGCCACCGGCGGCCACCTCCCCCTCCAGCAGCTTGCTGCTGAAGCTTTGGTGCAGCACCCGCAGCTGGGCAGTGGTGGTAGGCAGGCGACTCAAGGGGACGGGCGGCTGGGGGCGGGCGAGCTGGCTGAGGAACTGGCTTGGGGATTGGCTGGGGCGCCAGCCCCGACCAGCTTGGCGGCAGAGGGGGCCACAAAACTGTTCAACCGGTTGGCGGCCCGCTCCAGGCCGAGGCGCTGAATCAGGTCGATCCCGGAGATCACCTCCGCCAGCACCTCAGCCAGGATCGGCTGCTCCGCGGCCTGGAAGCGGCCGAGCACATGGGAAATCGTGCGCTCCTTGCGCTCCACCGGATTGGCCGAGGGGGCGCCGATGCCGATGCGCAGCCGGGCAAAGTCTTGACCCCCCAGGTGGGCGATCGTGCTGCGCAGGCCGTTGTGGCCACCGGCGCCGCCAGAGGCACGCAGCCGCAACCGGCCCAGGGGCAAGTCCATGTCGTCCACCAGCAGCAGCAGCTGGCCGGGTTCCAGGCCATACCAATCGAGGGCGGCCCGGATCGAGCGGCCGCTCTCGTTCATGAAGGTTTGGGGCATCAGCAACCGCAGCCGACTGGCCCCCTGCCCCACCTCACAGAAGAGACCCTGCAACTTGGCCTGGTTTTTGAACGGGACCCTGGCGGCCGCAGCCAGCCGTTCCAGGGCCATGAAGCCGACGTTATGGCGAGTGCCGGAGTACTTGTCGCCGGGGTTGCCCAGGCCGACCAGCAACTGCAGGGACCCGGCGGGCGAGGCGGTCATCGAACGAGCAAGAGCAGGCAAGCACTAGGGGCAGGATGCCAGGCGAGTAGTGCTGGGACCGGACCAACAGAGATCGGGCCGCCCCGATGGATCAGCCGCTAAGAGCAGCAGCACGACCTTGGCCGCTGGCCTAGGGCGCTGGCCTAGGGCGCTGGGGCGGAACTGGCTGAGGGGTCGGTGGCCGCGGAGCGAGGGCCTGGGGCTCGGCAGCGCCTGGCTGGACGGATCAGGCGAAAGGGGTGGGGGGCTGCTCGGTCACCAGCTCGGAAACCCCAGGGGCAGGGGCACCGCTCTGGCTGGCAGCCAGGGGTTCGCTTGGGGCAACGGCACCGGAACCGGCCTCTGGGGAGCGCGCTTCCAAAGGCACACCTGCAGCGGAGACTTCCGAAGGGGACGCTGCCGAAGCAGAGACTGCTGTTGCTGAGACGGCTGTTGCAGAGACCGCTGTGGCAGAGACCGTGTCATTGGAGACGGTATCCACGGCCTTGCGGAATTCCTGCTCGAACTGGCTGGAGGCGGACTGGAAACCCTTGAGGGTCTTGCCGAGGGTCTTGCCCAGCTCCGGCAGGCGCTTGGGGCCAAACACCAGCAGGCCAATGGCAGCGATCACGGCCATTTCCGGCAGGCCGATTCCGAAGATATTCATCGTTTCGAAGCACCGATGGGTGGATCCAGCATTAACCCGCCCAGGCCAATGGTCAAACAACCAAGGGCCTGGACGGGCATGGAATCCGGTTCAGGGATGGATGCAGGGGCTGGCAATCAGCCGGCGCCGTTCCAGTTAACGGTGATGCCATCCAGCAGCAACGACTTGTTATACAGCTGCAGAATCACCAGCAGGAAGACCAGGAAGAGAACCATGAACACTCCCATGATCGGAGTGGTTCCCCAACCCGGTACAACCTTGCCGTATTCAGAATTGAGGGGACGCAGAAGGTCTCCGAGGCGGGTGCGTTGGGCCATGACGGCTCGCTCCTCTCTGGCAGGGGATCGGTCTGGTTACTTTAGGGGTGCTGCGGCCCGGACCGAGCCCAGCTGTCGAGAGTTGTGATGGAAGCGGCCTCCCGAAGCCCCTTCCGGCCGGCTTCGCCACCACCCCAAAGCCCCCGCGCCCATGGAAAGCACCTCGTCTCCCGCCCTCTCCGTGGCCCTGACCGTGCTGGCGGTGCTGCTGTCGCTCACCGGGTTTGGCATTTACACGGCCTTTGGGCCCCCTTCCAAGCAACTCACCGATCCCTTCGACGAACACGAGGATTGAGCCCAGTGCTGGGGACCTCACCCCGCCCAGGGATCAGGGACGGGAAGCCCCGGCCAGGTCCCAGCCCTCAGGCAAGGCGCCTGATCCGATAGCTGGCCAGCTGCCAAGGCCGCACAACCGCCGCCTCGGCTAGACGATCCAAGTCCTCGGGCGCCTGGGCATCGGCACCAGGTTGAACGCCATGTGGTGCTTGGTCACCGCACCGAGGGAGCCCGTCGACGGGGTGGCCAGTGGCCTGGGTGAGCGGCCGATCTAAGCCATCGATCCGGCCCAGCAGCTGCCAGCCGCGGCCCAGGTCCAGCCTCTGGCGCAGGGGGCTGAGGTTTTGAACGGTCAGCGCCAGGTCGCCGGCCATGGTCGAGCTGGCGCCCTGGCAGGGCAAGCAGCGCAGACCGATCAGGCGCAGGTGGGGAGCACCCAGGCCCAGGGTCGGGGCTAGTGGGGGTAGCCCCCCGGTGGCCCCAGCCGATCCGAGCGGCTCGCGTTGACCGGCGCCCTCGCCCCAGGGCCGCAGCCAGGGCGGTTCCCGGAAGCGCACGGCCTGCTCGGCCGCGCCGGCCTGGCGCCAGCCCCCCGCGCAGGGCATCAGGGCGAGGCGCAGGCGCTGGGGTCCGTGATCGGCGCCGGGATCGGGCCAGGTGGGCGCCCGCAGCAGCGACACCCCCAGCCGCTCCGGTGTGCCGGACACCCCCTGGGGCCCATCCAGCAACACGGCCAGACCCGAACCAGCCGCCTCGGCCGCCAGCCAGCTGATCACCGGCACCTCCCAACGGCTGCGCTCCCGCGCCGTGATGGCCGCCGCCGGCCGCTCGATCACGCCGCCGCTGGTGTCGGCGGCCAGGCGCAGGGCGGCTTGGGCCAGGGGCAACTCCAGCCGCAACAACTCATGCACCTGGTGCCAATCCACCGCCAGGGTGAGCTCCAGATAGGGGCTGGCCGCCCTGAGCACCACGTCGAGCCGCAACGGCGAACAACCACAGAGCCCCCGCCAGACGAGGCGCACGCACAACGGACCGGTTTCGGCCAGCTCGGGCGGCCCATCCCAGCGCAACGGCAAGGGCTGGCTGCGGTAGTTGGCGGCCAGGTCCCAGGCATCCCAAAACTCGCCCCGGTCGGCCCAGCGGCACCACTGCAGGGGAGACGCCAGCTGGGCCAGGCCATCGGCTCCCCACAGCTGCTCCACGCCAGCGGGCCCCGCCAGGACCGTCACCAAGCCATTGCTGAGGCGCCAGCGCCCGCCTGCCGCCGCGGCCCCAGGCCCTGACCCCTCGCCACCAGCCAACGTCGCCCCTGCCTCCCGATCGGCGGCCACCGCTTGTGGCTCCGCAACCAGGCTCACCGGATGCTGCAGGGGCAAGGGGGACGATCCAGCCTGGTCAACCCTCCGATCTGCAGCTGGCCGGGGCTGGCGCTGCAAAGCCAGGTGGGCGATCCCGGCGGGAAGGGGCACTTGTAGCCATTGGCCACCGCCAGGGGCCGGCTGGCCCAGCAGGGGCTGGCCGGCCAGGACCCAGTGGCCCGAGGGCAGCCGCAGGGTCAAAGGGGCCGCCGCCAGGGGCTGGAGCTGCACCAGGGCCCAGGGCTCGGGCCCCTGATCCGGCCCAGGAGCCAGCCTCCGGGAGCCAGGGGCGGCCCCAAGCCAAGCCAAGAGGTCTTGATCCCTGCCCCGGGAGGCGGCCCGGCGGGCGGCGCGCCACTGGGGTTCGGCCTGCTCGAACACCTCCGGAATCGAGGTGCCCGGCAGGATGTCGTGGAACTGTTGGAACAGCAGGGGCCGCCAGTCTGGGGCCGGCTCGCTGGGCGCTGCACCAGCCTGGCTGGCCCGTAGGGCCCGGGCGATGTCGGCCTCGCGCAGGAGCCGCTCAAGGCTGCGGTTGTGACGCTTTTGGTCGGGCCGGCTGGTGGCGATGCCCCGGTGTAATTCCAGGTAGAGCTCATCGCGCCAGACCGGCAACCCCGCCGCCAGGGGCTCCAGCTCGGCCAGGTACTGGCGGAGGCTGCCGTGGCGCTGGGGCCGGGCCTGGGGCTGGTCTTGCCAGAGCTCCAGCTGCTCGAGCATCTCGGCAGTGGGGCCACCGCCGTGGTCGCCCACGCCCGGGAGCCAGAGGGCCCGATCCAGGCCCGTGCTGGCCTGCCACTCGAGCCGGTAGCGCTCCATCGCCACCGGGTCGCCGCCGGTGCCGATCGGCGCCGTGGCCAGGGCGAGCACCTCCGCTCCGCAGCGGCTGCGCCAGCGGAAGAGGCGATGGGGGAAGGGGTTGGTGGCGTTCCAGGCCAGCTTGTGGGTGCAGAACCAGTGCACGCCGGTGGCCCGGGCCACCGCGGGCAGGCCGGCGCCAAAGCCGAAGCTGTCGGGCAGCCAGCAGAGTTGGTGCTCCCATTCCGGGAACGTGGCGCGGCTGTAGGCCTGGCCCAGCTGGAACTGGCGCAGCAGCGAGGCCGTGGCGATCAACACGCAATCGCTTTCGACCCAGGGACCATTGATCGGCTCCCAGCGGCCCGAGGCCATGGCCTGGCGGATGCGGGCGAACAGGGCCGGCCGGTGCTGGGCGATCCAGGCGTACAGAGCCGGGGTGGAATGGCCGAAATGGAGCTGGGGATGGCGCTCCATCAGGCCCAGCACCGACTCGAAGGTGCGCTCCGCCGCCCGCCAGGTGTCCGCCACCGGCCAGAGCCAGGCCAGATCGAGATGGGCGTGGCCCAGGAGCTGAAAACCGCCCTGGCCCGGCCCCTGCTGGGCCTGGAGGGTCTGAAGGGCCGCGCCGAGACGGCCTGGCCCATCGGGCGCCTCGGGATCGGCGCCCGCCAGGGCCGCCTGCAGCGAAGCCGCCGCCGGCTCGTGGCCCCGGGCCGCCCGCAGGGCCACCAATTCCAGGGCCGTGCCTGCCAACAGCCCCTGGGGATCGGCGCAATCGGCGGGCTCCAACTCCAGCCGGCTCTCGACCAGGGCGCCGTCGTCGTGGCGGGGGCTGCGCAACGCAAGGCTGAGGTCGAGGGCTTCGCCCCGCCACCAGGACTCGGGCAGCACCCAGCGGCAGGCGGAATCAAACAGGTCACCGCGATGGACCGCCTGGCCAGCGACTGAAAGCACCACCTCCTCGGCCCACCAGCGCAGGACCAGCCGGGCCCGGGGCGGGGCCGCCTGCGGGCCCGCTGCTTGGTGGAGCTGCCGCCAGTCGGGCGGGCACTCCAGCCGCAGGCGCAAACGCAACCCTTGGCCGCCCCGGGGCCAAATCAGCAGGCCGCGGGCAAACCAATCGGGCCGATGGCTGGCGCCCCAAGGGTTTTCGATCGCCGGCGCCAGGGCTCCTCCCGGGCCATCGGCCAGCCAGCGGGCCTGCAGATCGCGCCGCGTCCGTGACTGAAACGTTTCAATCCAGGGGCGAACCACCCCCTCCAGCCCCTCTGGCATCGATCAACGCCATCTGTGCCCCATAGGATGATGCCGCTGCCGCAGGGTCGTCCCAGGGCCCACCTGGCGCCTGTCACTCCCTGTCACCCGCCGGACGGACCATGCTCGCCCTCAAGATCTCGGTTTATTCAGTCGTTTTCTTCTTCATCGGGATCTTCGTTTTCGGCTTCCTGGCCAGCGATCCCACCCGCACCCCCAGCCGCAAAGACCTGGAAGACTGAAGCCCAACCGGAAGCACAAACCGGTCCTAGCCGTCTGGAGCTGATCCAGACCCCATGGCAGGATCGGCGCCGTTTCCGCTTCGTCGGTGCCCGCGCCCACCCTGTCTCGTTGGACATTTGCGGCGATGGGATCGGCCCTGCTGGTGGCCCTGCCACCAGCAGGCGCTGAGCCACTGACCCCCATTGCCGCAGCCCCTCAACCGGGCACGGCAGGAACCCAGGCACCCGCAGCCCCTAGGGCCCAGGCCCTGACCCCGTCGGCCCCGGTCCAAGCCCAAGCCCCAAGCCAATCCCAACCGGCCGCAAAACCTGCCGACCAACCTGGCCGCCCCCTCAGCCAGGCCAGCCCTGGGCAGGCCCCGCCCCTGGAACTGGAGTTGCAGGCCGATCAGCAAGGCTTCGACCTGCAGCTCAACCGGTTCGTCGCCACGGGCCAGGTCAAGGCCCTGCTCAATGGCGGCCGCCTGCTGGCCGATCGCCTCGAATTCGACCCCACAAGCCGCACGGTCTATGCCAGCGGCAGCGTGCGCTTCCAACGCGGCCGTCAGTACCTCCAGGCCAGCCGCCTGCGCTTCAACCTGATCCAGGCCGAAGGGGAGCTGGAGGATGTCTACGGGGTGCTCGACCTCGAATCCGCCGAGTCTGATTTCGACCTGGCACGCCAGCCCAGAGGGGCCCTCCTGCCCCTCAGCTACTGGGAGAACCCGGATCCGCTGCTGAATCGCCAGGCCAGCTTTGCCGTGGCCGATGGCGGCCCAGCCCCGGCGACCAGCAGCTCAGCACCCCAGAGCGCCAGCCCCAAACCCCTCCCCGGGGCCCAAGCGCTGCAGGCCCTAGATCGCCAACCCTTGGCCCCGGCTGGGCTGAACCCCACTCCCGGGGTGGAGGGCTACCGCAGCGAAGCCGCCACGGTCCGCCCCCTAGCGATCAGCGACTGGCGCATGCCGCCGGTGGCCCTGGCGCCCCAGGCCCTCTCCATGGCCTGCCAGCCCCTGCTGCCGCCGATCCCCAACTGGCACCCCTATCCCCTGGCCGTGACCCTCTGGGGCGGCAAGAGCATCGATTCCAACTTCGGTGAAACGTTCCAATTCAAGGGGCGACTGCGGCCCGAATACGAACTGGGCATCGGCTTTAACAAGCGCCTGATCGATGCCGGCCCCGTGGCCCTGGAATGGGACAGCAACCTGTTGGGCCATGGCGCCCTGGAGCAGGCGGGCGGCGAATTCAACCAAAGCGTCAAATATGCCAATTCCCCTGCCCAGAGCTTCGGCGAACTCACCACCGGCCTGGGGATCCGCCTCTGGGTGCAACCCTGGCTGAGCCTGGGGTTTGTCCAGGGGGTGAGCTGGCTGAGCGAGCCGAGCAACTACGAGAAAACCTTCCGCCAGAACTACACCCAGTTCCTGAACTACCTGGGTTTTGAAATCGAAGCGCTGGTGGCGCCCCAATGGTCTTTGGTGGGCCGGGTGCACCACCGCTCCGGCGCCTACGGCACCTACAGCGGCGTGTCGGAGGGCAGCAACGCCTATCTGATTGGCCTGCGCTATCGCTTCGGCTCATCCCCCGCTCCCCGCCAATCGCTGGCGATGGCGCCACCCCTGGGCTGCAACGATCCAGGCCGGGGCAACCGGGTCCGGCCGAAACCCCTGGGCGAGCTCCTCAATGATGTGGCCATGGGGCCGCCCGGCCAGGGCCTGGCCCCCGCCCCTGCGGCCCCAAGCAGCGGCCCTGCCCCAACGCAGCTAGCGCCGGCCCAGGCCGAAGCCCAGCGCCAGCAAGCGATTGACGCCAGCGTGGATCAGCGCATCACCGCCCTCAACTACCGCGGCAGCTTCTCGCTCCAGAGACAGCAAGGGACGACAAGCACTTACACCACCCCAACAGAAGTGAACACCTACGGGGGGGTTAGGCCCCCCCAGATCCTCTCGGTTCGCACCACCAGCAACACCCAGCTGGTCAGCGGCATGGTGAGCCGCTGGCGCTTCCAGGCTGCCACCTTGACCCTCACCCCAGAAGGCTGGCGCGCCGATCGGGCTGCCCTCAGCAACGATCCGTTCACACCAGCCCAGTCCTGGGTGGATGCCGAAGGGGTTGAGGCCCGCCTGCTGGCCAATGGCGACACGGTGATCCAGGCGAAGCGCAACCGCCTGATCCTCGAAGATCGCCTGCCCATCCCCCTCAATCGCAACCAGGTCTTCAAGAAGAAAAAAGACGTAGACAACCGCTGGGTGCTCGCCAGCGATGGCACCGACCGCAACGGTTTTTATATCGGCAACAACCTCAAACCGATCAAGCTAGGAGCTCGCGCCACGCTGGAACTTCAGCCCCAGTTCATGGCGCAACGGGCCCTCAATGGCAGCACCACCAGCTACGTGCTGCCGGGCCAGCCGGCGGGCAATGCCCCCAGCAGCCAACCCACCCGCATTGGCGATTTGTTTGGCGTGGTGGCCAAGCTGCGCGGTCCCCTGCTGGGTTTCAACAGCGATGTCAACTTCAACGCCTCCACCCTCGATCCCAGCAACTTCGCCAACGGCACCCGCAGCTGGGGTGAACTGAATCGCCCCATCACCCTGCCCCTGCTGGGCGAGATCACGACGCGCCTGTTTGGGGCCTATCGCTACCGCATCTGGAATGGCTCCCTTGGCGAACAGGACATCTATTCAGCCATTGGCATCTCCCTAGATCAGACCAAAAACCTCCCCAACCTGGGTGCCATCCGCAACAATTACTATGCCCGGATTGCCTACGGAACCTTCCAGGGCAACCTGTTTGAGAGCACCACCACCGGCAGCTTCTCCCGCAGCAGCTTGTTCGCCTCGCTCAATAGTTCTTTGCCGATCTGGACTGGCCAATCCCTTGACCCGAGTCTAGCTAACACCTATCTCTATTCACCAGTGGCGATCGTGCCAGGCCTGAGCCTCAGCACAAACCTAAGCCTGAGCCTGTTCAACTACAGCAACGGCAATGTACAGAACTCCTACAGTATTTCTGGGGGTCCCACCCTAACCCTGGGGCATTTCACCAAACCCTTCCTCGATTACACCCAGATCACGATCACGGGCGGCGGAACCCGCCGCACGGGCCAAAGCCCCTTGAGTTTTGACCAGTTGGTGGATCTGGGCACGATCGGCGTTGGCCTCACCCAGCAGATCGCTGGACCGCTGGTGTTCAACGGCGGCATTGGCATGAACATCGACCCCAACTCCCCCTACTACGGCAATGTCACCGGCTCCTACGTGGAACTTCGTTGGCAGCGGCGCTCCTATGAGCTGGGAATTTATTACAGCCCCTACGAACAGCTCGGCGGCATCCGCGTGAAGCTGCACGATTTCAACTTCGATGGCACCGGCGTACCCTTCGTTCCCTACCAACCCAGCACGGCCCAGAGTGCCCGCGACAGGCCCTTCTGAGGGCATCGAGGCACAAGCAAGAAAATGAGATCAAGCTTGATCCGAGTTGATCAATCTGCGAATTTACCCAACCAGCATTCAACTCATTAGTGCGTTAGCAAATCAGCCAGGAAAATTATTCATGTAAGGCAAGCGGGCGGCCGTGGCCGCCAGGGCCGCGCCATTGGCGACCAGCTGGCCGGTGCCATCCCACTGGCCGGTGCTGAGCATCTGGCGGGGCCCCGCGGGCAACTCAAGCTGCCAGCTGGTCTCTGGCTGGCTGGAGCGCAGGCGGGCGGATGCAACCTCCAACTCAAACTCGGCGGCAGGGTCGGCCGCGGCCGCCGCCTGGATCGCCAGCATCAGGTCGTGGGAGGCGGTGAGGCAGGGGATGCCCAGCGCCAGGCAGTTGCCATAGAAGATTTCAGCGAAACTCTCGCCAACTACGGCGCGAATCCCCCAACGCATCAGCGCCTGGGGAGCGTGTTCGCGGCTGGAGCCGCAGCCGAAATTACGGTTCACCAGCAGCAGGCGCGCCCCCTGGTGGTCGGGCCGGTCGAAGGGATGGGCGCCCTGGAGCTCGATCCGGTCGTCGGCGAACACCTGTTGACCGAGACCATCAAAGGTGACGCACTTGAGGAAGCGGGCCGGGATGATCCGATCGGTGTCGATGTCATCGCCGCGCAGCACCAGGGCGCGGCCGTTGACCTGGATGATGGGCCCAGCGGGCAGGGCGGACGCAAGGGCAGCGCTGGTCATGGCGAGATCGGCGATCGGACGGGCAGGACAGGATGGGCGGCGAGCGGGTCAGACCTAAACGACCGAGCGGCGGTCAAAGCGCCGCAGGGTCTTGGCCCAAGCGGTCAGGGGTTGAGCAGCAGGCGCACATCGGCCACATGGCCCGACACGGCGGCAGCTGCCACCATGGCCGGACTCATCAACAGGGTGCGGCCGGTGGCGGAGCCCTGGCGACCCTTGAAGTTGCGGTTGCTGGAACTGGCGCTGATCTGGCGGCCTTCGAGCCGGTCCGGGTTCATTGCCAGGCACATCGAGCAGCCCGGTTCACGCCACTGGAAGCCAGCCTCCCGGAACACCACATCCAGCCCCTCGGCCTCGGCGGCGGCGGCCACCTGCTCCGACCCCGGCACCACAAAGGCCGTGATCCCTGCTGCCACCTGGCGGCCCTTGGCCACGGCCGCCGCGGCCTGGAGGTCGCTGAGGCGGCCGTTGGTGCAGCTACCGATGAAGCAGACATCCACGGCCAGCCCGGCGATCGGCGTGCCCGGGGCCAGGTCCATGTAGCGGTAGGCCTCCTCGGCGATCGGCCGCTCATCGGGCTCGGTCTGCTCGAGGCTGGGTACCGCCTCATCCACACCGATGCCCTGGCCTGGCGTAATCCCCCAGGTGATGGTGGGCGCAATCGTGGTGGCATCAAAGTCCACCTGGTCGTCAAACACCGCATCGGCGCCGCTGGCCAGGCTTTGCCACCAGGCCACCGCCCGCTCCCAGGCCGCGCCGGCGGGCGCATAGGGGCGGCCCACCAGGTAGGCAAAGGTGGTGGCGTCAGGGTTGACGTAGCCGCAGCGGGCGCCGCCCTCGATCGCCATGTTGCAGAGGGTCATGCGCTCCTCCATCGAGAGGGCGTCGATGGCCGGGCCAGCAAATTCGTAGGCGTAGCCCACGCCAGCCTTTACCCCGAGGCTGCGGATCACATGCAGCACCAGGTCCTTGGCGTAGACGCCGCGCTGCAGCTGGCCGTTCACCCAAATGCGGCGCACCTTGAGCTTGGCCATGGCCAGGCTTTGGCTGGCCAGCACATCGCGCACCTGGCTGGTGCCGATGCCAAAGGCGATCGCACCAAAGGCGCCGTGGGTGGAGGTGTGGGAATCGCCGCAGGCCACCGTCATGCCGGGCTGGGTGAGCCCCAGTTCGGGGGCGATCACATGCACGATCCCCTGGCGGCCACTACCGAGGCCATGGAGGGTGATGCCGTAGTCGGCGCAATTGCGCTCGAGGGTCTCGAGCATCGCTTCGGCCAGGGGGTCGGCGAAGGGCCGCGCCTGGGAGGTGGTCGGCACGATGTGGTCGACCGTGGCCACGGTGCGCTCGGGATGGAGCACGCCGAGGCCGAGGTCGCGCAGGCCAGCAAAGGCCTGGGGCGTGGTCACCTCATGGATGAGATGCAGGCCGATAAACAGCTGGGTAGACCCACCGGGAAGCTCGGCGACCCGGTGCAGATCCCAAACCTTGTCGTAAAGGGTGCCGGCGCTCAAGAACGTTCCCCAATCTGGAAAACAGCCTAAAACTGAGCCTGCTGGCCATCTGGTGAGGAATCCGCCGCCAGGGCGTCAAGCCGCAGGCGCAGGCGATTGAGGGCTTCGCCGGCGCCCACCGCCTGGGTCCAGGCCCGCCCCCGCGTGGCACCGGCTTGCCACAGTCCCGACTGGCCTTCGTCAGCGGTGGCAGGGGCTGCAGGCCCAACCACGGCCATGTAAACCGTGCCCACCGGCTTTTCGGCACTGCCCCCGGCCGGACCCGCAATCCCGGTCACGGCGATCGTCCAGGTGGCGCCGGTCAGGCGCTGAACCCCTGCGGCCATGGCACGGGCCACGGGGTCACTCACGGCTCCATGGCTGGCCAGCAGGTCGGCCGGCACCCCAAGCAGGTCCTGCTTCACCGCGTTGGCGTAGGCAATCACGCCCCCCAGAAACACATCGGACGCCCCCGGCACGGCCGCCAGGGCCGCACCGAGGCCACCGCCGGTGCACGACTCCGCCACCGCCAGGGTTTCGCCCCGTTGGCGCAGGCGATCGATCACCACCGAGGCGAGCGAATCCCCATCGGCGCCGTAACACTTGCAGCCGGTGCGCTGGCGCAGCTCCGCCTCCACCGGCACCAGCAAGGCCTGGGCAGCGGCTGGCGTATCGGCCCGGGCGGTGATGCGCAGCTTGACCTCGCCGGCGCCGGCATAGGGCGCCACGGTGGGGTTCTCCAAGGCCAGGAGATCGGCGACCGATTCGGCCAAGCTCGATTCGGCCACCCCCCAAAAGCGCAACAGGCGGCTGGCAAACACACCCTGGGCCAGGCCCGCCTGGCGCAACCAGGGCACGGCCGTGGCTGCCCACATGGTCCGCAGTTCGCTGGGCACCCCCGGGAAGGTGATCACGGTGAAGCCTGGGCAGATCGGGAATCCCGGTTCGAGCGGCGTGGGGCTCCAGATCATGCCGGGAGCGGTGCCGGTGGGATTGGGCAACAGCTCAGCCCCTTGCGGCAGCAGGGCCTGTTTGCGGTTGCTCGGTGATGCCACCCGCCCGCGGGCGGCCATTTTTGCCTGGATATCGGCCCAGACCTCGGCCTGCTCCACCAGGGGGGCACCAAAGGCCGCGGCGATCGCTTCGGTGGTCAAGTCGTCGGGGGTGGGACCGAGGCCGCCGGTGGTGATCAACAGCTGGCAGCGGCCCGCCGCCTCGCGCAGCTGGCCGATCAGGCGCTCGCGGTTGTCGCCCACCACGCCCTGACGGAAATGGGGCACCCCCAGGGCCGCCAGTTCCTCGGCTAGCCAGCGGGCATTGCCGTTGGTGATCGTGCCCAGCAGCAACTCGGTGCCGATGCAAAGGATTTCCGCCCCGGCGCCCATGGAGGGGGCTGGCGCTGCAGGCCAAGGTTCGGGCGATGGCTCAGCCAAGGGGGCCATCCCCGCGGCTGGCTGTGGCCTTGCTTGCCTCCAGGGCCGCGCCGGCGTCAGGTTGAACCTGGGCTGGTGAAGCCCCAGCCTCAAGCTCGCTGGCCCGGTCCCGCTCCAGGCTGCGGTGACAGGCCACCACCACCGCAATCAGCACCGACGTGGCAAGCCCCAGCCAGAGGAACCGCATTTCGGCATTGGCCACCACCAGGGCCAACGAGGCGAGCCACTGGGTGAAGGCATAGATCAGCACCACCGTGCGGCGATGGCTGAAGCCCGCCCGCAGGAGGCGGTGGTGCAGGTGGCGGCGATCGGGATGGAAGGGGGAGCGGCCGGCGCTGAGGCGCCCCATGATCACGGCCGACATGTCGGCCAGGGGCAACGAAAGGATCAACAAAGGCAGCACCAAACTCACCGTGGTCAGGCCCTTGGCCGGGCCGACGATGCTGATCGCCGCCAGGGCAAAACCGAGGAAATAGGAGCCCCCGTCGCCCATGAAGATCAGGGCTGGGTTGAAGTTGTGGCGCAGGAAGCCGAAGCAGGAGCCGGCCAGGGCCGCCGCCAGGATGCCGGCGGCCGGCTGGTGCAGGCTGAAGCTCACCGACACCAGCCCGACGGCGGCGATGCCCGCCACCCCGGCCGCCAAGCCATCGAGACCATCCAGCCAGTTGATGGCGTTGGTAATGCCCACCAGCCAAATCACCGTGGCCAGCAGACTGAGGGGCTCGGGCAACACCAGCGGCGCATCCGGACTGATCTGCAGAAATTCCAGCGGCAGATCAATGGCGCCGATCCGCACGCCCTGGCTCCAGGCCCACACCGCCACCGCCACCTGACCCGCCAGCCGCGGCAGGGGCGGCAGGGCCAGAAGGTCATCGGCCAGGCCGATCAGGAAAAAGAAAAGGGCCCCTTCAAGGGTCGTCCAGATCAGCCGGTCCTTGGCGGGCTCGAGGCTGCCAAACCAGCCCAGACCCCACACCAGGGCGAGGGTGAAGGCAAAGCCAGCCACGATGCCGATGCCGCCAAGGCGCACCATCGGGGTGGTGTGCTGCTTGCGGGAATCGGGCCGATCAATCAGGCCCCAACGCAGGCCGGCCCGCCGCACCATCGGCACCACCGCAGTGGTGACCAGGGCCGAGCTGGCAAAGGTGACCAGGGCAGCAATGACCGGACTGCTGGTAATCGTCACGGTCGCTCCATGGGGAGAACTGCCGGCTGGAGACGGACGTTGATAACCAGCTTAATCAGCTGCGTCCTGCAGCCCGGGCCAGGCTCAAGCCGGTTGCAACTGGCGTTGACCGCCATAGAGGGGGAAGCGCTCGCACAGGGCCGCCACCCGTTGGCGGCAGCGCAGCTCGATCGCATCATCACTGGGATTGAGCAGGCGATCGGCGATCACATCGGCCACCTCTTTGAAGGCGTCCTCGTCAAATCCGCGGGTGGTCATCGCGGCGCTGCCGAGCCGTAAACCACTGGTCACGAAGGGTGACTCGGGGTCGAACGGCACGGTGTTCTTGTTGGCCGTGATGTTGACGCCACTGACGAGCAGGTCCGCCGCCTTGCCGGTGAGGCCGATCGAACGGAGATCCAGCAACACGATGTGGTTATCCGTGCCGCCGGACACCACGGCGATGCCCCGCTCCTGGATACGGCTGGACAGGGCCTGGGCATTGGCCACCACCTGCTGGCTGTAGGTGATGAAGGCGGGCTGCAGGGCTTCGCCGAAGGCCACCGCCTTGGCGGCGATCACATGCTCCAGGGGACCGCCCTGGTTGCCGGGGAACACGGCCTTGTCGAACTGGCGGCCGAACTCGGCGTCATGGCAGAGGATCAGGCCGCCGCGGGGCCCCCGCAGGGTCTTGTGGGTGGTGGTGGTGACCACATGGCAATGGGGCAGGGGGCTCGGATGCACGCCCGCCGCCACCAGGCCAGCGATATGGGCCATGTCGGCCAGCAGGTAGGCGCCCACCTCATCGGCGATGGCGCGGAAGGCGGCGAAATCAATCGTGCGGGGGTAGGCGGAGTAGCCGCAGATGATCAATTTGGGCCTGTGCTCAAGGGCCAGCTCCCGGATGCGCCCGAAGTTGAGCTGCTGGGTCTCGGGATCGACGCCGTAGTGGACGGCCTTGAACCACTTACCCGACACATTCACGGGCGAGCCATGGGTGAGGTGGCCGCCATGGGAGAGGTCCATGCCCAGGATCGTGTCGCCGGGCTGGAGCAGGGCCAGGAACACGGCGAAGTTGGCCTGGGCGCCGCTGTGGGGCTGCACGTTGGCCCAGGCGGCGCCAAACAGGCGCTTGGCCCGCTCGATCGCCAACTCCTCGATCGCGTCCACGTGTTCGCAGCCGCCGTAATAGCGCTTGTGGGGCAGGCCCTCGGCGTACTTGTTGGTGAGCACCGAACCCTGGGCCTCCATCACCGCTGGGGAGGTGAAGTTCTCGCTGGCAATCAGCTCCAGGTGGGTCTGCTGCCGCAGCAATTCCCGCGAGATCAGGGCCGCGATGGCGGGATCGGTGCTGGCCAGGGCCCCCTGGGGGGTTACGCCGTTGGAGTCCGCCATGGGAGGCCTGCTGGGTTGGTTGGATCGTAAGAAATGGGGCAGCGAGCGGCAGCCACCTGTTCGAGAAGCCAAAAAAAAACCGCCCTTACGGACGGTTTTGACTGAAAACGCGCCTGGAGAGATTCGAACTCCCGACCCTCTGATCCGTAGTCAGATGCTCTAATCCGCTGAGCTACAAGCGCTTACCTTGCCATTCTTGGCCCACGGAGGGCCCATCCGTCAACCTGCCCGCCGCCGGCTCGGAAGCAGCCAGCCCGGGGGACGGCCACAATCGGACCACACCCCTTGTCCGTCTGCGGAACCCACCCATGCCGATCCGCTGGTACGGCCCCGCCGATCCCACCGACCCCACCTACCGGCACTTCGCCCGCATCGTCAATCTCTGCCTCCATGGCGGCCTGTTCGCTGCGGTGAACAGCGGGCTGTGGTTTGTGGAGGGGATGCGCCATCCCTGGCCCCAGCTGGGCTGGCTCACGGACACCTGGGCCCTGATCTGGTTCGTGCAGCTGCTGCTTGTGGTGCAACAACGCCCCAAGCCCGAGCCCCAGGATCCATCCTGAGCACAACCCTGCGGCAGGTGATTCCATGGCCCTGAGCCCCCAAGCCATCCGCGAACTGAGCGCCGAACTGGCCGATCGGCTCTACATCCAGATCGGCGGCTGGCACCTTTACTTGGGCGATGCCGCCCTGGCCGAACCGCTCGCGATTGAATGTGCCGCCCGGCTCGACCAGGGCGCCGCGGTCTGTGCCCGCCAGGCCCTCGAATCCCTGCAGGTGCCCATTGGCGGCGGCAGCAGCCGCCTGCCCCTGGCCCGCCTGATCCCCCCGGGCCAACTTCAGGATCTCGAGGATCTGCTCGAGCCCTACAGCCGCTAAACCGGTTTAAACGCCGAGGTCATGACAGCTTTAGGCCGGGGCTTGATCAGGCCGATAGGGTTTGGCCCTGCTGCCGTGGCCCAGTGCTGGTTATCGAGGTCACCAACGCCCGCGAGGTGATGCGTCAGCGGATCGGCCCCCTGGGCAGCCGCCTAATCGGCAAGGTGGTTGATGCCGAAGCCCAGGTGGAGAAGGCCCTGATCCAGGAGCTGGAAACGGCCTTTAAGGATTTCGGCATCGAAGCGCGGATCCTCTCGATCGAAGGACCCAAGCTGCTGGGACGCAACCACTTGGAGATCCCGGTGCATGTCCGGGAGGAGCGGCAGGTGGGGTCCTAAACCGGCGAGGTCACCTGAGCTACAGCCAGCAAAACAGGCCTCAGGCCCGGGGCTTGAGCCGCTGGGCCAGCTGGCGACGGATCTGAACCGTGAACTGGCGCGCCTCCTGGACCCCGGCGGCCGAGGCCAGTAGCCCGTAAGCGCCCAGGCCCAGCCCGCCGCTGAGGCCGCAATTGAGCACCTTGCCCACCAGCCCCGCCGGCCAAGGCACCGTGCTGGCAACGAGCCAGGCGACCAGGCCACCGAGAACGGCCGAGCCGAGCAACAGCAGGCTGTCGCGGCCCCAGCGGCGCAGGGGCAGGCCCCCAAGACGCGTCTGCAGGGCCAGAAGCAGCAGTAGGCAGGTGATCACGTTCACCGCCACGGTGGCGAGCACCAGGCCCGGCGCCCCGAAATTCAAGGCCGGCAGCTGGAGCCCCCAAGGGGTCGGTCCGCCCACCAGCAACCAGTCGAACACCACATTCAGGCCGATGCCCGCCATCGAGAACCGAAACGGGGTGGTGCCATCGCCGAGGGCATAGAACACGCGCACCAGCACATCGCGGCCCAGATAGGCCGGCATGCCCACGCCGTAGGCCATCAGCAGGCCCCCCACCAGCCGGGCCGCCTGGACGTCGAAGGCGCCGCGCTCATAGACCAAGCCGACGATCGGTTCCGCCAGGGCCACCATCAGGGCGCCGAGGGGCAGCATCGTGGCGCTGGAAGCCATCAGGCCCTGGCGGATGCGGGTCACCAGCTCCGACCTGTCGCCGGGGGCCGTGAGCCGGGCAAACACCGGCAGCAGCGGCACCAACAACACGTTGGAGAGCAGGCCCAGGGGCGTCTGCACCAGCAGGTTGGCGTAGCCCAGGCCGGCCGCGGCGCCAACGATGCCGCTGGCGAAGAACAGATCGGTAAACACGTTGATCTGCAGCATCCCCGAGGAGAGGGTGGCCGGGCCCATCACCTTCAGCACCTCCTGCACGCCCGGATGGCGCCAATCCCAAGACAGCGAGAACTGGTGCAACCCCTGGCGGGCCAGGGCCGGCAACTGGATCAACCACTGCAACAGGGCACCGAGCAGGGTGCTGCCCGCCAGCACCGCCCCCCCCAGCACGGCCTTCTCCGGTAGGGCGATCGCCGGTCCGAGTTGCCACCAGAGCAGGCCCAGGCCAGCGATCACGGCCAGGCTCGAGAGCAGGGGACTCACCGAGGGCAACCAGAACTCATCGGCGGCATTGAGGGCGCCAAAGCCGAGGCCAATCAGGCCCGCCAGCAGGGCCATCGGTGCCATCCAGCGCAGCTCGAGCACGGCGATGGCATGGCGGGGTCCATCGAGCCCGGGGCCCACCAGGGTGATCAGCGGATCGGCGGCCACCACCAGCAACACGGTGACGCCCACTAGAGCCACCCCCACCAAGGTGTTGATCGTGGCCAGCACGTGGGCCCCCTCCTCCCGGGGCCGCCGCGCCAACACACTCACCATGGCGCTATGGAAGGGACCGTTGATGCCCCCCAGCAGCACCAACAGAAAGCCGGGCAGGACGTAGGCGTAGTTGTAGGCGTCGTAGACGATGCCAACGCCGAAGGCGGCGGCGATCGCCGTCTGCCGCACCAGGCCGGCCACCTTGCTGAGGGCCGTCGCCACGGCCACCACCAGGGCAATGCGGCGCAGGGATTTCGCCATCCGATCGGGCCGCGGCCATTCACTGGCGCCGATTCTCCCGTCCGGGCGCACGCCACCATGGGCCGATCCGCCGGACAGCAAGCCGGCTCCAGCCGGCTCCCCCATGCCCCCGACGGCCCCAAGCCCAGCCCAAGCCCCTAGCGCGGAGCCAGCGTCCACCTTGATGGCGGGTCTAGGGGAGCTGGTCTGGCCCCTGGAGGGGCTTGTGGAGGGGGTGCTGGTGAAGCGCTACAAGCGCTTCCTGGCCGATGTGGAGCTGGCCAGCGGCGAGGTTGTGACGGCCCACTGCCCCAACACCGGCCCGATGACCGGCGTGCTCCATCCCGGCGGCCGGGTGCGCCTTCGCCACGCCCCCTCCCCCACCCGCAAGCTGGCCTGGACCTGGGAGCAGGCCGAAGTGATCGGCGCCGCAGGCGAGCCGCTCTGGGTGGGCATCAACACGGCCCTCCCCAACCATTTGGTGAAGGCCACGATTGCAGCGGGCCTGCTGGAGCCCTGGCTAGGGCCGATCGAGGCGATCCGCGCCGAGGTGCCCTACGGGCTGAATCGCCGCAGCCGCATTGACCTGCTGCTTAGCCCCAGCGCCGCCAACGCCGACCCGCGGCCGATCTACCTGGAAGTGAAAAACACCACCTGGACCACCGGCGAGTTGGCCCTGTTCCCCGACACGGTCACCGAGCGAGGCCAGAAACACCTGGAGGAGCTCACCGCCCTGCTGCCTGACGCCCGGGCCGTGCTGGTGCCCTGCCTCAGCCGCGCCGATGTGAGTCGCTTTGCGCCCGGCGACCAGGCCGATCGCCGCTACGGCGAGCTATTCCGCCAGGCCCTTGAGGCCGGGGTGGAGGTGCTGCCCTGCGTCTATGGCTTCTCGGCCACGGCCATTCATTGGCGGGGCCTGGCGGCGGTTCAACACCACAGCTGAAAGACACCTCCCCAGGAGCTAACTCTAGATTTGGTACATCTCGATACAGATCAAGCCACCACATGCGGGGAAGGTACTGGGCGATAACCGAAGAGGCCTATCCCCTTCATGACTCACGCCCCGATGGCGGGCGGTGGACCAACACCGCTTGCCACCTTCGACCAATTCCGCCTCCGGCTCCTAGCCGGGGTTCAGGAGCCCCAACTGCGGCGCTATGCCGTGATCCTGCTGGCTGCTGGCGCCGGTCTTGTCCCCCTGATGGCCGGCTCCGCCCATGCGGCCCTAGCCAAGGCGGTCACCGACGGCGCCGACACCCTGCTGATGTTGATGGGGTCGGCCCTGGTGCTGTTGATGACCCCAGGTCTGGCGTTCTTCTACGGCGGCTTCACGCGCGCCAAGAACGTGCTCAACACGATGATGATGAGCTTCTTCCTGATGGGGCTCATCGGGGTGGCCTGGGTCGTGATCGGCTACAGCCTCTCCTTTGGCCTCAGCTTCAAGAGCCCCTTCATTGGCGGTCTTGAGTTCATGTGGCTCAACGGGGTGGGCGGCCCTGATGGCTCAGCCCCCCTCGCCGACGGCTTCAACATCAGCGCTACCTCCTTTGCCCTCTTCCAGGGCATGTTTGCGATCATCACCCCGGCCCTGATTTCCGGCGCAGTGGTTGAGCGCATCAACTTCAAGGCCTGGTTCTGGTTCTCGCTGCTCTGGAGCATTTTCATCTACTGCCCCATGTGCCACATGGTCTGGGGTGGCGGCTACATCGGTCCCTTTGGTGAGATCGGCGCCATCGATTTCGCTGGTGGCACCGTGGTTCACATTGCCGCTGGTGTGGCTGCCCTTGTTTCCGCAGCGATTGTTGGTCCCCGCACCAACTTCCCCGAAAGCAAGCGTCCTCCCCACAACGTTCCCTTCATCCTGCTGGGTGCCGGCCTGCTCTGGTTTGGTTGGTTTGGCTTCAACGGCGCCAGCTACTTCGCCGCCAAGGGCGCTGGCCTCTCCTTCCTCACCACCACCGCTTCCGCCTCTGCGGCCATGCTGGCCTGGTGCCTGATTGAGTGGTTCAAAGATGGCAAACCAACTGCTGTCGGTGCCGCCACTGGAGCCGTTGCTGGCCTCGTAGGGATTACCCCTGCAGCCGGTTTCGTCTACATGCCCCAAGCCCTTTTGATTGGTGCTGCCACAGGCGCAGCCTGCTTCATCGCTGTTCAGGTCAAGTCATCGATCAAACTCGATGATTCCCTCGATGCCTTCATGGTCCACGGCGTCGGTGGCACCGTTGGCGCCATCCTCACCGGAGCCCTGGCCGTGCCAGCCCTGGTTCCTGCCGATTACTTCCCCAAATCGGCCGAGATCCTTGCCTCCGGTGGCAATGGAGCCCTGTGCATTGCCCAGCTGGAAGCGGTGGTCCTCACCTACGGATTCGTTGGCCTGGGCACCGCGATCATTCTCTGGGTGGTCGGGGCCGTGGTGGGCCTACGGGTCACCCCTGAAGATGAGGAGCGCGGCCTTGACTTCGTCGCCCACGGCGAAGAGGCCTACGATCCAATGACGTACTGAGGCACCCATGAAACAAATCACCGCACTCATTCGTCCCTCCAAACTCGATGCCGTCAAAACGGCTCTGGTTGCCGTTGATGTTGTTGGTCTCACCGTTTGTGAGGCCCGCGGTTTCGGCCGCCAGAAGGGTCAAGTGGAGCGCTATCGCGGCAATGAATTCACCGTCGACTTCCTGCCGAAGGTGAAACTCACCGTTGTGGTGACTGACGAGAAGGTGGAATCGGCGATCGAAGCGATCACCGCAGCAGCTCGCACCGGCGAGATCGGCGACGGCAAGATCTTCGTGATGCCCGTGGAAACCGCCATCCGCATCCGCACCGGCGAACGGGGTGATGCGGCGATCTGAAGCCTGAGCCTGGGCATTTCAGCTTCGCCCCACCAGGGCCCCCCCTAGCCCCCGGTTCCTACCGGGGGCTTTTGTTTGGCCCGGTGCATGGGCTCGGGCTTGCGGCCAGGGGGCCCAGGCGGGCGAGCGCCCTGCGGGTTAAGGACTAGGGGAAGGTCTGAGCGCTGGGACCGGCAGCCGGTCAGCCGGGCCCCATAGAGTTGCCGCAAGCCGTGATCAGCCCTGTGGATACCCATGCCTTCAAGCGATCGCTGCACCACTCGGAGCGCTACAACCGCCGGGGCTTCGGCCGCGCTGAAGAGGTGGCCGGCAGCCTGGAGCAGGCCTACCAGAGCGATTTGGTCGCCAAGATCCGCGAAAACGGCTACGCCCTCGAGCACGGGCGCCTGAGCGTCAAGCTGGCCGAGGCCTTCGGCTTCTGCTGGGGCGTGGAGCGGGCCGTGGCCATGGCCTACGAAACCCGGCGCCACTACCCCACCGAACGGCTGTGGATCACCAACGAGATCATCCATAACCCCTCAGTGAACCACCATCTGCGCGAGATGGATGTGCTGTTCATCCCGGTGGAGGAAGGGGTGAAGGACTTTTCCGATGTGGCCAACGGCGACGTAGTAATCCTGCCGGCCTTTGGCGCCACCGTGCAGGAGATGCAGCTGCTCAACGAGCGCGGCTGCCACATCGTGGACACCACCTGCCCCTGGGTCTCCAAGGTGTGGAACACGGTGGAGAAGCACAAAAAGCATGCCTTCACCTCGATCATTCACGGCAAGGTGAAGCACGAGGAAACCCTCGCCACCAGCTCCTTTGCCGGCACCTACCTGGTGGTGCTCGACCTAGCGGAAGCCCAGATGGTGAGCGACTACATCCTCGCCAGCGGCACGGGCGACGCTGCTGGGGCCAACCCAGCCGGAGACAGCACTGGATCGGCCCTGGATCGGGACGCCTTCATGGACCGTTTTGCCCGGGCCTGCTCGCCAGGCTTCGATCCCGACCGGGACCTGGTGCGCATCGGCGTTGCCAACCAGACCACCATGCTCAAGAGCGAAACAGAGGAAATTGGCCGACTGTTCGAGCGCACCATGTTGCGCCGCTACGGCCCCCAGGAGCTCCAGGAGCACTTCTTGGCCTTCAACACGATCTGTGATGCCACCCAGGAGCGCCAGGACGCCATGTTCTCCTTGGTGGACGAACCGCTCGACCTGATGGTGGTGATCGGCGGCTACAACTCCTCCAACACCACCCACCTGCAGGAAATCGCCGAAAGCCGCGGCATCCGCTCCTTCCACATCGACACGCCCGAGCGGATCGGACCGGGCAACCGCATCGAGCACAAGCCGCTTGGCGCCGAGCTGGAGCTCCTGGAGCCCTTCCTGCCAGCCGGTCCCCTGCGGGTGGGGATCACCTCCGGCGCCTCCACCCCGGACCGGGTCGTGGAGGATGTGATCCATCGCCTGATGGATTTGAGCGCCAACTGACACCGAGCGCCAAGCCAGACCCTGGCAATCAGCCAGAACCAAGATCCCCACTGGCGCTGTCGCATTTGCTGCCAAGCCAATCAGGCCCTGGCTTTACATTGGTTCATCGATTGCGCCTGCGGGCGTTGAGGAGTCTGCAATCCCTTTGACCACCTCACTCTCCCCTCCGAGTGCCGCCGCTGAGCTCCCGGGTCTGCTGCGCGACAGCGCCGACCCGAAGCTGCGCTGCTACAGCAGCCATTTCAGCGACCTCATGGAGATGGGGGCGCCGGCAGCCACGGTGGAGGCCTATCTGGACCGCCATGAGGGCTGGTTCCGCCGCTGCGCGGCACCGATGCGGGTTGATCCGCTCGGCCGCAATGGTTATGTACTCACCCTGGGGCGCTTCGGCAACTTCGGCTTTGAGGTGGAACCCACCATTGGCCTGGAACTGCTGCCCCAGAGCGCCGGGGTTTACCGCATCGTGACCGTGCCCCAGGCCGCCGGCGAGAGCAAGCTCCTGGAGCTCTACGACGTGGAGTTCAACGCCTCCCTGCGGCTCGACCAGCCGGGCGACGATGCGGCCCTGACCCTGGTGCGCTGGGAACTCGACCTGAGCGTGTGGATCAAGCTGCCTAGCGTCATCACCCTGCTGCCGGAAAGCCTGGTTCAGAGCAGCGGCGACCACCTGCTGCGCCAGATCGTGCGCCAGGTGTCCCGCAAGCTCACCTGGAAGGTGCAGGAAGACTTCCACGCCTGCCACAACCTGGACTGCCCGCCGCGCAAGCGCGCCCAGTTCTAGGCCACTCGCTTGGGGCCCCTGGCGTTGGGGGGGCACCGGCTCCAGGGGCAAGGTCCGGTCCAACCAGGTGGACCGGACCCTCCGGCTTGCCCCCTAAAGCCAGCTCAGCTGCGGCTCGTCCAGATCTTGTTGACGATCTGCATGCCGGTGACGGCCTGCCAGAGGAACAGGGTCATCAGGCCCATGTTCAGGCCCACATGGATCTTGCGGGCGATCAGGTTGCCCTTCTGGATCAGCGGGATCAAGGAGGCAGCAAGGGCGATCAGACAGGTCATGGCGATCCCCACCAGCAGGTGGGGACCCACAAACAACTTGCCGTTATTGAGGTAGGTGACGGCCATGCCGCCGAAGGTGCCGAGCACCATCACGGCCAAAACGATGCTGCCGATCTGGAAGTGGCGACTGCCGTACTGGCCCTTGATCAAGGCCTTGCGCTCTTCCGGGGTGGCGGTGCGGGTTTTCTTGGCCTTGATGCCAAGAAACATCGAATAGCCCGACAGGGCCAGCAGCCCCCACATCATCAGCGGATGGAGGAAGTTGAGATTGAAGGCGAGGGCGTCCGGCATCGGGGAGACTCGGCAATGGAAGCGAAGCTACTGCCCGCCCAGACCGCCCTGCCCGGGCGGCGCCAGCCAGGACCCCGTTCAGGACGTAGGCAGGGCTAAGCCAAGGGCTAAGCCAGGGCCTAGGGCGGGACTCAAGGCAGGGCTTAAT
The DNA here is from genome assembly GCA_945861595.1 of Synechococcus sp. UW140. Lineage (GTDB taxonomy): Bacteria > Cyanobacteriota > Cyanobacteriia > PCC-6307 > Cyanobiaceae > BAIKAL-G1. The sequence goes on from CAMAVE010000003.1 coordinate 62,104, forward strand.
GCAGGCCCTAGTGCAGAAAGTGGCGCCGACCGGTGGTCAGCATCGCCAGGCCGAGCTCATCGCAGGCCTTGATCGAGTCGCCATCGCGCATGCTGCCGCCCGGTTGGATCACGGCCGTAATGCCATGGGAGGCCGCTAGCCGCACCGTGTCATCGAAGGGGAAGAAGCCATCGCTGGCCAACACGGCTCCCTGGGCCCGCTCCCCGGCCGCCTCGAGGGCCAGGCGGGCCGAGCCGACCCGGTTCATCTGACCGGCGCCAATCCCCAGGCTCTGACCCGCGGCGGCCACCACGATGGCGTTGGAGCGCACGTGGCGCACCAGCCGCCAGGCGAAGCGCAGGTCGTCGCGTTCGGCGGCACTGGGCTGGCGGGCACTCACCACCTGCCAGCCGTCCTCCTGGACCGGCTGGTCATCGAGGTCCTGCACCAGCAGCCCGCCCAGCAGGCTGCGCAGCTGCACCCCCGAGGCCAGGGCCAGGGCGGCCGGAGCCAGTTCCAGCAGCCGCAGGTTGGGCTTGGCCGCCAGCAACTGGCGCGCCTCGGGACTGAAGGCCGGCGCCACCACGCATTCCAAAAACAGGCTGGTGAGCTGGCTGGCCGCGGCGGCATCCACCGGGCCATTGAGGGCGACGATGCCGCCGAAGGCCGACACCCGATCGGCATCCAGCGCCCGGCCCAGGGCCCCGGCCGGATCGGCCCCCGTGGCCACGCCACAGGGATTGGTGTGCTTCACCACCACGGCTGCACTTTGAACAGCTGCGCCCTCCTCGGATGAATCGGAAGGGCTATGGGACTCGGCAGGGCCGTAGCCGAACTCGCGCACGGTGGCCAGGGCGGCCTCCAGGTCGATCAGGTTGTTGTAACTGAGCTCCTTGCCCTGGAGCTGGATCGCGCCACCCCAGCCGACGCCAGCCTGGCTGTACCAGCGGGCGGGCTGGTGGGGGTTTTCGCCATAGCGCAGGCTTTGCTGCAGGGGCAGCTCCAGGCGCAGGGGGGCGCCTTCCCCTGGGGCGGGCTCCTGGGTGGGAGATCCTGCGGGACTAGCCAGCTCCGGGCGGGAGGCCATCCAGCTGCTGATGGCGCTGTCGTAACTGGCGGTGTGGCGGAAGGCTTCCAGGGCCAGCTGGCGGCGCAGGGCGCCATCGACGCGGCCGGCGGCCAGGGCAGCCAGGAAGGCCGCGTATTGGTCCGGGCTGGTCAGCACCGCCACATCGGCGTGGTTCTTGGCGGCGGCGCGCACCATGGCCGGACCGCCAATGTCGATGTTTTCGATCGCCGTGGCCCAGCCCACGGCCGGATCGGCCACGGTTTCGCGGAACGGATAGAGGTTCACGACCACCACATCGATCGGATCGATCGCCTGGGCGGCCAGATCGGCCTGGTGGGAGGGGTCGTCGCGCTTGGCCAGGATGCCGCCATGGATCCGCGGGTGCAGGGTCTTGACCCGGCCGCCGAGGATTTCCGGGGCACCGGTGTGCTCGGCCACCCGGGTCACCGGCAGGCCCGCCGCCTCCAGGGTCGAGGCCGTGCCACCACTGGAGAGCAGGCGAAAGCCATGCAGCCGGTGTAGGGCTTCGGCCAAGGGCACCAGACCCTGCTTGTCCGACACACTCAGAAGGGCCGTAGGGGCCATCGCGCTCACTGGGGCTGGGGCCAACCTACGCAGCAAGCCCGGGCGCCGCCCGGGGATCGGAGCCCCTCAGGCGCCAAGCCCCCGAGCCCATCGGACCAGGCGGCCGCAGGCTGGGACCTGGAGCCGGAGACCTCGGAGCCGCCACCATGGAGCCGCCTCCTAGGAGCTGGGTCCTGGGACCCATCAGCATGGGGTCCAGTCGATGCGCGGCCGCGCCGGAACCGATGGAGACCTGGCAAGGAGATCAAGCGGTCGGCGAAGCCCTGCAAAGCGGGCCCAAGGCCGCCGGCAAACGCCTGGTGCTTCTGCACGGCTGGGGGGCCGATGCCGATGACCTGCTGGAGCTCGGCCGGTTGCTCTGTGGCGAGCGGCGCCAACTGGTAGCCCTGCGGGCGCCCCAACCCCATCCGGGCGGTTTCGGCCGCCAGTGGTACGACCTGCAGAACCCCAACTGGCCGGACCTGCCCCAGGCCCGGCTGGCCCTGCGAGCGCGCCTGGAGGCCCTGGGCCGCAGCCTGCCGCTGGAACACACCGTGTTGCTCGGCTTCTCCCAGGGGGCGGCCATGGCCCTAGATGTGGGCAGCGACCTGGCCTTGGAAGGGATCGTGAGCTGCAGCGGCTACCCCCATCCGGGCTGGCAAGCCAAAGCGACCATGGCCAAGGTGCTGCTCACCCATGGCAAGAACGACCCGGTGGTGCCCTACGCGGCCAGCGAGGAGCTGCTGCGACGCCTGCAGGCGCAGCAGGCGTCGGTTGAGCTGCTGAGTAGCCAGGGCCAGCACGGCATCGATCCGGAGTTGCTGCCGGCCATGGGCCGCTTCATCGATCCCGGCCAGGGCTGAACGCCAAGCGGCCCGAGGACCAAAAAAATCCCCCGCTGCTGCCCCCTTGCGACGGGGACAAGGGCGGGGGGATTGGCTGACGTGCCAAAGGTCTAGTGAGCTGGGATCGGGTGGGCCCTAGGACCCTGACGCCGACCTAGGGCACCAAGCTCAAACGAAGGCGTATTCGTACTCCTCCATTTCCTCCCAGTCGTCGGCGGCCATGGCTTCTAGGCCGGCAAATAGGGCGTCCTCGCCGATGCGATCGACGATGGCGCGCAGGGATGGGAACAGGAAGTGGTTCTCCTCGGCGTACTGGGCGCTAAACAGGCCCTTCTCGCCCCAGAAGAAGCGATCGGTGGTGTGCTCGTTGCGGCGCACGTTCAGCAGGGCTGGTGGCACTAGGGAGGACTCGGCGATATAACGGCGAGCAGCGGTAACCGGCTTGTGGTCGCCGGTTTCCAGGTTGTGGGTCGGGACATGGGCCAGCACGCGCTGTCCGGCCAGACGACGACGGCTGATGCGCTTGCGCTTCTTGGACATGGACTTCACTCCCCGGAAGGGAGGCTGAGGGATGGGACTCAAAAGGAAAGGGACGACACCGCACCAATCCGGTCTGGCTAGGGGACCCGCCCGTTGGCGAGGCTCCTGGCCCTGGAACGCCCAAACGTCTGTCTACCGGGAGGGAGAGCGCCGCAGACCACCCGGTGAGGGGCGGGCCTTGGCAACCGCACTGACAGCGACACAGCCACCTGGTGGTCAGGCAGCCAAACAGCAAGGGGACGTAACTGCTCCTGCTGTAGCCTGATTGCGGCAAACCCGCAACAAAGGCCGTCGCGACAGTGCCCTTGGGTCCGTTCCCGGTCCGCGAGGTATTGGTCGATACCAGGATCTTAAGACTTTTTCCCGGATTTCGAACACGGGCTTCGAAAATTTCCCACCAGCTTCGGGATCAGCGCCGATGACGCCTGTCTCCGCCCGCCTGGTCGCCCTGCTGAACCAGCAACTCGCCCAGTTCGGCGACCGCCCCGACCTGGTGGCCCTGGTGGTGTACCTCACCATCCCCTCGGACAACGGCAAGCCCGCCCTCGAGCCGATCGGCCAGTGGCCCGATTCGGCCCAGGCCCTAGCCGCAGGCCCCGACCCCACCGCCCTGGAGCTGGCCCCCATGCCCCAGGCCGTCACCCGTCGCTGGCTGCCCCTGCGCGATGGGCCCCAGCTGGTCGGCGCCCTGCGGGTAGACAGCCGGGTGTGGCCCTGGCCCCAGGCCCTGGCCGAGCGCCTCCAAGCCACGGCCGGCTGCCTCACCGAGGCCCTGGGCCTGGACCTGGAGCAGCAGCGGCTCAGCCGCGCCCTAGCCGAGCAGGACGACCAACTGCAGCTGCTCGTGCACCAGCTCCGCAACCCGCTGGCCGCCCTGCGCACCTTCGGCCAGCTGCTTTTGCGTCGGCTGGAACGGGATCCACTCAACCGGCCGTTGGTGGAAAACCTGCTGGCCGAGCAACGGCAGCTCAACCGCTACGTCGATGCCATCGACCAGCTGACCCGGCCCACCCCCCTGGTGGCCGCCGGCCCCCAGGCCGAGCCCCTGCTGCTGCCCCCCTCCCTCGATGGCCCCGCCCAGCAGCCCCTGGCCGAATGGCTGACGCCGCTGCTGGAGCGGGCCGCCGCCACCGCCAGCCTCCAAGGGCGGATCTGGCAGGGCCCCCAGCAGCTGCCGCCCTGGTGGGGCTCCGGCGGTGCCGTGGCCGAAATCTTGGCCAACCTGCTGGAAAACGCCTTTCGCTACAGCCCGATCGAGGCCCCGATCGGCCTGCACTGCGTCGCCTTAGCCAGCGATGCCGAGGGCGGTGCTGGGGGTGGGCCCACCGCCGTCAGCCTCACCGTCTGGGATTCGGGTCCGGCGATTCCGTTTGAGGAACGGCAGCGAATCTTTGAGCGCGGAGCGCGCGGCCGCGCCCAGGGCGCCATCCCGGGCAGCGGCCTGGGGCTAGCCCTGGCCCGGGACCTGGCCCGGCGGCTGGGCGGCGACCTGGAGCTGGTGGTGCCACCCCAGGCCGTTGATCCGGCCCTGCCGGACCAGGGCAACGCCTTTCGCTTGACCTTGCCGGCGCCGGCGCCGGCATCGACCACGCCCCCGGGCTTCGACTAAGTCCCTCCTTGTCAGAGGCGTTTCAAGCCCTCGCTGCCGGGTCCAAGACCCTTTCATGGGACGGGGAGCATCAGCGCCAAGGCGATCAACAGCAGGGTCCAGCTGCAGGTCCATTCGACGCAGGCCCCGTAGGTATCGCCGCTATGGCCCCCCAGGCGCCTCCCCAGGCCCCAGGGCACCAGCACCGCCGGCACCAGCCCCAGCCAGCCCTGCCAGGGCAAGCCCGCGGCCGCGCTCCAGGGTCCCAGCAAGCCGAGGAGCAGCAGAGCTGGCAGCAGCTCCTGGCCAAAACCGGCCCAGTGGCGGCGATGGAAACCGGCACTGCCGCCAACCCCGGGTTGGTCGCGCAGATAGGGGAAGGCGCCCATGGCCACGAGGGGAGCGATCCGCCCCCACACCGAGGCCCAAACCAGGGCCCAGGGGGCCGCGGCCGCCAGGGTGACCAGGGCCGCGGCCCGCAGTAGCAACAGCACCACCAGCGCCTGGACACCACTGGCCCCGACCCGGCTGTCCTGCATCGCCTCCAGGCAGCGGTCGCCAGCGGCCAGGCCATCGGCCGTGTCCATGGCGCCATCGAGGTGGAGGCCGCCGCTGAGCCAGATCGCCAGGGCCATCACCAGGGCCACCTGGGCCAGCAAGGGCAGGTGGCCCTGGCCGAGTTGCCAGGCCAGGGCTTCGATCGCGCCCAGCAGGGCGCCGATCCAGGGGGCGAAGCGGGCGATGCGCTCAAACCGGGGCCGGGGCCAGGAAGGCAACGGCAGGACGCTGTAAAAGATCCAGGCCCCGGCCAGGTCGGCGAGCCAGCCAGGCGTTTTCGCCAAGCGCATGGGGGCTTGGGGTGGAGCCATCAACGCAAACCCTCCGGCGCAGGCGGCCCGATCCTGGCGCCACGCCTTCTTAAGTTCCAGGTCTTGTTGATCCAACCCGCCCCCTTGAGCTCCAGCGGCCCGACCCAGACCCCGCTCTGCGGGGGCGAGACCGTCCAGCCGGCGCCGTTTCGCTTTGACATTTCGGCCCGCAGCAGCCGCAACCGGGCCCGCTGTGGCTGCTTCCACACGCCCCATGGGCTGGTGACGACGCCGCGGTTCATGCCCGTGGGAACCCTGGCAACCGTGAAGGGGGTCAGCGCCGCCCAGCTGGCCGACACCGGCGCCCAGATGGTGCTGGCCAACACCTATCACTTGCATTTGCAGCCCGGCGAGGCCGTGGTGGCGGAGGCCGGCGGCCTGCATCGCTTCATGGGCTGGAACGGGCCGCTGCTGACCGATTCCGGCGGGTTCCAGGTGTTCAGCCTCGGCGGCATCAACAAGATCGACGACCAGGGAGTGGTGTTCCGCTCGCCCCGGGATGGGGCCCGCATCGAGCTCACCCCCGAGCGGGCCGTGGAGATCCAGATGGCCCTGGGGGCCGATGTGGCCATGGCCTTCGACCAGTGCCCCCCCTACCCGGCCAGCGAGGCCGATGTGGCCGCCGCCTGCCGCCGCACCCACGGTTGGCTGGAGCGCTGCATCAGCCGCCACAGCCGCCCCGACCAGGCCCTCTTCGGCATCGTCCAGGGGGGCTGCTTCCCCCACCTGCGGGCCGAATCGGCCCGGGTGGTGGCGTCGATGAACCTCCCAGGCATCGCCGTGGGGGGCGTGAGCGTGGGCGAACCGGTGGAGGAGATGCACCGGATCGTGCGCCAGGTGGGTCCGCTGCTGCCTGAGGACAAACCCCGTTACCTGATGGGGGTGGGCAGCCTGCGCGAGATGGCGATCGCCGTGGCCGAGGGCTTCGACCTGTTCGACTGCGTGCTGCCGACCCGGCTGGGGCGCCACGGCACGGCCCTGGTGGAGGGGGAGCGCTGGAACCTGCGCAACGCCCGCTTCCGCCACGACCACAGCCCCCTCGATCCCAGCTGCCCCTGTCCAGCCTGCCGGCACCACAGCCGCGCCTACCTGCACCACCTGATCCGCACCGAAGAACTGCTGGGCCGCACCCTGCTGAGCCTGCACAACCTCACCCACCTGATCCGCTTCACCAGCGCCATGGGCCGGGCGATTGCCGAGGGTTCTTTTGCAGAGGATTTCGCTCCCTGGGAAGCCAACTCCCCGGCCGCCCACACGTGGTAGCGTCCGCAGACCGATCGCCTATGCACCCAGGAATGGCCCTCTCCGCGCTGCTGGCCGCTTCCGCTGTTCACCCCCTGGCCCAGCTGCCAGAGGCCTACCAGGCCTTCGCGCCGTTGGTGGACATCCTGCCGATCATTCCCTTCTTCTTCCTGCTGCTGGCCTTCGTGTGGCAGGCCTCGGTGGGCTTCCGCTGAACGCGGAGCTAGCCCCCAGGCCCTGATGATCGTTTCCAGGCCGCGGACCTAGGGCCCTGAAGCCTCTTTAGGGCGCGTTTTCTGCGGTGCCCAAACAGGCCGGAAGCCCAAGGCTTCTGGCCTGTTTTGTTGGGGCAGGGTGCTGGGGCCCAACCGGGGCAACCAGGCAGGCCAGATCGGGCAGGCCAGGGGTTGGCGCCCGGCCGCCAGTCGTTGGACTAGCCCTGGCGCAGCACCTGCCAGGCAAAGGCGGGCAACGAGAGCATGCGGCGCCAGCGGCTGGGCTCCTGGATCAGGCGAAAGAGCCATTCGATCTGGCACCGGCCCATCCAGCCCGGGGCCCGGGTCTTGACGCCGGCCCAGACATCGAAACTGCCGCCCACCCCCATCCACAGACCGGGCCGGCCCTGGTGGACCCGTTGGGTCCAGGTTTCCTGGCGGGGCACCCCCAGGGCCACCAGCACCAGATCCGGTTGCAAGGCCAGCAGCTGCTGCTCCAGGGCCGGCCAGGCCCCAGGCTCCTGGTAGCCATGCACGGCCATCACCAACGGCAGGCTGGGCAGGTCCTGGGCCAGGCGGGAGCGCAGGGCAGCCATCACCGCGGGGCTGGCGCCCACTAGCGCCACCCGCCACTGGGCCTGGGCGGCGTGCTCGAGCAGGCGCCAGGCCAGCTCAATGCCGGGGCTACGGCGCACGCGCTGGCCCTGGCGGGATAGGGCCCAAACCACGCCGGCACCATCGGGGATCACCAACTGGGCGTCGGCGATCGCCGCGCCTAGGGCCCGGTCGGCCCGGGCCGCCATGGTCATCTCGGCATTGAGGGTGACAATCTGGCCGCCGCCGCCCTGGTGCAGGGCCACCGCCGCGGCAAACACGTCGGCGCAGACCGTCACGGGCACCCCCAGGACGGGCACCTGGGTGATGCTGGTCCCAAGGCCAGAAGCGGCCGGATGGCTCGGATGGGCAGTCGCCATTGATGCCAGGGGCTGGACGGTCGGCGCGAGAGAATCTATGGCCCCTGCCCTGGACCCCGCCGGCATGGTCTCCTCGCCCGCATCCGGAACCCCGGCCCCGTCCGAGCTGGAGTGCAGCACCCAGGCCAACGCCGGCGCCCGCCAGGCCCCCCTGCAGCTGGATCCGGCCGAAGCCCGGCGAACGTTGCAGGCGCTCGATGCCCAGATCGAGGCCGTGGTGCTGGCCCGCCAGCACCCGATCAGCGGCCTGCTGCCGGCCAGCACCGCCCACACGGTGCATGGCAACTACGGCGATGCCTGGGTGCGGGACTGCGTCTATTCGATCCAGTGCGTCTGGGGCCTGGCCCTGGCCTACCGGCGCCTGGGCGGCCAGGACACCCGGGCCTTCGAGCTCGAGCAGCGGGTGTTGCAGCTGATGCGCGGCCTCCTGGCGGCGATGCTGCGCCAGGCCGCCAAGGTGGAGCGCTTCAAATCCAGCCTGGCGCCCCTCGATGCGATCCACGCCAAGTTCGACACCGCCAGTGGCGATCCGGTGGTGGCCGATAACGGCTGGGGCCACCTGCAGCTGGATGCCACGGCCCTGTTCCTGCTGCAGCTGGCCCAGCTGACCCGCTCGGGCCTGGTTGTTGTGCAGAGCAGCCACGAGCGCGACTTCCTCCAGAACCTCGTGTACTACGTGAGCCGCGCCTACCGGGTGGCGGACTACGGCATCTGGGAGCGGGGCGACAAGGGCAACCACGGCCTGCCGGAGCGCAATGCCAGCTCCATCGGCCTGGTGAAAGCCGCCCTCGAAGCCCTCGAGGGCCTCGACCTCTACGGCCCCCATGGCGACGGCCGCTGCCAGCTGCTGATTCCCCACGATGCGATCGTGCGCCTGCGGCGGGCCCTGCGCAGCCTGTTGCCGCGGGAATCGGCCAGTAAGGAGGTGGACAGCGCCTGCCTGGCGGTGATCGGCTATCCGGCTTGGGCGGTGGACAGCCCGCCCTTGGTGCAGCGCACCCGCCAGAAGATCCGCCAGGACCTGGGCGGCCCCTACGGCTACAAGCGCTTCCGCCGCGATGGTCACCAGACCGTGATCGAGGACCACACGCGGCTCCACTACCAGCGCGAGGAGCTGGCCCAGTTCGAGAGCATCGAATGTGAATGGCCCCTGTTTATCGCCTATGAGCTGGTGACGGCCTGCTGCGAAGGGCGCTGGGCGGAGGCCTGGAGCTGGCGCGACCAGCTCGACCGCCTGGCGGTGGATGTGGAGGGGGTGCCCCTGCTGCCCGAGCTCTACCTGGTGCCGGAAGCGGCGATCCCGGCCGAACGGCGCGAACCCGGCAGCCAGGTGCGAATCGCCAATCCGAATGTGCCCCTGCTCTGGACCCAGAGCCTGTCCTGGCTGGGGGACCTGATGCTGCAGGGACTGCTGCTGGCCGAAGACCTGGACCCCTGCGGCCGGCGCCTGGCCAGCCCCCTGGGGGCCGAGCGGGTGCTGGTGGCCCTGGTGCCGGCCAACGCCGCCATTGCCCAGGCCCTAGCCCAGGCGGGGCTGCCCGTGACACCGGCGGGTCCTTGCGCCGACCAACCGGACAGCCTGCGGATCGCCAGCTCCCGGGAGCTCAGTGAACGGATGGCAGCCGTGGGGGCGAACCCGAAGCTGGGCCTCAGCGGCCATCCCGACGTGCGGATGGAAGCGATGGCCACGGCCCGCCTCTATCGCTGTGGCGACGACCGGCTGGCGTTCCTGGCGGCCGTGCTGGAGGAGAGCACCTTCTACCTCTCCGACGATCCGGAACAGTTGGCCGATGCGGTGGGAGCTGAGCTGCGCCTGCTGCAGCGCCACTGGCGCCACAGCCAGCCGCCCCTGCTGTTGATCCCCGTGGCCGAGGGCCCCTTCCAGCGCACGCCCGAAGCCATCGAGCGCCTGGGGCGCCAGCTGCAAAGCGGCCAGCTGGAGGGGGTGCGGGTGCAACTGGGTCGCCTCGACGAGCTCCAGGACCTGGCCGGCTGGGTGGACCTGCCCGCCCAGGCCCAACCGAGCAGCAGCGTCCGTCCCCTGGGGCGACCGCTCCTGCGGGCCAGCACCAGCAAGCAGCCCCTCACCCCCTCAGAAGAACAGGAACTCGAGGAGATCCCGATCCCCGATCTGGCCAAACGGCTCTGGCGCAGCACCTCCCTGGGCGAACAGGCGGAAGTGCTGGAGCAATTGGTGCGGCGCCTGGGAGCCCAGGCCCTGCTGCAGGGTCCGGCCGTGGGCGACAGCGTCTCGTTGCAGGAGCTGGTGGAGGAGATCTACCGCCGCGGCCTGGCCCAGGGGGACTGGACCGTGGTGCGCCGCTGCGCCGGCACCATCGGCCTGGTGCATCCCCAGCTGGAAGATGCCCTCACCGACCTGCTGGTGCGCCAGAAGCAGGTGATCGTGGGCCGCAATTACACCCACGAGTCCCTGATCAGCCAGCCCCAGGGCAGCCAGGCGATCGCCGCCATGATCGAGCGCTTCAGCGGCGTGGACGGGCGCGAATGGATGCTGCAACAGGAGCTGCTGCTGGCCCTCGATGGCCTGGCCCGGCTCGAGCCAGCCCTGCTCAGCGGCAGCCTCACCCTGCAGCTGGGCCAGTTGCTGTTGCTGCTTACTGGCGAACTGGCGGCGGAACGGGACCTGGCCGCCGATGAAGCCTTCGAGGCCCTTTGCGGCCTGCCCCCCCACGCGATCCGGCGCCGCCTGCGGGCCGTGCTCACCGACGTGGAACATGCCAAGGCCACCCTGCAACGCAAGGAACAGCTCCATGTCAGCGGCCGGGTGCGCTGGGACGTGCCCGACCCCCTCGAAGAGCTCCCCCGCGGCAGCGGTTGGCTGCAACACCGCCAGCGGCTCGGGGCCCTGCAGCAGGTGCACCGCGATTTCTACCCCGGCATCTGGGACCTCCTTCACCACTGCCGCGGCCTGGTGATCGGCGACAAGCTCGATCGCCGCAACCGGCTGGAAAGCGGCCCCCTGCTCAGCGAAAAAACCCCTGGCGAACGCAATTTCGCGAGCCTGGTAGAACACCTGCTCAGCAAAATCGACGCCTCGGAATATCGCCAGCTCTGCACGGAAACCCTGCTGACCCTGGTGGCCTTTGTGGGCGCCAACCCGGACGTGCGCTTCAACGACTACCTGGCCCTCGATGTGGTGATCGGCCATGCCGTGCGGGTGGGCTGGCAACAGGAGCACCCCGAAACCCCGAGCGCCCTCTACGGCCAGCACAAGGCCGAGGCCTGGGACCGCTTCTATATCTCCTCACCGGGCCAATGCCGGCGCTGGCAACTGCTCGCCCTCAAGGAACTGGCCGAAGGCGGGCTCACCATGGCCGACGCGGTCGACGGGCCGGAGC
>CAMAVE010000004.1 GCA_945861595.1 Synechococcus sp. UW140
TTTCATTGAGGGCTGCAACTGAGGGACCGGATCCCGGGCGATCCTCCCTTAGGTTCGAGCCAGAACTATTCCTGCCTTGCCGCCATGGCTGTCAACCTTGCTCTCCAGCTGCGAGAGGGGACGAAGAAGGCCCACACCATGGCCGAGAACACGGGCTTTGTGAGCTGCTTCCTTAAGGGGGTGGTTGACAAGGCCAGCTACCGCACCCTGGTGGGGGATCTCTGGTTTGTGTACAGCGCCATGGAAGAGGAGATCGGCAAGCTCGCCGATCACCCCGTGGTGGGGCCAATCAGTTTTCCGCAGCTCAATCGGCGCTTGACACTGGAGCAGGACCTGGCCTTCTACTTCGGTTCGGACTGGCGCAGCCAGGTGAAAGCCACCCCAGGCGCCCAAGAATACGTGGCCCGCATCCATCAGGTGGCCCAGACGGCCCCCGAGTTGCTGGTGGGGCACCACTACACCCGCTACATCGGCGACCTTTCCGGCGGCCAGATCCTCAAGGCCATCGCCCAGAAGGCCATGAACCTGGGAGAGCACGATGGCTTGCGCTTCTACGAGTTTGATGCCATCGATGACGAAAAGGCCTTCAAGTCTGGCTACCGCGCCATCCTCGACGGCCTGCCGATTGATCAGACCGTGGCGGACCGCATCGTGGCGGAGGCCAACCAAGCGTTCCACTGCAACATGAAGATGTTCCAGGAACTGGAGGGAAATCTGGTCGCCGCCATCGGCAAGGTTCTGTTCGGCTTCCTCACCAGGCGGCTCCGGACCGGCAGCACCGAGACCGTGGTCGCCTGAAGGTGATGGCACAGCTTCCACCGTTGACCATGGCGGCGTTCTTGGCCGCCAGTGCCGGCACTTGGCTAACCCGCCGCGCCGTGCACCATCTTGATCACCAGGACGACGAAGCCGGCGACTCCAATCTCACTATCGAGCCTTTTGATCGCTCGGATGGAGCCGTGCAGAGTATCTGCGAAAGCCTTGGAGTTGCCTCCAGCCAGGTGAGCGGAGGTGCGCGCTTCTGGTGGGAGAGCAACCTCAAGGAGAACAGCCGCGGTGACGAGAATGCCGCCGTTCTGCTCGATGTTGCGGACCTTGCGAACCCACGCCGTGGCTTTCTACTGCGGGATAAGGGCTACATCGAGAAACAACCGGTGATCAGCAACTACTGCTTTGCCGAGGACGGCCTGCTCACGATCACCACTCGCTACGACACGAATGTGGGGGTTGAACGCTGCTGGTTCGTTAGCGAGGGCGTACGCATTCGGGTCAGCAGTATCCAATTCCTTGATGGCATCAGCATGACGACCTACTGCACCGAGCTGCGCTGTCCCAATGGGGCCGAACTGGAAGCCATCGGCGCAACGGCTCGACAGCGTTTCCCACATGCGTCGCAGCCGCTTGCTGCGGATAGCTAACAGCACACCATGTTCGATCCCTTCCTCGACGAGCTACACGCACAGATCCGGGCCAGGGGGGGCGAATCCCTGGAGATTCCCCATGACCTGGCCGAGTGTCGCTCTGCCAAGGGCAACAGTGAGATCCGCAGTTGGCTCTGGCAGTTGCCAGGCATCCGCCGCTGGCGGGTAACCCGGCTCGATGCCGGGGAGAGCCTCCAGGTGCTCAATTCAGTGGCCTATCCCGACTACAACCGCGATCAACCCCTGCTGGGGATCGACCTGCTGTGGTTTGGCGCCCGCCAAAAACTGGTGGCCGTTCTCGATTTCCAACCCCTGCTCCAAAAGCCGGAGTATCTGGCCCACCACCTGGAAGAACTTCGGCAGCTGCATGGGCGCTTCCCCGACCTCAACGGCGAGGAAACCATGCGCTCCTACGACCCGCACCAGTACTTCTCGCCATGGCTGCTGTTCTGCAGGGGGAACGCCGAACAAGCCGAGGGATCGTTGCCTACCGCATTCACGGCGTTCCTCGCCAGTTACTGGGCTCTCCACGATCGCCCCCAAACGTCCCCTGGGCTGGATCCAGGCGAGGTCCACCGCCTGCAAGACGCCTACGACGTCTACAGCGCCGAACGAGATCCCGCCCATGGACTGTTCACCAGCCACTTCGGCAAGGCCTGGTCGGACCGGTTCCTGGAGGAATTTCTATTCCCCGCCAGTCGCCAGATGCCGGTTCTTCCCACCGAGATTTCCCCATGACGTCCTCCGCGCTGCCCCAGCCCTGCAGCCTCGATCCGGTCAGCCTGGCTGGCTGGCGCTGGGCTCCTTTCCTGGACCATGCGGTGGCGGCGCTTCAGCCGTTTGAGCCGGTTGCCTATCCGATCGAAGCCCAATTTCTGCGGCGTGAAGGCCTCGCCGGGTCCAAGGCCCAGCCCGTTGCCGTCTGCACCGCCACCTGGGGCTGCAGCACGGAGAAACTGCGGCAGGTGCGGGCCGCATGCGTGCAAGCGGGACCTGCCGCCTCGGTGCTGAATTTCGTAGCCAACCCTTCCAGCAGCTTCGATCTGCCCTTTTTCGGTGCTGATCTGGTCACCTTGCCAGCGGGTCACCTGATTGCCCTTGACCTTCAACCAGCCCTCAAGGCCGACCAACAGCACACCGTTCCAGTCTGGGAGCGCCTCCTGCCGATTTGGGAGCATTGGCAGAAGCTTCTGCCCTCAGGTGGTCCGATTCCAGCCGAGGCCGAGCCGTACTTCTCTCCCGGCTTCCTCTGGACAAGGCTTCCCCTGGGCAACGACGGCGACGCGCTGATCGAAAACGCGGTCTTCCCGGCCTTCGTGGCCTACCTCGACCTATACCTGCAGCTGGTGGCCGAGGCCCAACCCGTGAGTGACGAACGCCGCCTGGAGCTGCTGGCCGGGCAACGAAACTATGTGGCCTACCGCGCCGAGAAGGATCCGGCCCGGGGCATGCTGGGTCGCTTCCATGGCAAGGAGTGGACTGAGGCTTACATCCACGGGGTCCTTTTCGACCTCTGAGCGTGGGCCGCTCTCGGGAGCGCAATACGGAAGGCCCAGCAGCTCGGCCTACAACTCCAACAGCCTGGCCCGTGCTGTCAAACGCACCATTCAGTCGTCGATTCGACAGACGCTGACCACCCTGATGACGGCACTGGCGTCTTCCCTGACTTCAGCCGCTGCGAGCTTCAAGGTCACCTGAAACCACCATTGACGACCGTCCTCGCTGCGCCGAAGCGTCTGATAGCTCTGAATGTCCCAGTGCCCCAGGGCCAGAACCAGGGCGTCGCCGCTGCAACCTGGGCAGTTCACCCGTAAGTCGGCCAGCCCCTCCGCTGTGATCTGGTAACTGGGCATTGGGATAGGGCGCTTAAAGCCAACCCTCTCACGCGAGGCGCAGCTGGGACATCTCTCAGCGAGGGGCGGATCGTCCCATCCCTCGCCTCACGGGCCGCCAACAGGCCGGCTAACGTTTAAGAAATGTAACGGTTGCATGACGACCTCACCAGATCTGGCCTCTCTGTACCAATTGCTGGCCAAGGAGCAGCGCCCCATCCTGCCCTCAGGTGAACGGCGGGCGATTCTCGGTTGTGGCTATGTGGGTGAAGCGGTCGCCAAGGCTTGGAGGCAGGAGGGCCATGAACTTTGGGGAACGACGACCCGCTACGAACGCCTAGCGGACCTAGCCGAGATTGTTGATAATCCGGTAGTTTTTGATTCTACAGATCGCCGCAGTAGCCTTAAATTTGCCGGAAGTCTTGATGGAATCCTTGCGTCATTTGCACCCTCCAAAGCTTCCCAAGTTGATGTCAATCAATATCGGGAGACCTTTCTAGGAGGCCTGCAGATGCTGGCTGAGGCACTCCAGCAACGTCCTAGGGAAACCCCCCTACAACTGGTTCACTTGAGCAGCTGCGGTGTTTACGGCAATCGACATGGTGCCTTAACAGACGAGACCGTCCGACTGGATTCGCTTCACCCGGTTAATGAGGTTCTGGCGATGGCGGAGGATATGGTCCAGTCTCTCCGCTCAGAATCGGTCAACGTCTGCATTTTGCGACTGGGTGGCATCTACGGGCCTGGCCGTGATATTCCCGCCATGCTGCTTTCAGCTGCCGGCGGCGTTGTTCAACGCAATGGCCAAAACGTGCCTTGCTGGATCCATCGTGATGACATTGTGCGCGGAGTGTCATTTGCTTTTGAGCACAACCTCAATGACACTTACAACCTAGTAAATGATACCCAATTCACCGGCCAAGAGCTCACTGATCGCCTGTGCGAACAAGCTGGTCTGCCCCTGGCAAAATGGTTGACGACTGATACGACCGATCGGGTGCTCAACGCCAGAGTGAGCAATGCAAAGCTCAAGCAACTAGGTTTCACGCTGACTCAGCCATCGATGGTGGGTTGATAACGACGCTCCACCCAGCTGACCAGTTGATGCTTCCCATCGTAGCGAATGATTAGATGCACAAAACTTTTTGCACTTAATAGGCAGCCAAAATTCAGGTCAAATGCACCCTGGGGTAGGCATTCTGGCAAGTTGCATACTAAATTGTCCGAAAAATAACCATCAATATCATATTTTTGAAAGCTTTTTGCCTCGAATTCAGGGATGGAATAACCTGGAGGAGAGTTTTCAGGCCATTGCCCGGGTCGCAACTCCTGCTCAAGCCCAGGCCATCCTGTGATGGATTGAAAGATATCGTGCATCGAATCTGGTCTATCGCGAACAGGATCGATCAGCGCCCGCTTGCAGCGAAAGGGTGTGGCGGCGATGGATTGCAGGACCATGGAGTGATCATCCTGTCGCTGATAAAGAGCAATCAGCATCGAGCGGGAGCGGCAGGTGAAGAAGTTCACTTCATGGCCTGCCCGAAAAGCACTTCCATCCATTTCCAGACTTGACTGGCCTGCCGTATTGGGGAAATGCCAACAATTATTGCTTAGATTATAGCTATGCCGAAACAAAGGAAACTTGCGTTCCCCCCCTGAAGCGAATCGCAAGCCCGTTCCATGCCAAAGCCCCGTGCTTGCATCGGAGAAACGGATTGCATAGATCGATCCAGCTGGATCAGAGTCTCCCCGGGTCAGATTCATTCCAGTGCTGTCTCGCCCATACCAGCTGGTCACCCCCTGCCAGTCGCCATCAAAGCTGGCGCGCATCAGATCCCACTGACGATCTGCTCCTGTATTACTCCGGTTGGTCGTCGATGCCATGGTGATCAGTCCAGGATCTGGCTTGTCATAACCTGATTCTCCCAGGCCATGACGAGCTAGATCTCACTCCTCAATCATTGTGACGGGGCAGTAAATACCATTTTCTAGGGCTGGTTGGCACCCCACTGGTGTCAAGACTCGGCGCCGGGATCCTCTCTAAGCCCGCCCCTAGGCAGCATGGAGCGGCATCCGGGTGGGAGGACTGGACGCAATGGCAACATCGAACTCTCTCTCCGGCACCGTGCAGGCCATGGCTGGAACCATCGATCCAGATGCCGGGATCAGCGCAGCAGGCGAACCGATCACGGAGGCCGAAGCGCTGCAGCGCCTTCGACAGAGCGAGGATCACTCGCAGCAGTACTACGCCGCCTGGTGGCTGGGTCGTAACCGCAGCCGCCACCCGGAGGCCCTGCCCCTGCTGCTGGCCGCCTTGCGCCAACGGCGCCCCCGGGATCCCGGCGCCGGTGTCGAGGAGAACGCCATCGCCCGTAATGCCGCCCGTGCCCTGGGCAAGCTGGGCGATGCCGGCGCAATTCCCGAGTTGCTGGCCGCCCTCGACGATGGGGATGACGGCCTGCGGGAGGCGGCTGCCCGCTCGCTCGGCGAGTTGCAAGCCACCGAGGCGGTGGCGGTGCTGCTGCGGCGCCTGGCCAGCGGCCCAGCCGGTGCTGGAGCCCCCCGTCTTGCTAGTCCGCGCCTGCAGGAACCCTGCGAGGCGATGCTGGAGGCCCTGGGGGCGATTGGCATCGCCGAGCCCGGCGTGATCACCTTGATCGAAGCCTTCACGGCCCATGACCGTCCCCTGATCCGCAGCGCCGCCTGCCGGGCCTTGCTGCAGCTCAGTGGCGAGGCCCGCTGGGCCGAACCCTTAATGCAACTGCTGGACCATCCCCAGCTGCAGGTGCGGCGCGCCGCCCTGATGGATCTGGGGGCTGTGGGCTGGCGGCCGGCCCTGGAGCCGATTTGCCACACCCTGGCCGAGAACAGTCTCAAATTGATCGCTCTGCGGGGCCTGGTGGAGCAGGGGGCGCACCATGACGCCACCATTCAGGCTGGGTCAGTGTTGAGCGCCATGGACTCCCTGTTGTGAGGAGCGTTGAAATCGACCCAATCGGCGAACGCATCGAGGCGGTGCGGCAAGCAGCCAGCGCCCAGGCCCTGCTGGACGCCACCTGTGCCCTGGCCGCTAGCGACCACGGGAACGGCGTCAACAACGAGGCGATTGCTTGCCTGGTAGAGGTGCTGGGCTTCAACAATCCCGGCGCTGCCGTGGCCGCCGTCGATGGCCTGATCGCCCTGGGGCCCGAGGCGGTGGAGCCAATCCTGGAAAGCCTTGATCCCCGCAATTACGGCGCCCGGGCCTGGGCCGTGCGAGCTCTAGCTGGCATCGGCGATGTACGCGGCCTCGACCTGCTCGAAGAGGCCCTCGCCAGCGACATCGGCCCGAGCGTGCGCCGGGCCGCCGCCCGGGGCCTGGGCCAGTTGCGGCTTGACGCCTTGGGGGAGCCGCTCCGCCTTGCAGTCCAGACGCGCTGCCTGCAGGCCCTGGTGGCCGGCTGCAGCGATGGCGAGTGGGTGGTGCGCTATGCGGTGTCCGTGGGTCTGGAGGGGATTGGCCTGGCTGATTTCAACAGCGAATACTTGCGTGCCGCCAGCCGCCAGGCCCTGCTGGGCCTCAGCCAGCCCGATGGCGAAGAGGTGCCGGTGGTGCGGCTGCGGGCCGCCCTGGCGCTGCGGCGCCTGGACGGGCAGCCCAGCGCCTGAGCCAGGTCACTCTTTTCTCCCCTGCCCCATCCAGCCCTACGGCCCTACCCCAGCCATGTCGCCCCAACGCCTGCTGTTCGTTTGCCTCGGCAACATCTGCCGCTCCCCCGCCGCCGAGGGGGTGTTTTTGCATCTGCTGGCCCACGAGGGCCTGGAGGATCAGTTTGTGGTGGATTCGGCCGGCACCGGCAGCTGGCATGTGGGCAAGCCGGCGGATCGGCGCATGCTGGCCGCCGCCGAACGGCGGGGTATCGCCCTACCCAGCCGGGCCCGCCAGATCGAAGCCGCCGACCTGGGTCGCTTCGATCGCATCCTCACCATGGACAACGACAACCTGGCGGCCGTGGAGGCCCTGGCCCGCAGGGGCGCGCCTGGCAGCCCGGGGCAGCAAGCCCTGATCGAACCGATCACGCGCCATTGCCGTCAGTTCGGCCTCCAGGAGGTGCCCGATCCCTACTACGGCGGCGAGGACGGCTTTGAGCAGGTGCTCGACCTGCTAGAGGACGCCTGCGGCGGCCTCCTCGAGCACCTCAGGCCCCACTAACTCCCAGCCCCAGGCTGGGGATTTTGGCCACCAGCCCCCGGGCAGGGGCGCCAGCCCTAGGCCTGGGCTGGGCCGGGCCAGGCATCCGCCGGCACCCGCTCGCGGAAGAGCAGCTCCAGCTGGTCGATCACGGCCGCGATCGAGAGGCCATCGGTAATCAGCTCCACCGCATCGGCGGCCTGGATCAGGGGGGCCACGGCGCGGCTGGAATCGAGGTGGTCGCGCTCGGCGATCTGGGCTGCGAGCTCGGCCAGCTCGGGCACGGCAAAGCCCCGCTGGGCCAGGTCCAGGGCCCGGCGGCGGGCCCGCTCAGCCACCGTGGCGGTGAGGAACACCTTGAGCTCCGCATCGGGAAACACG
Source organism: Synechococcus sp. UW140 (assembly GCA_945861595.1). Taxonomy (GTDB): domain Bacteria; phylum Cyanobacteriota; class Cyanobacteriia; order PCC-6307; family Cyanobiaceae; genus BAIKAL-G1. The sequence goes on from CAMAVE010000004.1 coordinate 7,806, forward strand.
GCGGTGCCAATGTCGCGGCCTTCGGCCACCAGGCCGCCCCGGGCCCCCATGGCCTGCTGCTGGCGGGTAAGGGCCTCGCGCACGCAGCCATGGGCCGCCACCACCGACACCTGGCCGGTGACCTCCGGGCTGCGGATCGCCTCGGTCACGTCCTGGCCGTTGATCGACACCCGCTGGGCGCCCTCGGCGCTGGTGGAGAGCTGCAGATCCAGGTCCACCAGCAGGTCGGCTACGGCGCTGGCTTCGGCCGGATCAACCCCCGCCGAGGCCACCAACCAGGTGACGGCCCGGTACATGGCGCCGGTATCGAGGTAAATCAGGCCGAGGCGGGCGGCAAAGGCCTTGGTCACGGTGCTTTTGCCAGCCCCAGCGGGGCCATCGATGGCAACGATCGGCGGGCGGCGCATCAGGAACACATGGTCGATGAGGCGGGTGGTGCCGCAGAAGGCCGCCGCCGCCAGGAGCAGGGGGCTGGTCTGCAGGGTTTCCGCTGGCCGCAGGCTACGGGGCTCCACCGCCTCCACATAGTCCACCACCAGGCCGGCCTGGAGCAGGGTGCTGCGCACCGCCTTGGTGAGGGACGCCATCGAGGGCCCTCCCTCAATGGCGTTGGTCCCGGCCTGCACCTGCTGGGCCGCCGCAGCCAGGCTGCGGGGCAGGGCCAGGGCTTTTGGCTGCTGATCTGGGCTGAGATAGCGATTGCGGGAGCTCAGGGGCAGGCCATCGGCCTGGCGCAGGGTGGGGCCGCTACACACCTGCAGGGGCAGGCCCAGGTCGGCCACCAGGCGCCGCAACACCACCAACTGCTGCCAATCTTTTTCCCCCAGCCACAGCACATCGGGCCGCACCAGGGCCAGCAGCCGGGCCACCACCGTGGCCACGCCGGCGAAATGGCCCGGCCGGCTGCGGCCACAGAGCCCCGCCACCAGGGAGTCGGGCGGCTGGATCCGGGTGAGCTCGGCCGGGCCGCCTGGATAGATCTCGGCCGCACTAGGGGCGAACAGGGCATCGGCGCCCGCTGCCGCGGCCAGCTCGGCATCGGCCTCCAGGTCGCGGGGATAGCGGTCGAAGTCTTCGGCCGGGCCGAACTGGAGCGGATTGACGAAGACGCTGAGCAGCACCTGGCCACCCCTGGCGGCGCGGGCCCGGTCCGCTAGGGCCACGAGGGACTGGTGGCCCTGATGCAACCCGCCCATGGTCGGCACGAACTGGAGCGGATCCGCCGGGCGCTCCCAGCCCTGGCGCCACTGGCGCAGCTCGGCGGCGGTGTGAAGCAGACGCAAGGCAACCCCCGGAACTCCCCCATTGAAAAGCCCACCCGTCAAAGACGGATGGGCGGGAGGGTTAGCCAAGGGATCGGAGCGACCCGGGCTCAGCGCAGAACTTCGAGGCGCACCGAAGCGACGCCACTGGCGACCAGACCGAGGTGGCTGGCGGCTCCAGGGCCGATGTCAATGACGCGGTGGCCCACGAAAGGACCCCGATCATTGATCCGCACCACGGTGCTGCGGCCGTTCCAGAGGTTGGTAACCCGCACCTTGGTGCCGAAGGGCAGGCTGCGGTGGGCGGCGGTGAAGTCACCGCGGCGGAGCACGTCACCGTTGGCGGTGCGGCCACCGTAGAAACCAGGGCCGTACCAGCTGGCTTGGCCGGTGGTGACGCTGCGAACCTGGAGTTTGGAAGACGAGGCGATCGGCTGGCTGGGAACCAGAGGATTGCCGGGTTGCTGGTCCTGGACCTGGATGGGTTGCACCTCGCGGATGGCGAGATCACTGGATTCCGGTTCGTAGGCCTGGGAGGCCTCGTTGGGACCTGCAAGCAGGGAAGGCTGCTGGCTGGCCAGGGCATCGGCGGTCTGGGCTGCGCGGCTGGAACCAGCCAAGGCAGGCGAGATGGCGCTGCTACCGGAAATCAGGAGGGCAAAGCCGCTCAGGAGAATGGATCGGCGCATAACAGGCGAAACCCGCCGCTCGAAAGCAGTAGCCACAAACGAAGTTGTGACCCGCCAGAGGTGTATTCAAAACAGCGTTTTGGAAGAGAAGCTGTGATGAACTGCCGGCGGAGTTCCTATCGGGAATTGACGACCCGGCAAAGTTAACCCGATTTGCCTGGCGGTTTTGGTCACATTTGCGGCATAAAGATTGATCAGCATTCACTATCTAAAGCCGGATCCAAGGCCCTAGCTGCGATCTGGTCGCCGCGTCAACACGCCAAGGATCAGCAAGTCCGATCACGCCCATAAGCCAAGCTGATCGTAAAGGCGGCCAATCGGCCAACCGTCCACCTCCAAGGCGCCCTGTGGTCCGATCCGGAACCCCAAAGGCGCGGCTCGCCGTTGCAGGATCGGGTCAACAGCAGCTCGCAAATGGACTACCGCACAGCCGGCGTGGACGTGGTGGCGGGACGGGCCTTTGTCGAACGCATCCGCTCCAGCGTGGAGTCCACTCGCAGGCCCGAGGTTCTCGGCGGCCTGGGCGGCTTCGGCGGCCTCTGCCGCTTGCCGGCGGGTCTGAGTAAGCCCCTGCTGGTGGCGGGCACCGACGGGGTAGGCACCAAGCTCGAACTGGCCCAGGCCCATGGCGGCCACCACGGCGTCGGCATCGACCTGGTGGCCATGTGCGTCAACGACGTGATCACCAGCGGCGCCCAGCCCCTCTTCTTTCTCGATTACCTGGCCACCGGCAAGCTCAGCCCGGAGGCCATGGCGGCCGTGGTGGAGGGGATCGCCGATGGCTGCCGCCAAAGCGGCTGCGCCCTGCTCGGCGGCGAAACCGCCGAAATGCCCGGCTTCTATGGCCCTGGTCGCTACGACCTGGCCGGCTTCTGTGTGGCGGTCGTCGAGGAAGACGCCCTGATCGATGGCCGCGCTGTGGTCGCCGGCGATCAGATCGTTGCCGTCGCCAGCAGCGGCGTGCACAGCAATGGCTTCAGCCTGGTGCGCCGGATCCTCGAGGCCCACCAGATCGATCGGGCCAGCGCGTTCAGCCCCGGGGGGCCGGCGGTGATCGAGAGCCTGCTCACCCCCACCCGCCTCTACGGCTCCCTCGTGCAAGCCCTACTGGGCGCCGCCCTTCCCCTCCATGGCATGGCCCACATCACCGGCGGCGGCCTGCCCGAAAACCTGCCCCGCTGCCTGCCGGCCGGACTCCAGGCCCGCATCGATCCGGCCAGCTGGGAGCGGCCGGAGCTGTTCCGTTGGTTACAAGAGAAAGGAGAGGTGCCCGAAGCCGACCTCTGGCACACCTTCAACCTGGGTGTTGGCTACTGCCTGGTGCTGCCCGAGGCGGCCGTCGGCGAAGCACTCCAGGTTTGCGCCGATCAGGGGCACCAGGCCTGGCGGCTTGGCGTGGTGGAGCCAGGAACGGCGGGTGCCGCCGCCAGCTTGGTCGGGCTACCGGCCTAAAGGCGGCAGCCAATCATCAAGAGCCAGCAAGGGCAACCCTGCTCGGGCTTAAGTGGATCGGCCTGGTCGAATCGACGGGAGCCGCCCGGGGGATGGTGCGGCAGATCCGGGCAGGGCAACCCCCATCTAAAGCAGGGGTATTTAGGCAATGGATTGGTTAAGGTTCCTGTTCAATGCGGCGTTGGGAGATCCCTACCCGTATTCGCCTTCCGTTGTCCGCGAGACAATCCCCATAGAGGTTTGCGATGCTCAATAGACCGATCACTAGGCCCCAGGCCCCCGGCACATCCGAGGGGGTCACTCGCTTGACCCGGCGCCGTAGCTCCGCCGGTCCGATCCCGCCCAACCGCCCCCTAAGCCCCCGCGATCCCCAACAACCCATTCGCGGCGGTGCCCGGGCCACGTTCCTGGCCCTGAGGGACCACGGCAAGGTTTTTGTTGCCGACCTGCCCCGCCTCTCCGATGGCCAGCTCTGCAATGTGGTGCGGGAGGCCCGGGAGGTGCTGGAAAGCCTGAACCGCCGCATCGACGAACTTCAACAGCAGATCAACCTGTCCCAGCTCGAGCAGGAAACGATCATCCGCGCCTCGACCAAACGGGATGTCACCGAGCGCTTCATCCGGGCGGTGGAGGACGAACAGGAGCAGCGACGCTCCAATCCGGCTCTCAAGGCCGCCGCAGGGGAATCCCTAAGCCGCACCTTCCTGGAGCTGGCCCGTCACCGCCTGCCGGGGGCCACCTTTGATTCCCTGTTGCAGGAAGCGGTGTGCATCCTGGAACTGGAAACCGGCCTCAAGCTGGATCCCGACGCCGCCATCCCCCTCGATGAGTCAGCGGCCGCTGATGGCGGCCCGGAGGCGGCTGGAGAGGATTTGGCTGGTTCAGGGCCCGCCCTGGGGGAACAGTTCAATGGAGAGGGGAAAGCCCAACCAGGCCTGGAGGCCGGGCCGACCCTGGCCGCCAGGCCCTTGGCACCCCGCAATTTAAGTGTGGTGCGCCATGCCCCCAGCCTGGAGAACGAGCGCCAACCCTTGCCCGTGGTGTTGAGCCCAGACCCCTCCCCAACCCTGGCTCGGCCCAGCCAGCCCTGAAGCTGGGCCGCCCAGGCGGACTCGCCCGAGCCAGCCAGGGCGGTTACTTCAACAGCCCCTCTCAACGGCTCTGGAAGGGGTTGATCGGCATACGCGGGCCGCTCAGTACCAGCTGATCAAGCTGCTGTCGTTCCGCCAGGCTGAGCTGCCAACTGCGGGCCGCGGCCACCGTTTCCACCTGGTCAGGGCGGCGCAGCCCCGGAATCGGCATGGCCCCATGGGCCCGGCACCAATTCAGGGCCACCGCCGCCAGGTCGCTGCCATGGCCAGCGGCGATCGACGCCATGGTGTCGAGCAGGGGCCCCAAACCCGCTTCAAGCCGCCGAAACAGGGTGCCCCGAGGCCCTTGGGGGGCAATGCTCACCTGGCCGGGCGGACGGGCCAGCAGGCCCAGGGCCAGGGGGCTGTAGGCAATCAATGGAATGCCAAGCTCCCGGCAAACCTGGGCCACCCCGCCTGGCGCCACGGCCTCGGGAGCCAGCAACGACAGTTGGACCTGCAGGCTGGCCACGGCCACCCCTTGGGCTGCCAATTGGGCCACCACCTGGCGCAGCCGGAGCGGCCCCAGGTTGGAGAGCCCCAGGCTGGCCACCTGGCCGCTGCGCACCAGATCGGCCAGGCCCAGCAGCAGGGGCGGCTCCTGCCAGGGGGCATAGCGGGCGGTGCTCCAATGCAGCTGCACCCGATCGAGCTTGCCCTGCAGGCGCTGCCTAGACGCCCGAAAAGCGCGATCAAAGCCGCGCCGGCCCAGGCGCCAGGGGAAGGGTGCCAGCTTGGTGGCGATGCAACACCTGGAGCGCTGGGCCGGCGAAAGGGCAGCGGCGAACTGGCCCAACAACTGCTCGCTTCGGCCGTTCCAGCGGCCGGTGCCATAGGAATCGGCGGTGTCGAAAAAACAGAGATCCAGGTCGAGGCAACGCTGGAAAGTGGCCGCCAACTGGTGATCCAAGGCGGGGTCATAGCCCCATAGGAACTGGTTCCCCCAGGCCCAGGTGCCGACGCCGATGGACGGCAGGGGCTGGGGAGACTCGGCCGGGAGCGGGCCTGGCGAGGGAGCCGCCGCCGCCCCGGGTTGGGGGCCGCCGCCTACGGGATCTGGCAGGTCGGGCAACCGGGCGGGCGGCTCGCCTGGCCGGACCATCGGCTCACTTGCCATGATCAATCCTTTAAAGAACCCAATTTCGGTGCATTCTCTGCTGCCTGGTTCAGGCCAGCCCCCCGGCGCACCGGCCCCCACCCCAGGTCCGGAAGGGGGAGTTGGCCCAGGTTCGGAAGGGGCCGCTGCCCCAGCGATGGCCTCGCCGCCAGCCCCCCGCGATCCCGTGCTCTGCCAGCACTGCGGCCGCACGGCCAGCAATGGAATCAGTTGCGAGGGGATCTGCGTCGCCGATTCCGGCTATTGAGCCCCGGGGGCCCGCATGCCAGCCTCGGCGCGCCTGGGCGAGCGGGCCGGCCAACCCGCCTGCTTTTTGCCCTTCCCCTTCCCACTCCCTGGATCAACTGGACCTGGCCATGGCTGCGGCACGCTCCCATTCCACCCAGCGCCACCCCCCAGGCGCCAGGGCCAGGCTGGCTCTCGGCATCGCCAGCCTGGCCCTGGTCGCCGTCCCCCCCCAGGCCGCAGCCCTGCCCTCCGCCAGCCCGGCGAGGGCCGCCAAACCGGCGGTCCCTAACCGGGGGCCTGTGGGGCGCGATGGGGGCTTCGGCTTCTGGCAGAGCGGCACCCGCAGCTGCAGCCGCAACCTGGCCGGATTCCCCCAAAGCAACTGCCAGCAGGTGCAACTCGACCAACAGATGGAGGGCCTCCTCACGGTGCGCTTCATCGCCCCTGGTGCCCAGAAAGACAGCCTCAACCAGCTGATCGTGGTGGGGCTACTGCAGCCCAATAGCCAGCCCCTGCTCTGCCACCAGGGTCGCTGCCAGCCGGCCGGCCCCCTGACCACGGTGGTGAGCACGGTGAGCGAGCGCAGCTTCGATGGCCGGGGCCTAGCCCAGGGCCTGCCCAAGACCTGGCTGGCGAACGGCAGCTGCCGGTTTGAGGCCAGCCACGTGCGCTGCGAGGCCGCAGCCCCCGATGGCCAACGCTGGCAGGCGAACGCCAACTTTTAGGCCTGATCCCCTTGGCCGGCCAGGGCAGGTTGGCTGAGCTGGCTTGATCAAAGGCGGCACCCAGATTCGAACTGGGGGTAAAGGATTTGCAATCCTCTGCCTTACCACTTGGCCATGCCGCCATCCGGGAGCAAACTCCCTCTCAGGGATCGTATCAGCCGTGTGATGGCCACCAGGCTGCTGGTTCTGAGTAATGGCCATGGGGAGGATCTGATCGCCCTGCGGGTGCTCCAGGCCCTGCATGCACGCCTGCCCGAACTGCAGGTGGCCGTGTTGCCCCTCGTGGGGGAAGGCAGCGCCTTTGCCGCGGCCGAAGCGGAGGGCTGGCTGCAACGGATCGGGCCCCGCCAGGCCCTGCCCAGTGGCGGTTTCAGCAACCAGAGCCTGAGGGGCTTGCTCCGGGACCTGGCCGCCGGCCTGCCCCTGTTGAGCTGGCGCCAATGGCAATTGGTGCGGCGCTGGGGGCGCCAGGGCGGCGCCGTGCTGGCCGTGGGGGACCTGCTGCCGTTGCTGCTGGCCTGGGCCAGTGGGGCGCCCTATGGCTTCATCGGCACCCCCAAAAGCGACTACACCTGGCGCAGTGGCCCTGGCCAGGCCTGGCCCGCTGACGCCTACCACCGGCTCAAGGGCAGCGAATGGGACCCCTGGGAATGGGCCCTGATGGGGCGGCCCCGCTGCCGGCTGGTGGCCCTGCGCGATCCGCTCACGGCCCGGGGCTTGGCGCGCCGTGGCGTGGCGGCGCTTGCCCCCGGCAATCCGATGCTGGATGGCCTTGTGGGGCCGCCCTTACCCGCCAGCCTCGGGGGCTATCGCCGCATCGTGCTGCTGGCGGGCAGCCGCCTGCCTGAGGCCCGGGCCAACTTCGCCCGGCTGATTGATGCGGTGCTGGCCTGGAGCGATGGACGCTGGGACGGGCGTGAGGAGAGTCCGGTCGTGCTGCTCGCCCCAGGCGGCTCCCGGCCGGCCCCCGAGGAGCTGGCCCCGATCTTGCGGTGGCGAGACTTCGAGCCCGCTGAGCCCCCTGTCGGCAGTGGGGCCAAGGCGGCCTGGCGGCGGCGGGGCCTGCTGGTGCTGCTTGGACCGGGCCGCTTCACCCCCTGGGCCAGCTGGGGCGAGCTGGGCCTAGCCACGGCCGGCACCGCCACCGAACAGCTGGTGGGCCTGGGGATTGGCGCGTTGTCCCTGCCGGGACCTGGCCCCCAATTCAAGCTCGGCTTTGCCCAGCGCCAGAGCCGGCTTCTCGGCGGGGCCGTGGCGGTCTGCCAGACGGAAGCGGAGCTGGCGGACAGGTTGCAGCAGCTCCTAAGCGACCCCGAGCGCCGCCAGCAGCTGGGGGCCATCGGCCGGCGGCGGATGGGCCCCCCCGGCGGTAGCGAGGCCCTAGCCGCCCTGGTGCAGGAGCGGCTACTGACCGAGGGCCAGGGATGATGGATCTATCCCCGCCCCAGAGACGCCCGCCATGGCCGCCCCCCCCGATCGCGACTACATGGCGGCCTGCAGTCGCCTGGCCAGCCTGATGAGCATCAGCATTTCCGCCGCCCGGCGCCGGATCGACCTGGCGGCCGTCAAGGAAGGGATCCGCGACACACCCGGCCGCATCGCCCTGGCCGAACGGCTCCTCAGCGAGGCCGAGCCCGGCAGCCAGGCCGCCCGCCTACGACTCGATGGCCTGCTGGAAGCGGTGGCTTCGGAAGCCAACTTCATGGACGAAGACTGAAACGAAGCCCGCAAGACCGGCTGGGCCAGCCGCCATCGCCCAGCCCGCCAGCCGCCCAAGCCCCAACCCAGGCCAGTGCACCTGGGTGGTGCCGCCCTGGCCTGAGCTCGGCTCAACGATGTTCAAAGATCTGGCCGTACTGGCCGCGATCGAGGTCGGAGAACACGGGGATGCAGGCAAAACAGCGCTCGGCCAGCGCCAGCCGCTCCTCGCGCACCAGCATCAAATGGAGCCGGTCCCGGGCCGGCAGCAGGTAGCGCACGTCGTTGGCGGCGTAGGCCAGTTGGCTGTCACTGAGCTCCTCAACCCGGCCCCAATCACTGCTCTGGGCCTGCTTGTCCAGTTCCACCCCCACCAGCTCCTGCACCACCTCCTTGAGACCGTGGCGGGGGCTGTAGGTGCGGGCTAGGCGGCTGGCCACCTTGGTGCAGAACAGGGGCGCCACGGCGATGCCGAGCCCCTCGGCCAGGGCCGCCACATCAAAGCGGGCGAAGTGGAACACCTTCTCAATGCCAGGCGCCTCCATCAGCTGCTTGAGCAGGGGCGCCTGGGTCTGGCCCCGGGCGATGCGGATGCAACAGACGTTGTCCTGGTCGTCGCAGATCTGCACCAAACACAGGCGGTCGCGCCCGTGCACGAGCCCCATGGCCTCCGTATCGACCGCTAGGGCCTGGGCGCCCCCCAGCAGGCCATGCCATTCGCTCGAGAGATCGCCATCCAGCACGGCAAAGCGGGCAGGGGCGGAGCCGGGGGCGGGAGCCATGGAGCCAGGGCGAACTGCTGCCATGGTCGCGGATCAGGGACTGGTGCCCAGACCCGCAAGCGCTCCTAACCGCCGCGCCCCAACCAGCTGGAGCCCCACCGCTGGAGCCGCCCAGGCCATCCGGCCCAGGACCCGATCAACGCGCCTGCGTGAAGTTGCATGGTCAATGGGTTGATCCATCGGCCCCGCCGCAGCTACCAGAAGGGCAGGACCTTGCCACACCGTCCGTGCGCACCTCCAGCCCCAGCCAGGCTTGCAAGAGCCTGGAGGCCATTCACCACTTCTTCGACCAGCCGCCGCTGCTGCATCTCGGCCTGGAGTTGGCGGTCTGCTGGGTGCTGGATCGCTTGCTCGAAGCCGACAGCTATCCCACCGCCCTGATGCAGCAACTGGGCCAGGCCCATCCCCAGCTGCGCCTCTCGGAAACCGTGCTGCACCAGGCGATCACCTTCCTCGATCACCAGGAGGCGATCAGCTCCTATGCCCAGCGCTGTCCCAGCCGCGGCCGGCCCCGCCGCATGCTGCACCTGCGCGAGGAGCACCGCAGCGGCGCCCTCGCCCTGATGCCCCCATGGCGTCTCTGGCTGGAGGACAATGAACGGCCCGCCAACGTCAGCCGCCATGCCCCCAGCCCTGGGCTCCACCCTGCTGCTCACCCTGCTGTTGGCCATCGGGCTGGTGTTCTTCCTGCGGGCTGCCAGTAAGGACCGCACCACGGTGGTGGAGATCCACTCGCCGCGGCCGGCCCTGGAGGTGCTCGCCGGCCTAAGCCAGTGGTTGGGGGAACGGGGCTGGCAGGCCGACACCAGCAGTCCGGAGCAGCGGCTGCTGCGCTTCCGCGGCCAGGTGGCCGCCAGCACGCCCCTGGCCTGGCTGCTCTCCCTGCTGGGCGGTGTGGGCGCCGGCTGTCTCGGGTTGGTTCTGCGCCAGTTGCTGCCCCAATTGGGCTGGTGGCCCGTGGCCCTGGCCCTGGTCGGGCCCCTGGCGGGCCAGGTCTATCGCCGTCGGGCGGCCCGGGCCGAATCCCTGGAGTTGCGCCTGATCAGCGCCGATGACGCACCCAGCAGCAGCCTGCGGGTGCGGGCGCACCGCGATGAATTAATTGCCATGGAAGTGGAATTGGGCCCAACCCTGCAACTGGCCAGCGATGGCGCCCTGTTGAGTTCGCCAATCTGAAGAACCCTGCCCCCGCTGGATCGAACCCGCAAGCGGGCAAAACGTCTGCGGGGCCAAGCCGCTTGAGGGCTTTTTGGTAATGGATTTAACGGAAATCCAGCTTCGTCGTTGCCAAATCCCTGCCAGGCCGCGACGGGGCCCTCAACAGACGCCATGCTGGTAGCCGTGACGGACCCACCCCCCCAAAAACGCCCTGGCCTGGGCCAACTGCTGCCGGTTCTGGTCAGCCTGGCTGGTCTTTGCGCCATGCCAAGCGCTTCGGCCCAGGGGGCCTTTGCCCGGCTGGCGCCCCTGAGCTTGACCGCCGGTTTCACCGGCCCCAGGGCCCCCCTGGCCAAGGACTGGGTCGGCCGAGTGCCCCTAGCCCCGGGAACCCCGATTTTGGTGCTGGCTGGCCATGCCGACTCCCAGGGCATTGCGGGTGCTGGCACCTCCGGCGCCGCCGTGGCCCTGCGGGGCGCCGCACCGATGCAGGCCGATATCCAGGACGAGCTCTACTGGAACCTGCGCACCGCCACCGCCGTGGTGGCCCTGGGCCGCAGCCGCGGGCTGGAGATCCAGCTCTATGTGCCGCCGGTGCGGGACATCACAAGCGGCGACGATCCCCGCACCAACTGGAGCATCGGCAAAGCCTTCGCCGCCGCCGGCGGCTACGCCCTGGAGATCCACTTCGACGCCTACGGCCCCGATGGCATTGGCTCGGGCCTGATGCCGCCGATCAACCGGCCGATCAGCCAGCTCGATGAAAGCCTGGCCCAGGCCTTTGGCGCCTATCCGCGCCTGTTCCGGGGCGGTCTGGGGGCCCCGAAGCGGGGTATTGCCATCCTAGAAATTGGCAAGCTCGAAGGCAAGCTTGAGGCGTCCCTAAGGGATCCCCGCCAGCGGGAAGCGAGCATCGCCGGGATTGCCGAGCGGATCGTCGCCGCCCTTGAACTGGGGCTAGGGATCAATCCACCGCCTGGTGCGGTTGGCAGCGAGCCGCCAGGGACGGGTCCGCAAGCCAGTTCTGGGGGCGGGTGAAGAGGTCGGTAAGCAGGGCCTCGCGACTGCCTTCAGGCGGCTTGTAGCCGTATTCCCAACGCACCAGCGGTGGCAGGGACATCAGGATTGATTCGGTGCGGCCGTTGGTCTGCAGGCCAAAAATCGTGCCCCGGTCGAACACCAGGTTGAACTCCACATAGCGGCCGCGGCGATAGAGCTGGAACTGGCGCTCCCGTTCGCCATAGGGCAGGTGCTGCCGCTTCTCCACGATCGGCACGTAGCTGGGCAAAAACGCGTTGCCGCAGGCCGAAGCCAGGGCAAAGAGCTGCTCCCAGTTCTGGCCCAGGGGCCCCTGGCCAGCGCTGGCGGCGGCCGCAGGGCCCTCGGGATCCTGGCCCTTGTAGAGCACGCCGCGGGGGTCCTGGTAGTCGTAGAAGATGCCGCCCACACCGCGGGTTTCCTGGCGGTGCTTCAGGAAGAAATACTCGTCACACCAGGGCTTGAACACCGGGTAGTAGGCCGGATTGACGCTGTCGCAGGCGTTTTTGAGGGTCTGGTGGAAGTGCTTGGCGTCCTCCAAGAAGGGGTAATAGGGGGTGAGGTCGGCGCCGCCGCCAAACCACCACACGGGACCGGCCTCGAAGTAGCGGTAATTGAGGTGAATGGTGGGGATGTAGGGGCTGCGGGGGTGCAACACCATCGAGGTGCCAGTAGCAAACCAGCGCTGACCCTTGGCTTCGGGGCGTTGGCTCAGGATTGAGGGGGGCAGCTGGTCACCCTCCACCTCGGAGAAGTTGACGCCCCCCTGTTCAAACACCCGGCCACCGGTCATCACCCGCGAGCGACCGCCGCCGCCCTCGGGCCGGATCCAGCTCTCTTCGGCAAAGGTGGCGCCGCCATCGAGGGCCTCCAGGCCAGCGCAGATCGAATCCTGCAGACCCATCAGCAGGGCCTTAGCCCGGGCGCGGGAATCGGCAGGCGGCCGTTCCAGGGGCAGCTCGCCGCCGGGGCTGGCGTCGCCGGGCACCGAACCGGAGGCGGCCCCGCCCACGAGGCCGCTCACCTTGGTCTTGGCACGGGACAGCAGGCCCTTCAGCATCAACGCCACGCCCCAGGGGCGCTAGAAACCAGCCCAGCCTTTCAGCCCACGGTCCCGCCGCACAAGCCCGCGAGAAGGATTGTCACGCCCCCAGGCCGGCAAACGCCCCTTGGGGAACGGTCCCTAGGATCCGGGCCCTGCCTTGCTCCGCCGGATGGCCAGCCCAGATCAGGCACTCGAAGCGGCCCTCGCCGCCCTAGCGCCCCTCAAGGACGCCGGCAGCGGTCGCTCCCTGGTGGAGCTGCAGTGGATCGATCAGCTGCGCCTGCAACCGAATCGGGCCGTGTTTCGCCTGGCCTTGCCAGGCTTTGCCACCAGCCAAAGAGAGCGGATTGTCAGCGAAGCCAGGGCGGCCCTGCTCCGCCTCGATGGCATCAACGACGTCCAAATTGAATTGGCCCAGGCCCCTGCCCAGGCGGGCCCCAGCGGCCATTCCCACCAGGGGGCGCCGATCGGCGCCGGCGGCCACGGGGGCGGGGCCGAGCGCCAGCCGATTGCGGGGGTGAAGCAGGTGATCGCCGTCAGCAGCGGCAAGGGCGGCGTCGGCAAGAGCACCGTGGCGGTCAACCTGGCCTGCGCCCTGGCCCAGGCGGGCCTGCGGGTGGGCCTGCTCGATGCCGATATCTATGGCCCCAACGCCCCCACCATGTTGGGGGTGGCCGACCGCACCCCCGAGGTGCAAGGCGAAGGGGCCGATCAGCGGCTGACCCCGATCGACAGCTGTGGCATCGCCATGGTGTCGATGGGGTTGCTGATTGGCGAGAACCAACCGGTGATTTGGCGCGGCCCGATGCTCAACGGCATCATCCGCCAGTTCCTCTATCAAGTGGAGTGGGGTGAGCGCGATGTGCTCGTGGTGGACCTGCCCCCCGGCACGGGCGATGCCCAGCTCAGCCTTGCCCAGGCGGTGCCCATGGCCGGCGTGATCATCGTCACCACGCCCCAGCAGGTGTCCCTGCAGGATGCCCGCCGCGGCCTGGCGATGTTCCTGCAGATGGGCGTGCCGGTGCTGGGAGTGGTGGAGAACATGACCGCCTTTATCCCACCCGACGCCCCCGAGAAGCGCTACGAGCTCTTCGGCAGCGGCGGTGGCCAGATCCTCGCCGACGAGGCGGCCGTGCCGCTCCTGGCCCAGCTGCCGATGGAACTCGCTGTTGTCTCCGGCGGCGACCAGGGCCTGCCGGTGGTGCTCGCCGCGCCGGAGTCGGCCTCAGCCCAGGCCTTCACGGCCCTGGCCGCCCGCTTGCGCGCCCTCGCCCCGGCGCCATGAGCTCCCAGGGGCCCAGCCTGGAGGCCCTCAGGCAGCTGCTGGCCGGCGGGGTCCCCCCGGGCCGCGGCGATGAGGATAGTGTCCGGCGCCAGTGGTGGGCAGCCCTGGCTTGCCTGCAGGAGGAGTTCCTGCTGCCGCTCCAGCCCAACAGCGGTCTATGGCTGGCCTCGCCCCTGCCGGCCCTCTACGAACCGGAGCTACTGCGTCACCTCCAGGGCTGGGTGTGGGCTCCGGAGGAGCTCGGCAGCCTGCTGCAGCCGGCCGCGCCGCTGCTGCCCGGCCAGGCCCCAGCCCACAAGGCGGGCGCCTACGACCCCGGCCGCTTTACGCGCCTCCCGCTCGGCGCTGCCGATGGCACCGATCCGCTGCTGCTGGTGATCACCCCCCAACTGCAGATCGCCATGGCCCTCCATGGTCCCGTCGATGGGCGCCAACTGCTAGTGCGCTCCGACCCCGCCAGCCTTTCGGCGGCCCTGGCCCTACTGGATGAGCGCCTGCAACGCAGCGCCCCCGAGGAGGGGTTGCGCCTGCGCCAGGCCCTGCAGGCCCTGGGCAGCCTCGAGAGCGACAGCCATCTCGCCGCCAGCTTCTGGCCGCGCCTGGCCGAACGGCTGGCCGCCATGGCTCCGAGCGTGACGCTCCAACCCCTGGTGCATCGCCGGGCTGGTAGCGACGAGGGCCGGGGCGGCTCCAGCAGCGAGCTGGCCCTGCTCGAAGCCCTCACCCATGAGGTGCGCACCCCCCTGGCCACGATCCGCACCCTGATCCGCTCCCTGCTGCGCCGCCAGGACCTCACCGAACTGGTGCGGCAACGGCTGCTGCAGATCGATGGCGAATGCAGCGAACAGATTGACCGCTTCGGCCTGATTTTCCATGCGGCCGAACTGCAACGCCAGCCGGCCGCCCCCAAGCCCCAAGACCTGGCCCGCACCGACCTGGCCCAGCTGTTGCAACAGCTCGAACCGCTCTGGCGCCACCAACTGCAGCGCCGCGGCCTGGAGCTGGTGCTGGAGATCGGCGCCGACCTCTCGCCGGTGCTGAGTGATCCAAGCCGCCTGGAAACGATGCTGGGCGGCCTGATGGACCGCTACAGCCGCCGGCTCACGGCCGGCTCCACCCTGGTGATCAGCCTGGAACCGGCCGGGTCGCGCCTGCGGCTGCGCCTGGGCGCCGCGGGCGCCTCCCGCTTCCAAGCTGGCTTTGACAGCGATCTAGGCAGCCGCCAAGCGGTGGGGCCCGTGCTGAGCTGGAACCCGGAAACCGGCAGCCTGCAACTCAGCCGCCAGGCCACCGCCCGCCTGTTCCACAGCCTGGGGGGGCGGCTGACGGAAGGCTCCGGCCGCGGCCTGACCGTGTTCTTCCCCCTGGCCCCGGGCTAGGGGGGCACCGGGCTGCCACAGCTAAAAGGCAAGCAGGCTCCAGGGGTGCCCCCCGGAGCGGCAATGGCGACTGCGGCCGTTTGTTGACGGGTGTGAAGAGAGGGCCAACCAGGCCGAATGGGCCCAGATCTCAGTGCTAGTTTCCGCTCGAAACGGCCTGCCGACTCCCCCTCTAGGAACAGCCATGACAGCAACGGCGCTGAGCGGTCATCTCCCGAAGTACATCGGCAGCACAGGCGGCCTCCTCAACGCCGCTGAGACGGAAGAGAAGTACGCCATCACCTGGACCAGCAGCACGGCCCAGGTGTTCGAACTGCCCACCGGTGGCGCAGCTGAGATGAACGAAGGCGAAAACATCATGTATTTCGCCCGCAAGGAACAGTGCCTGGCCCTGGGCACCCAGCTGCGCACCAAGTTCAAGCCCCGCATCGAAGATTTCAAGATCTACCGCATCTTCCCCGGTGGTGACACGGAATTCCTCCATCCGAACGATGGTGTCTTCCCCGAGAAAGTGAACGAGGGTCGGGCCATGGTCGGCCACAATGCCCGCCGCATTGGCCAAAACCCCAACCCCGCCAACCTCAAGTTCAGCGGTCGCAACACCTTCGACGCCTGAGTTTCGGTCCTGAAGCGGTCACCGCTGCATCTATAAAGGCGGGGCCAGGCGCCCCGTTTTTTTTGCCTGCCCAACGCCGTGATGCCCACCCCCGATCGCGCCGCCTTCCTGGACCAGGTCGCGGCCGGCAGCACGTTCATTCCGATTGCCCGGCGCTGGCCGGCTGACCTGGAGACCCCCCTGAGCACCTGGCTCAAGGTGGGTTCGGGCTCAAGCCATGGCGTGTTGCTGGAGTCGGTGGAAGGGGGCGAGCAGGTGGGCCGCTGGAGCTTTGTGGTCAGCAACCCCCTCTGGACCCTCACCGTGCGCGCTGACCAGGCGGTTCAGCACTGGCGAGACGGCCGCGCCCAGCCCCACCAGGGCAACCCCTTTGCGCTGATGCGCCGGGTGCTGGCTCCGTACCGCAGCGTGCCCGTGCCGGGCCTGCCCCCGGTGGGCCAACTGTTTGGCTTTTGGGGTTACGAACTGATCCGTTGGATCGAGCCGAGCGTGCCCGTCCATGCCAGAGGGGAGGACGACCCTCCCGATGGCTGCTGGATGCTGGCCGACAGCCTGTTGATCTTCGACCAGGTGAAACGCCAGATCACGGCCGTGGCCTACGCCGACCTCACGGCCGAGGGGGAAGCCGCTGGCGATCCCGAGCGGGCCTACAACGCGGCCTTGGCCAGGATCACAGCCCTGGAGCAGAAGATGCACCAGCCCCTGCCCGCCGGGGTCACCCCCCTGGATTGGCACGACAGCCCCAACCTGGACCTCGACACCCGCAGCAACCGCAGCCGCAACGAGTTCGAGGCGGCCGTGATGAGTGCCAAGGAGCACGTCGCCGCCGGGGATGTCTTCCAGCTGGTGTTGAGCCAGCGACTGGAAACCTGGATCGATCGGGAGCCCTTTGAGCTCTACCGCAGCCTGCGGATGGTCAACCCATCCCCCTATATGGCCTTCTTCAACTTCGGCGGCTGGTACCTGATCGGCTCCAGCCCGGAGGTGATGGTGAAGGCCGATCCGCTCGATCCCAGCGCCCCAGGGGGCCCAGGTGCGGTCAAAGCCTCCCTGCGGCCGATCGCCGGCACCCGGCCCCGGGGCGCCAACGAGGTCGAGGACCGGGCCCTTGAGGCGGATCTGCTGGCCGATCCCAAGGAGCGGGCCGAACACGTGATGCTGGTGGACCTGGGCCGCAACGACCTGGGCCGGGTCTGCCAACCGGGCAGCGTCCAGGTGACCGAGCTGATGGTGATCGAGCGCTACTCCCACGTCATGCACATCGTCAGCGAGGTGGAAGGGCTGCTGCAGGCCGATCGCGACGTCTGGGACCTGCTGATGGCCTCCTTCCCTGCCGGTACGGTCAGCGGCGCCCCCAAAATCAGGGCCATGCAGCTGATCCATGCCCTCGAACCCGATGCCCGCGGGCCCTACTCGGGCGTCTATGGCGCCATGGACCTGGGCGGCGCCCTAAATACGGCGATCACGATCCGCACCATGGTGGTGTTGCCAGCGCCCCAGGGGGGCTGGCGGGTGCAGGTGCAGGCCGGAGCCGGCCTGGTGGCCGATTCCCAGCCGGCGGCCGAATACCAGGAGACCCTCAATAAGGCCCGGGGCATGCTCAAGGCCCTGGCCTGCTTGCAACCCCGACCCAGCACCAACGCCAGCGTCGAGGCGGACCTGTGAGCGGCGACCTGCTCCTGAAGGGATTTGAAGTGGAGCTCTTCACCGGCCGGCCCGACGGCACCGTGGTGGGGTGTGCGCCGGCGGCGGCGGCGGCCCTAGAGGGCTTCGTGACCGAACCGGATCACCGCAACCTCGAGTACATCACCGCCCCCGATGCCAGCTACCAGCGCCAGCTGGAGCTCCTCCTCGAACCACGCCGGCGCCTGCGGGCCTGGCTGGCGCAGCGGGGGTTAACGATCCTGCCGGGCAGCACCTTGAGCCTGGGGAACAGCCGCCGCTTTGAGCGCTCCAACCCGGACAACCCCTACCACGACTACATCGAAACCACCTACGGCACCCAGGTGGTGACCGCCAGCGTGCACATCAACCTGGGCCTCACCGACATGGAGGTCCTGTTTGCCGCCTGCCGGCTGGTCCGCTGCGAAGCCGCCCTGCTGCTGGCCCTCAGCGCCAGCTCCCCCTTCCTCGATGGCGTGGCCACCGGCGCCCATTCCCAGCGCTGGTTGCAGTTCCCGCTCACGCCCCCCAAGGTGCCCCTATTCCGCAGCCACAGCCACTACATCACCTGGGTAGAGCAGCAGCTGGCGAGCGGCGCCATGCAAAACGTGCGCCACCTGTGGACCTCGGTGCGGCCCAACGGCGACAACCGGCCCCAAGGGCTCAATCGCCTCGAACTGCGCATCTGCGACCTGATCACCGATCCGGCCCTGCTGCTGGCGATCACCGCCTACTGCGAGCTGCGCATCCATCAAGTGCTGGCCGATCCCGCCGGGCACGATCCCCTGGTCGCTAGCCAGCTCAGCCCCGAAGAGTTAGCAGACCTGGCCGATGCCAACGACCGGGCCGCTGCCCGCGCCAGCCTGCAGGCCACCCTGCGTGACTGGCGGTCGGGCGAACCGATCCAAGCCGCCGACTGGATCCGGCGCGATCTAGCGGCCCTGGCCCCCCTGGCCGAGCAGCTCAACCTGGCAGCCACCCTGGAGCCCCTGCAAACGGTGCTCAGGCAGGGGAACCAGGCCATGCGCTGGCTCCAGCGCGAAGCAGAGGGCCTGCCGATCGCCACGATCGTGGCCGCCAGCGCCGCGGCCATGGCCGAGCGGGAAGCGGCGCCGAACGCACCACTGGCGACAGACGCGCTCAGCCCTTTGGGATGATCATGGAACCTTCGAGCGCCCCTTCGGCCCCCATGCGGCAGCCCCTGCCCGCCATCGAGACCCCGGGCGACGCGATGGCTGCGACCGCCCCCGGATCCCCCCAACCCCAGCCGGCCCCCCAGGTGACCCAGCTGCTGGGCGAGCGGTTGGACCTGGTGGAAGACCTCTGGCAGACGGTGCTGCGCAGCGAGTGTCCGCCCCAGCAGGCCGAACGGCTGCTGCGGCTGAAGGCCCTCAGTGGCAGCGATGGCCCGGCCGACCGCCGGCCCGGAGCGCCGACCGAAACGGCCGTGGCGGCGGACGCGATCGTGCAACTGATCCGGGAGATGGACCTGGCCGAGGCGATCTCCGCCGCCCGGGCCTTTTCCCTCTATTTCCAGCTGGTCAACATCCTTGAGCAGCACATCGAGGAAGACAGCTACCTGGCCAGCCTCAAGGCCCAACACCCCAGCAGCCTGAGTGATCCTTTTGTGCCGCCCCTGGCGAGCCAAACCCAGCCAGCCACCTTCCGGGAACTGTTCACCCGCCTGCGGGGCCTGGGGCTACCTCCCGCCCGGCTAGAGCAGCTGCTTCGGGAACTCGACATCCGCCTGGTGTTCACGGCCCACCCCACCGAAATCGTGCGCCATACCGTGCGCCACAAGCAGCGGCGGGTGGCAGCCCTGATCCAGAAGTTGCAGCAAAGCGACCTGCTCAACCTCGACGATCGCCACAGCCTGCGCCTGCAACTGGAAGAGGAGATCCGGCTGTGGTGGCGCACCGATGAACTGCACCAGTTCAAACCCTCGGTGCTGGATGAGGTGGATTACGCCCTCCACTATTTCCAACAGGTGCTGTTTGAGGCCATGCCCCAGCTGCGCCAACGCATCCATGGCGCCCTCCAGGCCAGCTATCCGGATGTGGTGCCGCCCCAGGATGCCTTCTGCACCTTCGGCTCCTGGGTGGGCTCCGACCGGGATGGCAATCCCTCCGTCACACCGGAGATCACCTGGCGCACCGCCTGTTATCAACGCCAATTAATGCTGGAGCGCTACATCAGCGCCGTGCAAGGGCTCCGGGATCAGCTCAGCATTTCGATGCAGTGGAGCCAGGTGAGCGCTCCCCTGCTCGAATCCCTGGAAATGGACCGGCTGCGCTTTCCGGAGATCTACGAGGAGCGGGCCGCCCGCTACCGGCTTGAGCCCTACCGGCTCAAGTTGAGCTACACCCTGGAGCGGCTGCGCCTTACCCATCTGCGCAACCAGCAACTGGCCGCCAGCAGCTGGGAGTCACCGATTGATGGCTCCACCTCCACCGATGACGGCATCCTCGGCGGCCAACCCGTGCAGGACCTCCACTACACGGCTGTGGCCGAATTTCGCAACGATCTTGAACTGATCGGCGACAGCCTGGAGGCCACGGGCCTGAGTTGCGAACCGCTGCAAAAGCTGGTCAGCCAGGTGCACATCTTCGGCTTCACCCTGGCCAGCCTCGATATCCGCCAGGAGAGCACCCGCCACAGCGATGCCCTCGACGAACTAAGCCGCTACCTGCAACTCCCCCTGGCCTACGGCGAGATGGATGAGGAGCAGCGCATCGCCTGGCTGCTGGAGGAACTGCGCACCAGGAGGCCCCTGGTGTCGGCGGCAGCCCGCTGGAGTGCGGCCACGACCGAAACCCTCGATGTGTTTCGCCTGCTGCAGCGCCTTCAGCAGGAATTCGGCTCGCGCATCTGCCGCACCTACATCATCTCGATGAACCACACGGTCTCCGACCTGCTGGAGGTGCTGCTGCTCGCCAAAGAAGCCGGTCTGGTGGATCCCAAGACCCAGCACTCCAACCTGCTGGTGGTGCCCCTGTTTGAAACCGTTGAGGATCTGCAGGGCGCCCCGGCTGTGATGGAGCGCCTATTCAACGAACCCTTCTACCGCCAGCTCCTGGCCAGCAGCAATGGGGCCGGCCAGCCCCTGCAGGAATTAATGCTCGGTTATTCCGACAGCAACAAAGATTCCGGCTTCCTATCGAGCAACTGGGAGATCCACCGCGCCCAGATTGCCCTGCAACAACTGGCGATCGACCATGGCGTCGCCCTACGCATCTTCCATGGCCGCGGAGGCTCGGTCGGCCGGGGCGGCGGCCCGGCCTACCAAGCGATCCTGGCCCAACCCAGCGGCACCCTTAATGGCCGCATCAAGATCACCGAGCAGGGGGAAGTGCTCGCCTCGAAGTATTCCCTACCGGAGCTGGCGCTCTACAACCTGGAAACCGTCACCACGGCCGTGTTGCAGAACAGCCTGGTGACCAGCCATGTGGACGACACCCCCAGCTGGAACGCGCTGATGGTGCGTCTGGCGGCGAGCTCCCGCCAGCATTACCGCAGCCTGGTGCACGACAACCCCGACCTGGTGGCCTTCTTCCAGCAAGTCACCCCGATCGAAGAAATCAGCAAGTTGCAGATCTCGAGCCGGCCGGCCCGGCGCAAGAGTGGCGCGAAGGATCTCTCGAGCCTGCGGGCGATCCCCTGGGTGTTCGGCTGGACCCAGAGCCGCTTTCTGTTGCCCAGTTGGTTTGGCGTGGGCGCCGCCCTCCAGGAGGAACTGGACCGGGATCCGGAGCAATTGGAATTGCTGCAGCGGCTCTACCAGCGCTGGCCCTTCTTCCGCATGCTGATCTCCAAGGTGGAGATGACCCTCTCCAAGGTGGATCTCGACTTGGCCCACCACTACGTGCAGGCCCTAGGGCGGCCCAGCCACCGGGAGTCGTTTGAGGCGATCTTCCAGGTGATTGCCTCGGAATTTGTGTTGACGCGCGACCTGGTACTCAAGATCAGTGGCCACGGGCGCCTGCTCGATGGCGACCCGGGCCTGCAGCTGTCGGTGGATCTGCGCAACCGCACGATCATTCCCCTGGGCTTCCTGCAGGTGGCCCTGCTGCGCCGCCTGCGCGACCAAAACCGCCAGCCCCCCATGAGCGAAGCCAGCAGCGACAGCGGCGACGATGGCCGCACCTACAGCCGCAGCGAACTGCTGCGGGGCGCCCTGCTCACCATCAACGGCATCGCCGCCGGCATGCGCAATACCGGTTGAAGACCATCCAATCCCTCTTGATCCCCTTCCGCAACCAACCCAGTCCGCCCGCCCTGCCCGAGGGCTACGGCCTGGAGAGCGGCGATCCCCCGGCTACCGCCGAATTGCAGGGGCTGCTGCTGGCCTGTGGCGACCCCCCGCGCCAGCCCGAGCGGCTAGTCCTAGCCCTCAAGCGCAGCATCTGGCACCTGAGCGTGCGCAATCCGGCCGGCGAGTTGGTGGGGTTCGTGCGCGCCACCAGTGATCTGGCCCTCAATGCCAATCTCTGGAACCTCAGCGGCCATCCCGGTGATCCCCACCGGGACCAGGTGGTGCTGGTGCTGGTGCACACGGCCCTCAACCGGCTGCGGCGGGAGCTGCCCGGTTGCAGCATCTCCCTATCAGCCCCGCCCGAAGCGGTCAAAGCCCTGGCCCAACAGGGATTTGTTGTCGATCCCGGTGGCATCCGGGCCATGGGATTGGGACTCAGCTAAGACGATCTAGGGAGGGGAGGCCTGGACGGCAGTCCCAGCCTGGAGTCCCCGCCTCGATTGTCCTGCCTGTGATGTAACGAGCATGGAGGGACTCGAACCCCCGACATTCAGAACCGGAATCTGACGCTCTATCCAACTGAGCTACATGCCCATGCAGGGGCCCAAGGCTCTGCACAGCACGGCAGGCCAGGGCCAAGCCGTGGGACTTACCTTAAACCGCAGACGGCCCCAGACCCATTCGGCTGCATCGCCTGGAGCTGCACCACTTCCGCAACTACGGGCAGCTCAGCCTGTCGATCGAGGCCCCGCGCTTGCTCGTGATCGGCAGCAATGGTGAGGGCAAGTCCAACCTGCTCGAAGCGGTGGAGCTGCTCGGCAGCCTGCGCTCGCACCGCTGCAGCAGCGACCGGGACCTGATCCAGCAGGGGCAACCCACGGCCCTGGTGCGGGGGCTCTGTGGTGGTGGCCCAGGGGGCAGGGACGAGGCCGGGGCGGGGGCCAGCCAGGCCGACGCGCTCGAACTCGAACTGCGGCGCCAGGGGGGGCGCCAGGCCCGCCGCAACGGCAAGCTGCTCGACCGCCAACTGGACCTGGTCGGTCCCCTGCGCTGCGTGGGCTTCAGCGCCCTCGACCTGGACCTGGTGCGGGGGGAACCGGCCCTGCGGCGCCAATGGCTCGACCGGGTCGTGCTGCAACTGGAGCCGGTCTACGCCGAACTGCTCAGCCGGTATGGCCGCCTGCTGCGCCAACGGGCCCAGCTGCTGCGCCGCGGCCTGGGCGGCGCCCACCTGGGCGACCTGCTCGATGCCTTTGACCAGCAGATGGCCCTGGTCGGCACCCGCCTGCACCGGCGGCGGCGGCGGGCCCTACTGCGGCTCGAACCCCTGGCGGCCGCCTGGCAACGGCACCTCAGCGGCGGCAACGAACAACTGCTGTTGCACTACCAACCCGGCACCCAGCTGGAGGGGGAGGAGGCCGAAGCCCCCTGGCGGGAGGCCCTGGCCTGGCAATTGCGCCAGCAACGGGAGAGCGAGCTGCGGCTGGGCCAATGCGGCGTGGGTCCCCACCGGGACGAAATCGAGCTGCAGCTAGGTGGCCAGCCGGCCCGGCGCTATGGCTCCGCCGGCCAGCAGCGCAGCCTGGTGTTGGCCCTGAAACTGGCGGAGCTCGAACTGGTGCGCCAACTCTGGGGCGAACCGCCCCTGCTGCTGCTCGATGACGTGCTGGCCGAACTCGATCCCACCCGCCAGCAGCTGCTGCTGGAGGCCGTCGGCCAGGGGGAGGGCTACCAATGCCTGGTCAGCGCCACCCACCTGGGCAGCTTCAGCGATGACTGGTCCAAGACATCCCAAGTGATTCGGGTCCAGAGGGGGTTAATCAGTGCTTAAGATGGGATGCTGTCTGACTGGATTCGATGACCCAGGCCTGCCTCCACCCCAACCCGGGATGGACCGGAGCTGCTAGCCCCTTCTCCCCAAGCCCCAATCCCAACCTCAGTGCCACCGACATGGTGGGCAAACACTGCATTCTCGAGCTTTACAACTGCGATCCCGCGAAGCTCGATGACGAAGCCTTTCTCAGGACCGCCATCACGACAGCAGCGAAGCGTGCTGGCGCCACTCTCTTGAACTTGATTACCCACCGGTTTGAACCGCAGGGGGTCACGGGCCTAGCCCTCCTTGCCGAATCGCATATCTCGATTCACACCTGGCCCGAATCGGGCTACGCCGCGGTGGATGTGTTCACCTGTGGGGACCACACCATGCCGGAACGGGCCTGCGCCGTGTTGAGTGAAGAACTCAACGCCGCCCGTTTCAAGCTGAAGAGTTTCCTGCGGGAAACCCCCAGCGAAGTGGCCGGTGCTGACCGTGCTCCTGTGGCAGCGGTGGCCGCAGCCCGGCTCAACTGACGCCAAGGCAGCTCAAGCGATCCGACCTAGGGGCCCCAGGGCCCCTTTTTTGTCGGGACCAGTTTTCGGAGCACCAGGTTTGGGGCGCACCCCTGAGGCCCAGTCACCCAAAAGCAGCCCTCTCAAGGGACAGGACACGCCGCAATCGCGCTCAAGCGAGGGGTGCCTAGGCCTCCCGGCGGCTCGCCGCCTCGAGGTGGTCGCGGTTGAGCTTGCCGCTCACCAATCCCTCCAGATCCAGGCTCACGGCACTAAAGCCCAGCTGGCGGAAGGCCGCCACCAGGGGCTCGCGGGCCCCGTCGGCCAGCAGGCCGGCGATCAGGGCCGCCGGCACCTCAATCCGAGCCGCCTCCCCCTGGCTGCGCACCCGCACCTCCGGCAGGCCCTGGCCCCGTAGCCAGTCCTCGGCAGCGGCCACCCGCTGCAGCCGGGTGGCCGAAATCGGCTCGCCATAGGGGAACCGGGAGGCCAGGCAGGGCTGGGCCGGCTTATCCCACCAGGGAAAGCCCAGGGCCCGGGAGATCGCTCGCACCGCCGCCTTGTCGATGCCCAGCTCCGCCAAGGGCGAGACCACGCCCCGCTCCTGGGCCGCCCGCAGCCCCGGGCGGTGGTCCCCCAGGTCGTCGAGGTTGACGCCATCCAGCACCGTGGGCGCCAGCGGTTCGCCCGCCTGCCCACCCCAGGCCGCTTCGGCAAGCCCGACCCGTTCCGCCTCTACCAGGGCGGCAAGCAAGCCATGCAGTTCCTTTTTGCAGGCGTAGCAACGATCGATTGGGTTGCTGGCGTAGGCCGGATCCTGCAGCTCGGCGGTGGCGATCTCGCGGTGGACCAGACCCAACCAGGCGGCCTGAAGCTGGGCCTCCCTGCGCAGATGGGGGGCCAGGGCGGGGGAGATGCCAGTCACCGCCACCGCCCGCTCGCCCAGCTGCTCGGCGGCGATCGCCGCCACCAGGGCGCTGTCCACCCCGCCGGAATAGGCCACCAGCACCTGGCGATAGCTGGCGATGCGTTCGCGCAGGGCCGCCAGCGCCAGCTGCTGGGCAGGAGCCAGCGTCTCCACTTGGCGGTGGCGGTTCATGGCGTCGGTGCCCCCCAGGGCCGTCGTTAGGATCCAACGGTATGAGGCCTGGCCATGGCCCTGTAGGGCAGCACCTCCGTGACAGGCATCGCCAACCGCCGTTCCAGCAGCAGTTCCACCGCCGGCAGCTCCCGGGGTATCGGCATCCGCACCGCCGCTGACGCCAGTGAGCGCAGCCATGGCCAGCTGCACGTTTACGACGGCGACGGCAAGGGCAAGAGCCAGGCCGCCCTAGGGGTGGTGCTGCGCACGATCGGCCTGGGAATCTGCGAACAGAAACGCACCCGCGTGCTGCTGCTGCGCTTCTTAAAAGGGCCCGGCCGCTCCTACGACGAAGACGCCGCGATCGAAGCCCTGCAGCAGGGCTTTCCCCACCTGATTGACCAGGTGCGCACCGGCCGCGGCGATTTCTTCACGGCCGATGAAGCCACCAAATTTGACCGTCAGGAGGCCCAGCGGGGCTGGGATATCGCCAAGGGAGCGATCGCCAGCGCCCTCTATTCGGTGGTGGTGCTGGATGAACTGAGTCCGGTGCTGGACCTGGGTCTGCTTGACATCGCCGATGTGGTGCAGACCCTTGCTGCCAAGCCCGCCGGCATGGAAGTGATCGTCACCGGCCGGGGCGCCCCGCGCCAGCTGGTGCAGATCGCCGATCTCCACTCGGAAATGCGGGCCCACCGCCGCAAGGATCTCTGGCTCGCCGAGGAGGGCTACGCGGACGGGGCCGCCAATCCGGGGCTCGATGGCATCGAGATCTACACCGGCGAAGGCAAGGGCAAATCCACCAGCGCCCTAGGCAAGGCCCTCCAAGCGATCGGCCGGGGTATCAGCCAGGACAAGAGCCACCGGGTGCTGATCCTGCAATGGCTGAAGGGCGGCAGCGGCTACACCGAAGACGCCGCCATCGCCGCCCTGCGCGAAAGCTATCCCCACCTGGTCGACCACCTGCGCTCAGGCCGCGATGCGATCGTTTGGCGCGGCCAGCAGCAGACGATCGACTACGTGGAAGCGGAGCGGGCCTGGGAAATCGCCCGGGCCGCGATCGCCAGCGGCCTCTACAAAACCGTGATCCTCGATGAGCTCAACCCCACCGTGGACCTGGAGTTGCTGCCGGTGGAGCCGATCGTGCAAACCCTGCTGCGCAAACCCTCCGAAACGGAGGTGATCATCACCGGCCGCTGCAAAAATCCGCCGGCCTACTTCGATCTGGCCAGCGTCCATTCCGAGATGGTCTGCCACAAGCACTATGCCGAGCGGGGTGTGGACCTCAAGCGTGGCGTGGATTATTAAGAATCGAGCCTCGCCCTAAAAACTAAAATCCAAGCCAATGCCCCGTCCACGTTAGATAACTCAAGGGGATCGAATGGCCCGTTGCAATCACAGACCGTTCGATATCCCTGACTCAATCGCTCAATCGCTCAATCAATAGCGCTGCACGCTGGGATCAACCTCCTGGCTCCAGGCGTCAATGCCGCCAGCCACGTTGATCCCTTCGATCCCAGAGCGCTTCAAGGCAATCAGGGCCTTGGCGGAGCGGCCACCAACCTTGCAATGGGCATAGAGGGTTTTGCCGGCCGCCAGCTCACGGATGCGTTCAATCGCCGTGCCATTTTCAATTTGATCGAGGGGGATCAAGATGGCCCCAGGGATCACAGCAATATCGGCCTCGGGCGGATTGCGCACGTCGATCAACACCAGCCCACTGCTGTCGCCATCCAGCAAGCTCTTGAGTTCGGTGACCGAGATGCTCTCAACCGAGCCGGCTTCCTCCTGGCCGGGAGCCGAGCCGCCGACGCCACAGAATTCCTGGTAATCGATCAGTTTCTCGATCACAGGCCGCTCGGGGTTGGGCCGTAATTTCAGTTCGCGGAACTTCATCCCCAGGGCATCAAACAGGAGCAGGCGGCCGCTCAAGGTGGTGCCGATGCCGGTGATGATCTTGACGGCCTCGGTGGCCTGGATCACACCAATGATCCCGGGCAGCACCCCGACAACCCCGCCTTCGGCGCAGGAGGGCACCATGCCCGGCGGTGGCGGCTCCGGGAACAGGTCGCGGTAATTGGGACTCTCGCTGGTGAGGTTGAAAACCGTGGCCTGGCCCTCGAAGCGGAAGATCGAGCCGTACACGTTGGGCTTCCCCAGCAGCACGCAGGCGTCGTTCACCAGGTAGCGGGTGGGGAAGTTGTCGGTGCCATCGCAGACCAGGTCGTAGCCGGCGATGATCTCGAGGGCGTTCTCGCTGGTGAGGGCGGTCTCGTAGAGGTCCACCTGGCAGTGGGGGTTGATCTCCAGGATCCGGGCCTTGGCCGATTCGATCTTGGGTTTGCCGACCCAACTGGTGCCGTGGATCACCTGGCGCTGCAGGTTGCTGTGGTCCACCACGTCGAAATCGACGATGCCGAGGCGGCCAACGCCGGCGGCGGCCAAATAAAGGAGAAGGGGAGAGCCGAGGCCGCCGGTGCCAACGCAGAGCACCGAAGCCGCCTTGAGACGCTTCTGGCCCTCCATGCCCACCTCCGGCAGGATCAGGTGCCGGGAGAAGCGAGCCACCTCATCGGGGCTCAGGCTGATGCCACTGGTATCGGGGGGAAGCATGGACGGTTTCAGCTCCAGGTCCCCACTCTCCCAAATGCCCGAACCGGATCGGGACCATGGCGGCGCGATCACACAAGACGGAAACCTGCCCTAGCCCCGTTTCGCCATTGCGGCAGCGGCCATGGCGGGGGTTAGGACGCAATCTCGATCGCCAAGGCCAGGGGCGCGGCCCCGTCCCCCGGCAGCCACCAGGCCCCTAGGCCCGCCAGGGGACCGGCAGGCTCAGCAGCAGCCCCAGCCCCCGGCAGACCCGACCCGATCACCATCAAGGTGGGGGCAACGGCCAGGGCTAGGTCGGTGGCGGAGGGCTCCGCTGGACTGGCCGGGTGGCTGTGGGCCGAGCCGAGCACCTGAACCCCCCGCTGCCGCGCCCAGCGTTGGGCCAGCAACTGCTCGCGCGGATCGAGCAGGAAACGCTGGCAACGTTCGCGTTTGGGCTCCCATCTGTTCTGGCAGGGCCAGACCTCGCTCACCTGCAGCACATCTCCCCCCGAGGCACCGGGCAACTGCTGCCCAAGCAGCAAGGCACAGCCCTCCTCAGGGGCCGCCGCCGCGAGCACTCCCGCCAGGATCGTCAGCCAATCCAAATTGAGGCGCAAGAGCGCTGGCGATACACGACTCACCCCGATACCTTATGGGCCATGAGTCTTAAGCACTGTTGACATGAGCGACGAGACCACCGAGCAACAGGAGCAGGCAACCGCCCCTAGCTCAGACACGGGCGCTAACTTCACGGAGCGCTACAGCGAAATCCTCGGCAAGGTCAACGCCACCCTCGACCAGGTGGATTGGACCCAGATGGGTCGCCTCGGCAAGGGGCTCGGGGTTCTGGTGGCCGTCATCGTCGCCCAGGTGCTGATCAAGGGCGTGCTCGACACCATTAATCTTCTGCCCGTGATTCCCGGCCTGCTCGAACTGCTGGGCCTGGTGGTGGTGGGCACCTGGAGCTGGCACAACCTCACCACCAGCGACAAACGCCAGGCTGTGGTCACCAAATTGCAGACCCTGCGCCAGGAATACCTGGGCTGAGCCTTGACCTGCCCTCTGGGCCTCCATGCCTGCTGGATGCTTTCCCTGCCCTGGGGGACGTTCAGCAGGCTTTTTGATGTCCAGGTGTTGCCGATCCAAGTTTTTTCTGGGATGGCTGGGCTTGGGTTGGGGGCTGATCGACCAAGGCGGCCCTAGCCCACCAGGGCGTCGATGCCGGCCTGGGCCTGGCGCCAATAGCCGCCGCCAAACAGGTTGGCGTGGTTGAGCAGGTGATACAGGTTGTAGATCTCAAGGCGGCGGCCATGGCCGGGGGGGAGGGGCCAGCGGCCCTCGTAGCCGGCGAAGAAGCTGGCCGGGAAGCCGCCAAACAACCGGGCCATGGCCAGGTCCACCTCCCGGTCGCCCCGGTAGACGGCTGGATCGAAGATCGCGCCACGCCCATCCACCAGGAGGCCGCCGTTGCCGGCCCAGAGGTCGCCATGGACCAGGCAGGGCCCAGCCCCATGCTGATCCAGCCAGGCCGGCAGCCGCGCCAGCAACGCTTCCGCCTGGCGCAGGGGCCGGCCCGCCCGGGCAGCCAGGAGCAGCTGGGGAGCCAGGCGCCGTTCGGCAAAAAACTGGCCCCAACTGGCCAGCCAGCCGTTGGCCTGGGGGCCGGAGCCGATGAAGTTGTCCTGCTGCCAGCCGAAGCGACCGTCGCTGCTGGCCAGGCTGCGGCGATGCAAGTCCGCCAGAGCCGCCCCGAAGCGGCTCCAGGCCTGGGCCGGGGTCATCGGGTTGGCGGGGCCAGACGATCCGGGGAGGGACACAACAACCCCGGGACCACTCCCTAAGCCGCCCCCGGAGCCGCAGGCCGCCCCAGCCAAGGGCAACCACTCCATCAGCAACAACGCCCGATCGCCCAGGGCTTCGCAGGCGAGCGGCTGGGGAATCACCAGGTCGCCGGACAGGGCAGAGAGAGCCGCCAAGCCGTCGGCCTCGGCCCTCAACAGGGGCAGCTCGGCGAGGCGATTGGTTTTGGCGAACAGGCGCCGGCCATCGGCCAGATCCAGGCACCAGGCCTGGTGGATGCAGCCCCCTCCCACCGCGGCCTGGGCCACCAGGGGCACCCCCAGGCGCCGCTCCAGCCAGTCGCTCAGGGGGGCCTGCTGCACCGGATCCACGCTGGCGTCACACCCTTGCCAGCATGCCGCCCGCTCCCCGGTGCCGGCTCCTGCCCCTCACGGCTCGCCCCAACCTCGATCGCCGCCCCCTCGATCGCCCCCAGCGCTGCGATGTGGCCGTGGTCGGGGCCGGCATCGCCGGTCTCACCGCCGCCGCCCTCTTGGCCGGCGAAGGGCTGGAGGTGGTGCTGCTGGAGGCCCACAGCCAAAGCGGCGGCTGCGCCGGCACCTTCCGCCGCGGCCCCTACACCTTTGATGTGGGCGCCACCCAGGTGGCGGGCCTGGAGAGCGGCGGCATCCATCGCCGCCTGTTCGACCATTTCGGCCTGGACCTGCCGGCGGCGACCCGACTCGATCCCGGCTGCAGCGTGCAGCTGGCCGGCGAACGGGAGCCGATCCGGCTCTGGCGCGATCCCGAGCGTTGGCAGGCCGAGCGGCGGCGCCAGTTCCCCGGCAGCGAGCGCTTCTGGGACCTCTGCGCCGCCCTCCATGGCAGCAACTGGGCCTTCGCCGGCCGCGATCCGGTGTTACCGCCCCGCAATGGCTGGGATCTGGCCCAGCTGCTCCAGGCGCTCCGCCCCGCCACCCTGGCCAGCGGCCTGGCCAGCCTCGCCACCGTGGCCGACCTGCTGAACCTTTGCGGCTGCGGCGGCGATGGCCGCCTGCGCCGCTTCCTCGACCTACAGCTGAAGCTCTACTCCCAGGAACCGGCCGATCGCACCGCCGCCCTCTACGGCGCCACCGTGTTGGCCATGGCCCAGGAGCCCCAGGGGCTCTGGCATCTGGAGGGGTCCATGCAGGAGCTGAGCAGCGCCCTGGAGCAGGCCCTGGCCTCGGTCGGCGGTGCGATGCACTGCAACCACAGCCTGAGCGGTCTTCGGCCGATCCCTGGCGGTGGTTGGAGCCTGGAGGGCCGGCAAGGTCGCCTCGGGGCTGGAGGGCCGGACGGGAGCCAAGGCGGTGCGCCCTTCCAGCTGGACGCCCGGGAGGTGGTGGTGACCCTGCCACCCCAGGCGCTCAAAGGCCTGCTGGGCGACACCATGCCCCGGGGCTACGACCGGCGCATCAGCGGCTTTGGCGATCCCTCCGGCGCCCTGGTCTTCTACGGGGCCGCCCCCCGCGAGGCCCTCAGCCAAGACCTCGGCCTGCACGGCCAGTTGGAATGGGCCGATCCAGGCAACCTGTTCGTGTCGATCAGCCGCGAGGGGGATGGCCGGGCGCCGGCGGGGCAGGCCACCGTGATTGCGAGCGTGTTCACCGCGGCGCGCCCCTGGTTTGGCCTCGATCAGACCAGCTATGAAGCCCGCAAAGCCCAGGCCCTAGGGGGCATCCAGGCGGGCCTCACCGAATTGCTCGGCATCGAACCCGGGCAGTTTCTGCACCAGGAGCTGGCCACCCCCAGGGGCTTTGCCCGCTGGACCGGCCGCCCCTTTGGCTTTGTGGGCGGGCTTGGCCAGCAGCCGGATCGCTTCGGGCCCTTCGGCCTGGCCAGCCGCACACCCCTGCCAGGCCTGTGGCTGTGCGGCGATGGCATCCACCCCGGCGAAGGTACCGCTGGCGTATCCCTCTGTGCCCTGATGGTGTGCCGCCAGCTCCTGGCGGGCCGGGGCCGGGCCCTACGACTGCAGGGAAGCTGAAACCCTGCAACTCCGGAGGGTCAGAGGAATTCGGGCCTCTGGGCCTGGGCCTGGCTGAGGCGTTGCGCCAACCCTGGCCAGTCGCCCCCGCGCACCCGCTGCTCCAGGTCTTCCAGGCTGGTGCGATAGCGGGCCAGGGCCTCCAGCAGGGCTTCGCGGTTGTAGCGAGCCATCAAGGTTCCCAGTTCCGGGTTGCCGCCGCCGACACGGCTGGTGTCGGCGAAGCCACTGGAGGCCAGGGCCCGGGCCAGGGGCGCCTGGCCCGCCGCCTCGATCAGGGCGGCCCCCAGCAGCACCGGCAAATGGGAAATCAAGGCCACGGCCTGGTCGTGGTCCGCGGCAGGGCACTCGACCCAGCGGGCGTCCACCGCCTCGGCCAACCCCCGAACCACCGCCAGGGCCTCGGGGTCGGTGGCGTCCGTGGGCGTTGCCACCCAGGGCCGGCCGGCAAACAGGCCCGTCAAACCCGCCTCCACCCCGGCTTGCGCCGTGCCGGCCATCGGATGGCT
This sequence comes from Synechococcus sp. UW140, assembly GCA_945861595.1. Classification (GTDB taxonomy): domain Bacteria; phylum Cyanobacteriota; class Cyanobacteriia; order PCC-6307; family Cyanobiaceae; genus BAIKAL-G1. Next base: position 39,648 of record CAMAVE010000004.1, read on the forward strand.
GGCCACAAAGCGGGGCCAGGGGCCCCAGCGATCCAGCACCGGCCCCTTGACCGAGCCCACATCGGTAACCACGGCCCCGGCCGGTAGGGCCGCCAGCAGCTCGGAGCTGGGCTCGAGCAAGCGATCCAGGGGCAAGGCCAGCACCACCAGGGCGCAATCGGCCAGCACGGCTGGATCGGTGCTCACCTGATCCGCCAGGCCGCGCTGGCGGGCCCGCTCGGCCGTGGCCTGCCGGTGAACCAGGGCCCGCACCGCCAACCCCTGGGCCCGCAAATCCAGGGCCAGGGAGCCGCCGATCAGGCCCAGGCCCACCACGCCGATTGGCCGCTCGCGCCATGGAATCGTCATGGCAGACCCCCTTCGTGGGTCACGGCCCAACCCCTTGGTTGGTCATGGCTGAGCCAGATGGTCATCGATGCGCCAGTTCGCTGGCCCCAGCTTCCTACGATCGCCCCATGTTGGAAGCCCTGGCCCACCAGCAGCTCAAGGCACTCCTCCGGCTGGAGGGGGAAACCCGCTGGCCCCACCACCTCACCCTCAGCCGCCTGGCGGCCCGCAGCCTGCGGCGCGCTGACCAAACCCTGGTGCGCCTCGCCCCCGGCAGCGACCCCAGCTGGCTTCTGGCCCTACTCGTGCCCATCGCCCTCACCGACACCGGCCTGGCCCTGGTGGTTAGTGCAGGGCTGCGCCAACGGCTGCTCCAGGTGGAGCTGCCCCGGCTCGAGGCCGCCGGCCTGACCCTGCCCTGCTGGGAGGGCCCGGCCGCCCCGCCCCAGGCCCGGCTGTGGCTGCTCGATCACGGCCAGCTGGTGCAGGCCTGGCGCACCCAGGGCCTGGGCGATCGCCAACTGGTGATCCCCGAGGCCGAAAACCTGGAGCTGCTGTTGCGCAGCGCCCTGGGCCTGGTGATCGACAACCACGACTGGGAGGTCTTGCGCCGCAGCCTGCCCGGCGCCTCGGCCGGCCTGCTGGGCCTGCATGAACGGCTAAGCCGCCGGATCTTCGCCCATCCCCAGGGGCCGGTGGAGCAGGTGGGCGTCAGCCCGGAGGAGGAAGCCCCCTTACGCCAATTGCTGGGGCTAATGGAGGCCCTGCCGGAACCCTGGCCCCAATGGCTGGCCTGTGGCGGCAGCGACTGGGTCAGCTGGGCCACGGTGAACCCCAGCCTGCTGCGCTGGCAACTGCACCGCCAACCGCTCGACCCCCTGGCCGCCCTGGCCGGCCTGTTCAGTGATCGCGGCGCCCTGCTGGTGGGGGAACTGCCCAGCGGCGGCCGCCTGGGCAGTCCCGGCGGCGCTGGTTCCCGGGCTGGCTTCCGGCCCCAGGTGGATGTGGCCCTGGGCGATCCACCCCTGCAGGACCCCCTGCCCGTTTTTGCCCCGGCAGGCCAGCCCCTGCCCAACAGCCCCCACTTCGCCGGCCACCTGCTCGAGCAAGCGCGGCGGCTGGTGCTGGGCCAGGAGGGCCTCACCCTGGTGTTGCTGGATGACGAGGGCCTGCGCCGAGGCCTCACCAGCGGTTTGGCGGCGGAATTCGGCAGCCGGGTGGTCCACCAGGACACGGCCCCCGACAGCAATGGCGTGATCTGCGCCAGCTGGGGCTGGTGGCTGGATCAGCAGGCACGGCTGCCCGCCCCCTGCCAGGTGATCGCCTGCACCCTGCCCCTGGCCAGCCTGGAGTCGCCCCTTACCGCCGCCCAGGTTCAGGCCCTGCGCCTCCAGGGCCGGGACTGGTTCCGGGAGCTGCTCCTGCCCGAGGCCCTGGGCCGCTTGCAGCGGGCGGTGGCCAGCCTGCGCCGTAGCGGCGGCCGCCTGGCCGTGCTCGATGGCCGCATGCGGCGCCGGGGCTGGGGCCGGCAGGTGATGACAGCCCTGGAACCCTGGGTAGCCCTGCCACGGCTCCTGCCCCGGTAATCGGCTCCTGCCCCGGTAATTCGCCCCTAATTGGAACTTGGGCTGGCCTGGCGGAGTCCCCCAGCGTCCTCAAGCCAAAGGGACTCTGGCCAGGGGGGCCGACTTAGCCTGGCCACGACGATCGACGACCAGGCCATGGGCGAAGCCAAACGACGCAGCGACCAGGGCCTGGCCCCCCGCGGCCCCAGGCCCAGCAAGGCCGCCAAGGACACCTCGCCGCGGGTCCTGCCCTGGTTGCCCCTGACCCAAAATCAGGGCGAGCGTTTCGTGTCGATCACCACCCGCGGCGCCTGGATCGGCATCGGCGCCCTGGCCGTCTTCTGGGTGACCGTGCGCTTCGTCGGGCCGGCCGCCGGCTGGTGGGCCCTGGCGGACGGCTGACCGTCAGCAGGGCCCTTCAGGGATCGTTGAGGGCCTGGAGCCGCGTCCAAAGCCAGACGGAGCCAGAACGGTCGGCGCTGCTGTGGGGAATCCAGCACGCCTGGCAGCGCCCCCAGGCAGCAATCCTTAGAATTCCTTCAGAATTTGCGCTCCGGGCTCCATGTTCCCCCGTCTCGCCGAGCACTATCGAGCCCTGGTCGAAGATCTGGTGCTGAGCCTGCGCGCCCTGGCCGACCGTTTACAACGTCAGGGCCATGCCGCCACCTGCTATGTCTGCGGCGATGGACGCGACGGCCAAGGAGCCTCCTTCGTGGCCGACCTGGGCGAGGGCCACATGGTGCGCTTCCTGGTCTCCGACGACGGCATCAATTGGGTGGAGTCCCGCAACGGCCATGAGCTGATCAAGCTGGAGGGCGCAGCAGCGATCGAAGAGCTCGACCGGGTGGCGCGGGTCGTCCAAGGCCTGGGCACCCTGGCAGCCGTGCCGACCGCCGAACCCCTGGGCCCCCACGAAATCGCCGCCTAAGGTCCAACCCAGCAGCGTTATTCGCCAGCCCAAGGCCCACGCTCGGAATCGAGCAAATCAAAGCCACCCAGGGCCAAGCCTTGGGTGGCTTTGTGGTGTTTAGCGGTTGGCAGCGGCTTGGGTCTGGCTATGGAGCGCTGGGCATTCCAGCCTGGAACCGGGCGATTCAACCGGGAACTTTGCGCCCCCGGGGTTGGCCTGGGAGCCCCTGAGACCTCAGAGCCAAGGCGGGAAAGCCAAGGCGTGAAGGCCATGCCAGGCCACCTCGCTGGAATGGCGATCACGATCCCAGCGCAACATCTGGGCTGCCAAGACCACGAGCCGCAAGCGGCATGGTGGGCCCCAACCCACCTTGCTGAAAAGCGGTTTCGGCCCCCCAGCGCGCTTGCCGAGCAAGGGGCGGTCAGCCAGCCGGTCAGTCAACCGCCAAGGGGGTCGCCTCCTCCACCGCTGCGGCTGCGGCCGCCGCCAGCTTTGCCGCCGCCGCAGCAGCCAGGGGCTTCATCGAGTTGGCGGTGACATCGGCGCCTTCGGTGAGCTTCTGGCGCACCAGCACTTCGATCGCGTCCTTCGGCGCCGGGTTTTGCTCCAACCAGATGATCGTGTTGTCGCGACCCTGGCCAATGTTGTCGCCCTCGTAGCTATACCAGGCGCCCTTGCGCACCACCACGCCGGTTTCTTCGGCCAGGTCGAGCAGGCAGCCGATTGTGCTGATGCCGCGGCCAAACAGGATGTCGAATTCGGCGATGCGGAAGGGGGGGGCCACTTTGTTTTTGGCCACCTTCACCTTGGCGCGGATGCCGTATTCCTCCGTGCCCCGCTTAAGGGTCTGGATGCGACGGATATCAAGACGCACCGAGGCGTAGAACTTCAGGGCGTTACCGCCCGTGGTGGTTTCCGGGTTGCCGTAGGTGACGCCAATCTTCTGGCGCAGCTGGTTGAGGAAGATCACGGTGCAACCGGATTTGCCGATATTGCCGGTGATCTTGCGCATGGCCTGGCTCATCAGCCGGGCCTGGGCCCCCACCGCCAGATCGCCCATCTCCCCCTCGATCTCAGCTCGGGGCGTCAAGGCCGCCACCGAGTCCACCACCACGATGTCAACCGCAGCGGAGCGCACCAGCTGGTCGACGATTTCCAGGGCCATCTCGCCGGTGTCGGGCTGGGACACCAGCAGGTTTTCGATGTCCACCCCCAGGGCCGCCGCGTAGACGGGATCGAGGGCATGCTCCGCATCCACGAAGGCCGCCACACCACCGCGCCGCTGCACCTCGGCAATGGCATGGAGGGTGAGGGTGGTCTTACCGGAGCTTTCCGGGCCGTAGACCTCCACCACCCGCCCCTTGGGATAGCCACCGCCCAGGGCCAGGTCCAAGGTGAGGGCGCCGGTGGGGGTGGTTTCAATCCGCATGCGGGAGGCATCCCCCAGCCGCATGATCGAACCCTTGCCGAAATTGCGCTCGATCTGATTCAGCACCAGGCCGAGGGCCTTGTCCCGTTCGCCGGCGGCGCGGGCATCCGAACCCCGGGTCTCGCCCAGGCGTGTTTCGGCGCCCCGGGCGTCAGCCCCCCGGCCGGAGGCAGCTTTGGACTCGGAGGATTTGTCGTCGGCAGGCATGTCTGCGAATCAGCGATGGAATGGGCCGCAGGGCTAGGGCGAGGCAACGGCAAGGCCGAAGCCGAAATCGAGGCCGGCACCAGCTCTCCCAGGGTGAGTTGCCCCCGTGAATTCAGCTAGCGAGCTCACGGGGAGCCGTTCACCAGGACGGCCCCACGGGAGCCAATGCCACCGGAAGGGCCAGGTGTCCCAGGGGAACGGACTGGGGATGGGGATCCGGCCACCGAAGCCGGGAGGGCCGAACGGGGGGGGGGCAGCTCGAGGGGCCGCAACCTAGTACAGACGTACCCTAGCGAATCAGGGCCAGCTCGCCAAGGGGGCCGCAAAGCGATCCGGCTCCAGCAGCACGATCCCCGGGGGCAAGTCCTGCCGATCCTGCGGTCCCAGGTAGCCCCAGGACACCAGGAAGCAGCGCACGGACTCCAGGCCCGCTGTGGCGCGCACCTGTTCGAGGGTGGGGCGCCGGTCTTCGACAAACCAGAGCGGCAGGCCTGGTTGCTCCTGGCCCAGACGCAGCAAGACCTCGGGCTTGCTGCCCTGCTCGTGGCCGTACACGGCCCGGGGCTCCAGGCCATGGGCCGCCAACAGCTCGCAGGCGAAGGCCCGGCCCTTGGTGGTGAGCACGACCCAGTCGGAGCCTTCCGCGGCGAGCTGGGACAAGCGCTTGACCACCCCCGGATAGGGCTGGTGCAGGGCCAGCCAGGCGGCCCGATCCTGGGCCAGGGCCCGGTGGCGCAGGTCTTCGAGGGCCCGTTGCAGCAGCTCGGGGGCCAACTGCCAACGCTCCAAGGCCGCCTGGAGCTGGTCCCGGTAGTGGGCCAGATAGGCCTGCAGGTCCAGGTCGGGGCGGGAGAGCTCTAGGGCGGCCAGCACCATCTCCCAGCCCTTGTGAATCAGGGGTCGCAATAGGGCAAAACCAGGCGGGGCCGCCAACGGCAACTGAACCCCAGGCTTGAGCTCCAGGGCAGCGCGGCGAGCGCTCCACCAATACTCGGCCATGCCATCAACCAGCACCCCATCAAAGTCAAAAACCAGCAGAGGAGCTGTGTTCAGGGTCTTTTAGGAGATTCAAACTGGGTCGCTAGGATTCGAACCTAGGAATGGCGGGACCAAAACCCGCTGCCTTACCACTTGGCGACGACCCAACAGGTTCAGTGGGTCGAAACAGCACGGCCAGCGGCATGAACCGTGACGGCTGAATCTCCCTTGAACACCCTGATAGTTACCCACAGCGGGCCGACCTTCGTCAACGTCCGAGCCCCCAACCAGGCCCAGGTACCAGGCCAATGCTGAAAAGTCCCGCAGCCCACCCCAGCCGCCCCAAGCGGCTGGCCCCTCAGGGCGGGAACACCCGCAAGCGCTGCTGGTCGCCCCGGCCGAACACGGCCGACTCGAGCCGGTAACGGGCCACCAGCTCGGCCTGCAGGGCCCGGATCGGCCCACTGCGGGGCAGGAGCTCGATCGGCCGCCCCTGGGCCAGCACCACCCCCTCCACCGCCAGACGGCACTCCTCCAGGGCCTCCAGGCTGTCGTCCGGGCGACTCAGGGAGCCGCTGGGAGAGTCGCCAAGCACGCTGGCGAGCGGGCCAGGCCCGGGTCTGGCGCTCGCCCAGGGGGTCCCAGGGCGCTCCTGGATAGGACTGGGCTGGCCTGGGCCGCCGCGACGGGTGAGCAGCCGCTCCAGGCCCCGCTGGATCTGGGGCAGGGTATCGGCCTTGATCACCAGGATCGGCAGGCCCTGGCGATGGGCCGACCTGCGCACCTGGGGATCGAAGCCCAACTGCTGGCGCACCGCCAACACCGCCTCAGCCTGCTCAAGCGACTCGACCCGTTGCACGGCCAGGTCCCGGCTGCGCACGGCCTGGTCCCAGAGATGGGCGCTGACCCCCACCCCATAGAGCCGCAGGGGGGCCAGGGGATCCGGGCCTGGCTGGGCCAAACCGAGGGTTTGGGGCGCGCGAGTCCCGCCGAGAGGGGCCCCGGCAGACGGAGGCGGTCCCTCGGCACTGAAAGACCGATTGGCGCCAGCGAGGGCCCTGGGGCGGCGAGGATCGGGCAGGGGAACCGGCGCCAGGGGCACCAAGCGCGGCCGGGCCGGAGCCCGGGCGGCGAAGGGACTGGGGGAAGGCGGGGCGAAGGGATCGCCATCGGACCTGAACGCGCTCGAAAGGGAGGGGCCCCTGCTGGCCGGGGGCCGCTGGGCTGGGGCGGGCTCCTGAACGAGCACCTGGCCGTCCGCCCCCAGCTGGCGCTGCTCGGGTCGGGCCAGCTGGCCCCGCAGCAGCAGATCGACCGTGGCCGCCACATCCCGGTGCACCAGCCAGAGGCTGCGGCTGTGCATCTCCACGGCCAGGGGGAAGGTGGGCTCGGCCGCCCGTTCCTGCACGGTCTTTTGGCTGCGGCGGCGACGCGCCTCCTCATCGCCCAGGGTCACCGACTCAATGCCGCCGACCAGGTCGCTGAGGGTGGGGTTTTTCAGCAGGTTGCTGAGGGCGTTGCCGTGGGCGGTGGCCACCAGGGTCACGCCCCGCTCGGCGATCGTGCGGGCCGCCTGGGCCTCGAGTTCGGTGCCGATTTCATCGATCACGATGACCTCGGGCATGTGGTTTTCCACCGCCTCGATCATCACCTGGTGTTGCAGTTCCGGCCGGGCCACCTGCATGCGCCGGGCCCGACCGATGGCGGGGTGGGGGATGTCGCCATCGCCGGCGATCTCGTTACTGGTGTCGATCACCACCACGCGGCGCTGCAGCTCATCGGCCAACACCCGGGCGATCTCGCGCAAGGCCGTGGTCTTGCCCACCCCGGGCCGCCCCATCAGCAGCAGCGACTGGCCCGTATCCAGCAGGTCCCGCACCATCGCCACCGTGCCGTAGACGGCCCGCCCCACCCGGCAGGTGAGGCCAACAATCTCGCCGGTGCGGTTGCGGATGGCGCTGATGCGATGCAGGGTGCGCTCGATCCCGGCCCGGTTATCACCGCCGAAGGGCCCCAGCTGCTCGACCACGGACCCCAAATCCCGGCGCTCGATCAAGGCCGTGCCGAGGGCCAGGGCCCGGCCGGGATAGCGGGCCTCCGGGATGCGGCCCAGGTCGAGCACCACTTCCAGCAGTTGGTCGCGGGCCTCGGGCGGCGCCAGGGCCAAGCGCACGGGCTCGGGCAGCAAATCCAGCAGGCGATCGAGGTCGTCAGCCATCCGCTGCAGGTTGGCCCCATCGGCCTGGAGATCCCCAGGCCGCTCGCCAAGAAACCCTCCAGCCCGATCCCTCGCCGAGGGCCCAACCCAACCGGCGGCCCCCGGCGACTGGTCGAGCGGAAGCCCTAGGGGCTGATCGGGCTGGGGCCCAGGGGCCGATGGGAGGGCCATCAGGGGCTCGGCGCGTCCGGCCCCTGTTCTAACCAGCGGCGCTGCCGCCAAGGATCCACCAAGCCGCGGGCCAGGTCGAGGGCCTGGCAGCGCAGGTCGGCCTGCTCGCGCAGGGGCGCCCCCCGGGCTTCGGCCTCGATCAGGAGGGGCTGGAGCAGGCTGCGGGCCCTGCCGCCAAAGGCGACCCCTGCGGCTCCGGAGTCCGGAGGAAGCAAGGCCAGGCTCGCTCCATTCGTGCCCCCCGCCAGCTGCAGGGGGCCCGGCGGCGCCCAGGGGCGCACCGCCTGCAGCAGGGCCACCGCCGCCCGGGCGGTGCCCACGCCCACATCGCCACTCATGGGCCGACCATCGAGCTGCCAGAGGGGCCTAAACCCCGCCTGACGCAACAGGCCGAAGCGCTGCCAAAGCTCGGCGGCCAGCTGCCTGGCGCTGGCGGGCCCGGGCCCGTCGTGCTCCAGCCCACAACTCACCGCCAGGCGCCGCAGGGGCACGCCACTGGCCAGCACCTGCTGCAGGCGGGCCGCAAAGGCCTTGCCACGACCGATGCGGGTATGGATCTCCACCGCGTCAGGGCGCAGCTCGGCCAGCAGGGCGGGCACGGCGGCGGCGCTGAGCACGGTCTGGTGCTCCCCAATCAGGCCCAGGGGACAGGCGGGCCGGCAACGGCCACAGCCGTAGCAGCGATCGGCCTCCACCCCCCCCGCGGCGCCGATCGCCAGGGCCGGACAGACCCGCTGACAGGGCCTGGGGCAATCCGATGGACACAGGCGCGGATCGAAGCTGGCCTTGCGGAAATGGGGGTCATCGCCATCGTTCAGGCTGACCATCAACCAGGGGGGTTGACCATCCCGGGCCTGGTCCTTGAGCTGGGGCTGCCGTTGGCTTTGGGCCTCGGCCCAGGCCATGCCGCGTCGCGCCGCGGCAACCGCCGCCGGATCGGCCGCCACATCAATGCAGTCAACGCCCACCAGGCTGTAGAGGGCGCACAGGTCTTCGATCGCAGCCAGATCGTGGTTGCTGGCTCCGCAGATCAACTTGACCCACCGGCCCCGGGCCAGGGCCAGCTCCGGCGCCATGCGGCTCAGGCGGCGACCTGATCGAGCGGTTGCCAGCGCAGGGCCCGGGCACCCCCCATCTCCACAACCACCTTGAGGCGACCATCGCGCTGGGTGAATTCCACCAGGGAGGCCCGTTCGGCGGCGGAGAGCACCTGACCTTCAAGCAACCAAAGCAGCATCGGCTGGGGGCTCTCCAGCAGGGCACCCAACTGGGGCATCACCCGCTGGATCTCACCGACGGCGGCGCTGCGGCCGACGCTCTGGTGGCCCAGGTGGGGCGGGCGAATGCCGTGGGATTGGAAGAGGAAGGCCTCCAAATCGCCCAGCCCCCGAGCCGAGGCCATCTGGGCGCGGTAACCGGCGGCGCGCAGGCGCCGCAGCAGCCTCGTTTCCGATCCCCCTTCCAAGGGCACATAGAGGGCCAGGGCACCGGAGCGCTCGAGATCCCGACGAAAACCGCGGCCGGTGAGCAGCAGGGGCATGCGGAGGTCGACGGCTCAGGTGCTCCCACTTTGCCAGCAGCCTTCCGGTTGTGGGGGGACGGGCTACAGGTCTGGACCGCGCCAGCCGTTGGCCCGAGCCGGGTGATCGGGCCGACAGAAGGGGGTCAGGCCATGGGTTAAATTATTTGCTTGTGCTACTGCCTGTGCCCGTCCGCTAGCCGGGCCTCCAGCGCATTGCACAGGGTTGCCCTTGGGGGCAACTCCCTCGGCCAGTGCCATGGAATCGGCTCTTCGGAGCTGGCGCCATCGCCGGGAAACTGCTTCTCACGCTGCTGGGCTGGTTCATTCCAACCCAACCACGCAGCCCGGATGAGTAAGTCCCAGCCTGCTGCTTCGAGCGTCGCTAGCGCCTTCAGAGAGCCACCCCGGTGGCCCTCTCCAGCCTGCCTCGATCGAACCAGCTTCACCTCAGGGACGACCGAACCGGTCCTTTCCCTAGGTGGTCCTGCTGGCGTTTGTTCAGAGTTCTATGTCCATCGGCATCCTTGGGAAGAAATTGGGCATGTCCCAATTCTTCGACGACACAGGCAAATCCATCCCGGTCACCGTGATCGAGGCTGGTCCCTGCCGCATTACCCAGCTCAAGTCCACCAGCACCGACGGATACACCGCCGTGCAGCTGGGCTTCGGTGACATTCGCGAAAAGCTCGTGAACAAGCCGGCTGCGGGCCACCTGGCCAAGTCAGGCGATGAGCCCCTGCGCCACCTGCGCGAGTACCGCGTTGACAGCGTTGAGGGCCTCTCCCTGGGCAGCAGCATCACCGTCTCCGACTTTGAAGCCGGCCAGAAGGTTGATGTAAGCGGCGACACCATGGGCCGCGGTTTTGCGGGCTTGCAGAAGCGCCACGGCTTTAGCCGGGGCCCCATGAGCCACGGCTCGAAGAACCACCGCGAACCGGGTTCGATCGGTGCGGGCACGACCCCCGGTCGCGTCTACCCCGGTAAGCGCATGGCCGGCCGCTACGGCGGCAAGCAAATCACCACCAAGGGCCTGGTCATCCTCAAGGTGGACACCGAACGCAACCTGCTGGTGGTGAAGGGCTCGGTACCGGGGAAACCCGGCTCCCTGCTCAACATCCTCCCCGCCAAACGGGTTGGCTTCAAAGCCGCGAATTGAGGAGGACGTAAGTAAGCCATGGTCAACTGTGTCGTCCGCGATTGGCAGGGCAAGGAAGCCGGCAAGGCCAGCCTTGATCTGAAAGTCGCCAAGGAAACAACTGCCAACGATCTGGTGCATCGCGCCGTCGTGCGGCAACTCGCCAATGCCCGCCAGGGCACGGCCAGCACGCTCACCCGGGCCGAAGTGGCCGGTGGTGGTCGTAAGCCCTACAAGCAGAAAGGCACCGGTCGCGCCCGCCAGGGCTCGATCCGCACCCCCCTTCGCCCCGGCGGTGGTGTGGTGTTCGGTCCCAAACCCCGCAGCTACACCCTGGGGATGAACCGCAAGGAACGTCGCCTGGCCCTGCGCACGGCCCTGATGAGCCGCAGCGCCGACCTCGTGGTGGTGAAGGGTTTTGCCGAGGGCCTCAGCGCTCCCAAAACCAAGGAAATCATCGCTGGCCTGGGCCGCCTCGGCATCGCCGAGGGCGCCAAGGTTCTGGTGGTGCTCGATAGCCCCAGCGATGTGGTGCGCCTCTCGGTGCGCAACCTCGAGAAGGTGAAACTGATCGCCGCCGATCAGCTCAACGTGTTCGACCTGCTGCACGCCAGTTCCCTGGTGGTGAGCGACGAAGCACTCGCGAAGATTCAGGAGGTCTACGGCGATGACTGAACGTTTTGCAGGCCGGCTTGCGGATGTGATCCGCCGGCCCCTGATCACCGAGAAGGCCACCCGGGCCATTGAGCAGAACCAGTACACCTTCGAGGTGGACCACCGGGCTGCCAAACCCGACATCAAGGCCGCCGTCGAACAACTGTTCGACGTCAAGGTCGTCGGCATCAGCACCATGAATCCGCCGCGCCGCAGCCGTCGCGTCGGCCGTTTTGCCGGCAAGCGCGCCCAGGTGAAAAAGGCCGTGGTGCGCCTGGCCGTGGGCAACGCCATCCAGCTCTTCCCCGAGGCCTGAGGGGTCTGAACCGACATGGGAATCCGTAAGTACCGCCCAATTACCCCAGGCACCCGCACCCGGGTCGCCAGCGACTTCAGTGAAGTCACTGAGCGCCGTCCGGAACGCAGCCTGGTGGTGGCCAAACACCGCCGTAAGGGCCGCAACAACCGCGGTGTGATCACTTGCCGTCACCGAGGTGGCGGCCACAAGCGCCTCTATCGCATCGTCGACTTCCGTCGCGACAAGTTCGGTGTGGTGGCCCGCGTCGCCGCGATCCACTACGACCCGCACCGCAACGCCCGGCTGGCCCTGCTCTTCTACGCCGACGGCGAGAAGCGCTACATCCTGGCCCCCGCCGGCATCGCCGTTGGCCAAACCGTGGTGTCCGGTCCCGAGTCTCCGATCGAGAACGGCAATGCCCTGCCCCTCTCGGCCATCCCGCTGGGCTCCAACGTCCACAACGTGGAGCTCTACGCCGGCCGCGGCGGCCAGATGGTGCGCACCGCCGGTGCCAGCGCCCAGGTGATGGCGAAAGAGGGCGATTATGTCGCCCTCAAATTGCCCTCCACGGAGGTGCGCCTTGTGCGCCGCGAGTGCTACGCCACCCTGGGCGAAGTGGGCAACGCCGAGGTGCGCAACACCAGCCTCGGCAAGGCCGGCCGCAAGCGCTGGCTCGGACGCCGCCCCGAAGTGCGCGGCAGTGTGATGAACCCCTGCGATCACCCCCACGGTGGTGGCGAGGGTCGGGCACCGATCGGTCGGTCGGGTCCCGTCACCCCCTGGGGCAAACCAGCCCTGGGCTACAAGACCCGTAAGCGGAACAAACCCAGCAATCGGTTTGTGCTCCGGAAACGTCGCCGCACCTCCAAGCGGAGCCGTGGCGGACGCGATTCCTGATGAACCACACCGCTTTGCTTTTCGCTTAAACCGCCATGGGACGATCACTCAAAAAAGGTCCGTTTGTTGCCGACAGCCTGCTTCGCAAGGTTGAGAAGCAAAACGCCGCCGAAGACAAATCCGTTATCAAGACCTGGTCGCGGGCTTCCACGATCCTGCCGATGATGATCGGACACACCATTGCCGTTCACAACGGCAAGGCCCATGTCCCCGTCTACGTGACGGAACAGATGGTGGGCCACAAACTCGGGGAATTCGCGCCCACGCGCACCTTCCGAGGCCACATCAAGGACAAGAAAGGAGGTCGCTAGGACATGGCCAACCCATCCCCCACCCAGGCACTCGCCCACGGGCGCTTCATCCGAGGCTCCGTGTCGAAGGTGCGTCGCGTGCTCGACCAGATCCGTGGTCGGACCTATCGGGACGCCCTGATCATGTTGGAGTTCATGCCCTACCGCTCCACCGGACCCATCACCAAGGTGCTGCGTTCGGCCGTGGCCAACGCTGAGCACAACCTGGGTCTGGATCCCTCCTCCCTGGTGATCACCACCGCCAGCGCCGACATGGGTCCGTCCCTGAAGCGCTTCCGGCCCCGCGCCCAGGGTCGCGCCTACGCGATCAAGAAACAGACCTGCCACATCAGCATTGCTGTGGCTCCTTCCGCCTGACCCCCGAGGACACCGACCGATGGGACACAAGATCCATCCAACCGGACTGCGCCTGGGGATCACCCAGGAACACCGGTCCCGCTGGTACGCCCCCAGCAAAACGTATCCGACCCTCCTCCAGGAGGACGACCGGATCCGCAAGTTCATCCACAAGAAATACGGCGCCGCTGGCATCAGCGACGTGCTGATCGCCCGCAAGGCCGACCAGCTTGAGGTGGAACTCAAAACCGCACGCCCCGGCGTGCTTGTCGGCCGCCAAGGCACCGGCATTGAGGACCTCCGCAGCGGCATCCAAACGACCATCGGCGATCGCAACCGTCAGGTGCGCATCAACGTGGTCGAAGTGGAGCGCGTCGACGCCGACGCCTTCCTGCTGGCCGAATACATCGCCCAGCAACTGGAAAAGCGGGTGGCCTTCCGACGGGTCATGCGCATGACCGTGCAGCGGGCCCAACGGGCTGGCGTGCTCGGCCTCAAGATCCAAGTGAGCGGTCGCCTCAACGGCGCCGAGATCGCCCGGACCGAATGGACCCGCGAAGGTCGCGTTCCCCTGCATACCCTGCGGGCCGACATCGACTACGCGACCAAGGTGGCCACCACCACCTACGGCGTCCTGGGCATCAAGGTCTGGGTGTTTAAGGGCGAAGTACTGCCAGGGCAATCCGACAAGCAACCGGTGGGTGTTTCACCCAAGCGGCGCGCGAACCGGCGGCCCCAACAGTTCGAAGACCGCTCCAACGAGGAGTGATCAGGAAATCTGAACCATGCTGAGTCCTAAAAGAGTCAATTTCCGCAAACAGCAGCGGGGCCGCATGCGCGGTGTCGCCACCCGGGGCAACACGATTGCCTTCGGTGAGTTTGCGCTTCAGGCCCAGGAATGTGGCTGGATCACCTCACGCCAGATTGAGGCCAGCCGTCGGGCCATGACCCGCCACATCAAGCGGGGCGGCCAGATCTGGATCCGGATCTTCCCGGACAAGCCCGTCACCATGCGCCCGGCCGAAACCCGGATGGGCTCTGGTAAGGGCAACCCGGAGTTCTGGGTGGCCGTGATCAAGCCCGGTCGCATCCTCTTTGAGATGGGTGGTGCCGAACTCACCCCCGAAGTCGCCAAAGAGGCCATGCGTCTGGCCCAGTACAAACTGCCGCTCAAGACCAAGTTCCTGAGCCTGTCCGACCAGGCCCCCGCTGGCGAGGCAGTCCAGGCCAGCCCCGAACCCGCCGTCACCGTGGAGTCCTGACCATGGCCCGTCCCGACATCGCCGAGGCCCGCAAGCTCACCGACGGCGAAATCAATGACCAGATCGACGGCATCCGCCGCGAACTGTTCACCTTGCGCTTCGAGCAGGCCACCCGCCGGCTCGAAAAACCCCACCGTTTCAAAGCTGCCCGCATCCGGCTGGCCCAATTGATGACGGTGAAAACGGAGCGCAGCCGCGCCACCGTCGCCTCCTGAACCCCCACTGAAACGCCATGGCACTCAAGGAAAGGGTCGGCACCGTCGTCAGCGACAAGATGGAAAAAACGGTGGTGGTGGCGGTCGAAAACCGCTTCCCCCATCCCATCTATCAAAAGACCGTCAGCCGCACCACCCGCTACAAAGCCCACGACGAGGAGAATTCCTGCCGCGTGGGTGACCGGGTTCGCATCACCGAAACCCGTCCCCTCAGCCGCACCAAACGTTGGGCCGTGGCTGAGATCCTGTCCCCATCCAGCGCCAGCTGAGGAGTCCCTACCGATGATTCAGCAGGAAACCTACTTAAACGTCGCTGATAACAGCGGCGCTAAGCGCATCCAATGCATTCGGGTGCTCGGCACCAACCGGCGCTATGCCCACGTCGGTGACGTGATCGTGGCCGCCGTCAAGGACGCCATGCCCAACATGGGCGTCAAGAAGTCCGATGTGGTGAAGGCCGTTGTGGTGCGCACCCGCGCCACCCTGCGCCGCGACACCGGCAACTCGATCCGGTTTGACGACAACGCCGCCGTGATCCTGGGCAACGACAACAACCCCAAGGGCACCCGCGTGTTCGGTCCCGTCGCCCGTGAACTGCGGGAGCGGAACTTCACCAAGATCGTGTCCCTCGCTCCCGAGGTGATCTGACCATGGCAACCGCAACCCCCCAGGCCAAGCCCACCACGCGCATCAAGATGCGCGTCAAAAAGGGCGACACCGTCCAAGTGATCAGCGGCAAGGACAAGGGCAAGACCGGTGAGGTCCTGCGCACCCTACCGACCGAAAACCGGGTGATCGTGCAGGGCATCAACCTGCGCACGCGCCATGTCAAGCCAACGCAAGAAGGCGAGACCGGTCGCATCGTCACCGAGGAAGCCTCGCTGCACGCCTCCAATGTGATGCTGTACTCCACCGATAAAAAGGTGGCCAGCCGCGTCGAGATCGTTGTCAACCCAGACGGCACCAAACAGCGCCGCCTCAAGAAAACCGGTGAACTGCTCCCTTGAGCAGCCCCCGCGTTTTGCCCCATTTCCCATCCCCTGACCCGATCCCGTCCGCCTTCTGACAACGCCCAGAAGCGCACCCCCTTCCCCCCGCCATGTCCCTCAAACAGAGCTATCGGGAGACGATCCAGCCCAAGTTGCTGAAAGATCTCAATCTCTCGAACGTCCACGAAGTCCCGAAGGTGCTCAAGGTCACCATCAACCGGGGCCTAGGTGAGGCCGCCCAGAACGCCAAGGCGCTCGAGGCCTCGATCCAGGAAATCGCCACGATCACCGGCCAAAAGGCCCTGGTGACTAGGGCGAAGAAAGCCATCGCTGGTTTCAAGATCCGTGCCGGCATGCCCATCGGCGTTGCCGTCACCCTTCGCGGCGACCGCATGTATGCCTTCCTGGAGCGCCTGATCAACCTGGCCCTGCCCCGCATCCGTGACTTCCGCGGCGTTAGCCCGAAAAGCTTTGACGGCCGGGGGAACTACACCCTGGGTGTCCGCGAGCAAATCATCTTTCCGGAGATTTCCTTCGACAAGATCGACGCCATCCGGGGCATGGACATCACCATCGTGACCAGTGCCCGTAACGACGAAGAGGGCCGGGCCCTCCTCCGCGAGATGGGAATGCCGTTCCGCAGCAACTGAGCCCTCCTCGGACCCGACCCATGGCCAACCACGACCCAATTTCAGACATGCTCACTCGCATTCGCAATGCGAGTGAGAAGCGCCACCAGACCACCAAGGTGCCTGCCTCGCGCATGGCCCGCAGCATTGCCAAAGTGCTGCAGCAGGAGGGATTCATCAGCGACATCTCCGAAGAAGGAGAAGGCGTGCTGACCACCCTCGTGCTTGGTCTCAAGTACAGCGGCAAACACCGCCTGCCGACCATCCGTTCCGTGCAACGGGTGAGCAAGCCCGGCCTGCGGATTTACAAGAACACCCGCCAGCTCCCCAAAGTGCTGGGCGGTCTCGGTGTTGCCATCATCTCCACCTCCAAAGGTGTGATGAGCGACCGTGACGCCCGCAAGCAGGGCGTGGGCGGCGAAGTGCTCTGCTACGTCTACTGATCTGGGAGGTTTCCATGTCTCGTATTGGTAAAGCACCAATTTCTGTTCCCGATAAGGTCAGCGTCAGCCTCAACGGCCTCGCTGTCACCGTGAAGGGCCCCAAAGGGGAATTAAGCCGCACACTGCCCGAAGGCGTGAGCGTTGCCCAGGACGGCAACACCATCGTGGTGAGCCCGACTAGCAGCCACCGCCGCTCGCGCGAGCGCCATGGCCTCTGCCGCACCCTCGTGGCCAACATGGTCGAAGGGGTGAGCCAGGGCTTCACCCGCAAGCTCGAGATCGTCGGCGTGGGTTACCGCGCCGCCGTTCAGGGCAAAAAGCTGGTGGTGAGCGCGGGTTACAGCCATCAGGTCGAGATGGATCCCCCCGCCGGCATCACCTTCGCCGTCGATGGCAACACCACGGTGTTGGTGTCTGGCGCCGACAAGGAGGTGGTCGGCAACGAAGCCGCCAAGGTGCGGGCCATTCGTCCACCTGAGCCCTACAAGGGCAAGGGCATCAAGTACGAAGGCGAGAAGATTCTCCGCAAAGCCGGCAAGACCGGTAAGAAATGAGATCTGCCTGATCGCCGTTACCCTGCATCCCCATGGCCACCCTTTCCCGCAAACAGCAGACCCAGAAGCGTCACCGTCGCCTGCGCCGCCACCTCAACGGCAGCGCCGAGCGTCCACGTCTGGCTGTGTTCCGCTCCAACAACCACATCTACGCCCAGCTCATCGACGACGACGCCCAGAGCACCATCTGCTCCGCGTCGACCCTCGACAAGGATCTGCGCGTCACGGTCAAAACCGGTGCCACCTGCGATGCCTCCGTGGCCGTCGGGGAACTGGTCGCCCAGCGCGCCCTCGCCAAGGGCATCCAGCAGGTGGTCTTCGATCGAGGCGGCAACCTGTACCACGGCCGGGTCAAGGCCCTGGCTGACGCCGCCCGGGAAGCGGGCCTTCAGTTCTGATCCCTGCTCTCACCATGACCGAAACCAACGATCAAATCCAGTCCAGCGACATTCCGGCGGCGTCCGACGTGCCCGCAGCAGCCGAGGGTCAATCGACCCGCGGTGGCGGCGGTAATCGCGGCGGTGAAGGCAAGGGCGGCGGCGACCGCCGCGGTGGCGGCGGCCGCGGCCGTGACAACCGCCGGGGCCAGGAGCGTGACTCCGAATGGCAGGAACGGGTGGTGCAAATCCGCCGCGTCTCCAAGACCGTCAAAGGCGGTAAAAAAATGAGCTTCCGGGCCATCGTTGTCGTCGGCAACGAGCGCGGCCAGGTGGGTGTCGGTGTGGGCAAGGCCGGTGATGTGATCGGAGCCGTCCGCAAGGGCGTCGCCGATGGCAAGAAGCACCTGGTCAAGGTGCCCCTCACCCGCCACAGCTCGATCCCCACCCTCAGCAATGGCCGCGATGGCGCCGCCAGCGTCCTGATCCGTCCGGCTGCCCCTGGTACCGGTGTGATCGCGGGTGGCTCGATCCGCACGGTGCTGGAGCTCGCCGGCATCAAAAACGTGCTAGCCAAGCGCCTCGGCTCGAAAACGCCGCTGAACAATGCCCGCGCCGCCATGGAAGCCCTCCAGGGGCTGCGCACCCACAAGGAGACCGCCAAGGAGCGGGGCATTTCCCTTGAGCAGATCTACTCCTGAGAATCGCCATGACGCTTCGTCTTGAATCCCTCCAGCCCCAGCCTGGATCCCGTCGCCGCAAGACCCGCAAGGGCCGCGGCATCGCCGCCGGCCAGGGCGCCAGCTGCGGTTTCGGCATGCGTGGTCAGAAGTCCCGCTCGGGCCGCCCCACCCGCCCCGGCTTCGAGGGCGGCCAGATGCCCCTCTACCGGCGCGTGCCCAAGCTCAAGCACTTCCCCCTGGTCAACCCCAAGAACTTCACCGTGATCAACGTGGAGAACCTGGCTGACCTCGAGCCAGGCAGCACGGTCACCCTGGATTCCCTGGTCAAGGCCGGCATCGTCACCAGCCCCAAGTACCCCCTCAAGGTGCTCGGCAATGGCGACCTCGCCGTCAAGCTGACCGTTCAAGCGGCGGCGTTCACCGCCAGTGCCCGGGCCAAGATCGAAGCGGCCGGCGGCAGCTGCGACGTCCCCGACTGATCCGCCTTTGGACACCCTTTCCTAAAGTCTTGCCGTCTGCCATGCCCCTAGGGCCGGGCAGACGGTTTTTTTTCGCCTCCGCCCCTTCTCCCTCCCCCTTCCCCACCCCTTGTCGTCACCATGCTCGTAAGCCGGGGCCGAAATCCCAGTGCCGGGGAAATCATCAGCCAACTGTTCCAGGCCAAGGCCCTGCGCGACCGGGTGCTGGTCACCCTGGGGCTGCTGCTGCTGGTGCGGCTGGGGATCTACATCCCCGTGCCCGGCATCGATCGCCTCGCCTTCCAGGACTTCATCGCCAAGGGCGGCCAACTGATTGGCTTCCTCGACATCTTTACCGGCGGCGGCATCTCCACCCTCGGGGTGTTTGGCCTGGGCATCCTGCCCTTCATCAACGCCTCGATCATCCTGCAGCTGCTCACGGCCGCCCTGCCCCAGCTGGAGGATCTCCAAAAGAATGAGGGCGAGGCCGGACGGCGCAAGATCGCCCAGATCACCCGCTATGTGGCCCTGGGCTGGGGCCTGCTGCAAAGCATCGTTTTTGCCCTGATCCTGCGGCCCTATGCCTCGGCCGGCAGCAGCGACTTGGTCTTTGTGGTGCAGACCTCCCTGGCCCTGGTGACGGGTTCGATGGTGGTGATGTGGATCAGTGAGGTGATCACCGAACGGGGCATCGGCCAGGGGGCCTCCCTGGTGATCTTCGTCAACATCGTGGCCACCCTGCCCCAGGCCTTGGGATCCACGATTGAACTGGCCCAGAGCGGTGACCGCAGCACCGTCGGCGGCATTGTGGTGCTTGTGATCGTGTTCCTGGTCACGATTTTGGGGATCATTTTTGTGCAGGAGGGCAACCGTCGCATCCCGATCATCAGCGCCAAACGCCAGGTGGGGGGCGCCAACCTGCTGGCCGCCCGCCAGAGCTACCTGCCGCTCAAGCTCAACGCCGGCGGCGTGATGCCGATCATCTTTGCCTCGGCGGTGGTGTTTCTCCCGCTGACGGTCGCCAACATGACCAAGGCCCCCTGGCTGATCAAGGCGGCTGGCTACCTCAGCCCGAACAGCAGCACCCCCTGGCTCTATGCCCTGCTCTTCTTTGCCCTGATCTGCGGCTTTTCCTTCTTCTACGCCAGCCTGACGGTCAACCCAATCGACATCGCCACCAACCTCAAGCGTTCTGGCGTTGCCATACCTGGGGTGCGGCCGGGCTCGGCCACGGCCCTGTATCTCGGCAAGGTGCAGAACCGACTCACCCTGCTGGGGGGCCTGTTCCTCGGTGCCGTGGCGATCATCCCCTCGGCGGTCGAATCGGCCACCCAGGTGAAAACCTTCCAGGGCCTGGGGGCCACCTCCCTGCTGATCCTGGTGGGTGTGGCGATTGACACCGCCAAACAGGTGCAGACCTACGTGATCTCCCAGCGCTACGAGGGCATGGTGCGGCAGTGAGCCGGCCAGCTCCCCGATCTGCCCTTGGCATGGCTCCCGGGCCCGAGCCTGGGCTCCTGAGCCATCCCGGCTTGGCACTCCCCCGTCCCTTCGCAAGCCCTTGATGAAACAACGCCTTCTCTTCCTTGGCCCCCCTGGCGCCGGCAAGGGCACCCAGGCCGAGCGCCTGGCCGCCAGCCAAGGGCTCTTGCACCTCTCCACCGGCGACCTGCTGCGGGCTGAGGTGGCCGCGGGCACGGAGCTGGGCCGCGAGGCGGAGGCGGTGATGGCCCGGGGCGAGCTGGTCAGCGATGGCCTGGTGCTGGCGATCGTGCGCAGCCGCCTGGAGGGCCACGGCGGCGGCTGGCTGCTCGATGGCTTTCCCCGCAACCTGGTGCAAGCCGAAGCCCTCAACACCCTCCTCGACGAGCTGGCCCAGCAGATCGAGCTGGTGGTGCTGATGGAGCTCGACGACGACCTGCTGATCCAGCGCCTTCTGGGTCGGGGCCGGGCCGACGACAACGAGGCGGTGATCCGCCACCGGCTCGAGGTCTACCGGCAGCAAACCGAGCCCCTGATCAGTTACTACCGTCAGCGCCAGCTGCTGGAACCGGTCGAAGCCTCCGGCAGCGTCGAGGCCATTGCAGCGCGGATCGGGGAGCTGACCCGTTGACCGATGTGGTAGGGTCGTCGTTTGGAAATTGGAGAGCCCACACCCATGAAGGTGCGTGCCTCGGTCAAGAAGATGTGCGACAAGTGCCGGGTGATCCGCCGCCATGGTCGGGTGATGGTGATCTGCACCAACCCCAAGCACAAGCAGCGCCAGGGTTGATCCAACCCTGAGCCCATTGCCGTTCCATCCCAAGCCTTGCTGTTTGCCTAATTGGCAGCTCCAGGCTTCCCAAGTCGGCTTCGGCCTACCTGGGCTCCGGTCCTGCCCCCGCAGGCCCCGCTCCCCGGTCCACTCAAGTCCGATCCAATCGGGCCCCTGAGCTGAACCCACCCCTGCCCAACCGCCTCCGGTTGGGCCCCAACTGCCCAACTGATCGTTTTTTCGTGGCTCGGATCGCCGGTGTCGACATTCCTCGTGACAAGAGGATCGAGATTGCTCTCACCTACGTGTATGGCATCGGGTTGACCCGGGCCCAGAAAATCATTGCCAAGTCAGGCGTGAACCCGGACATCCGGGTCAAGGATCTGGAGGACGCCGACGTGCAGAAACTGCGCGCCGCCGTCGAAAGCTTCACCCTGGAAGGCGACCTGCGCCGCCAGGAGGGCATGGCCCTCAAGCGCCTCCAGGACATCGGCTGCGTCCGTGGTCGTCGCCATCGGGCCGGCCTGCCGGTTCGGGGCCAACGCACCCGCACCAATGCCCGCACCCGCCGGGGTGCCCGCAAAACCGTGGCTGGCAAGAAGAAATAGGCCGCCCACTGAGCCCCACCTAGCGGCTCCTCTCCCGACTCCCCTACCCCCAGGTCCATGGCCAAGCCAGCCAAAAAATCAGGCGCGAAGAAGACCAAGCGCAACGTGCCCAACGGTGTCGCCCACATCCAGAGCACCTTCAACAACACGATCGTGTCGATCACCGACACGGCCGGTGAGGTGATCTCCTGGTCCTCGGCCGGCGCCAGTGGCTTCAAAGGGGCCCGCAAAGGCACCCCCTTCGCTGCTCAAACAGCGGCCGAAGCCGCTGGTCGTCGCGCCCTGGAACAGGGCATGCGCCAGATCGAAGTGCTGGTGCGGGGCCCCGGCTCCGGCCGTGAAACGGCGATCCGCGCCCTGCAGGTGGCCGGCCTGGAAATCACCCTGATCCGGGATGTCACGCCGCTGCCCCACAACGGTTGCCGCCGCGCCAAGCGTCGCCGGGTCTGATCCAGACCGGCGTCCCAGGCCCAAGGCGGGCCCAATCCTTTCCTTTTGAGCCTCAGACCGTGCTGCAGTATCAGATTGATCGGGTCGAGCACCAGATCGCCGAAGACCGTTCCCAAACGGGCGTGTTTGTGATCGGGCCCCTCGATCGGGGCCAGGCCATCACCCTGGGGAACTCCCTGCGGCGGGTGCTGATGGGCTCCCTCGAGGGCAGCGCCATCACGGCGGTGCGCATTGCCGGGGTCAACCACGAATACGCCACCGTGCCGGGCGTCCGCGAGGACGTGCTCGACATCCTGCTCAACTGCAAGGAAGTGGCCGTCAGCAGCCGCAACCGCGAGCTTGAGATCGGCCGGCTAGTCGTTACCGGTCCTGCCACCGTCACGGCCTCCCACCTGCAGTTCTCCTCCCAGGTCCAGGTGATCGACGGCAACCGGCCGATCGCCACCGTGGCCGAAGGCTTCGGTCTGGAACTGGAGGTCCATGTGGAGCGGGGCGTCGGCTACCGGCCCGTGGATCGCCGCCACGAGGACAGCAGCGCCATCGACCTGCTCCAGATCGATGCGGTGTTCATGCCCGTGCGCCGGGTCAACTACACGGTGGATGAAACCGCTGTGGGCGAAGGCGGCTCGGCCCGCGAGCGCCTGCGCCTGGAAATCCAAACCGATGGCTCCGTCACCCCTGACGACGCCATGGCCCAGGCCGCTAACCAGCTGATCGCCCTGTTCCAGCCCCTCGCCAGCCTCACCATGGCTGACGAACCCGGCCTGGAGCCCGAGCCTTCGGCTGAGGCCCAGATCCCCCTGGAGGAGCTCAACCTCTCGGTGCGCGCCTACAACTGCCTCAAGCGGGCCCAGGTGAATTCCGTCTCCGACCTGATGGGCTTCAGCTATGAAGACCTGCTTGAGATCAAGAACTTCGGTTCCAAGTCGGCCGACGAGGTGATCGAAGCCCTCGAGCGCATCGGCATCTCCCTGCCCCAGAGCCGCACCACCGCCTGATCGGCCAGCTCCGGCACCCCTTGCCGATCAGCCCTGAGCCGCCTCCCCGCCCGAATCGCTTTCTCGCCCCAGACCCATGCGCCACCAGTGCCGAGTCCCCATGTTGGGACGCCCCGCCGACCAACGCAAAGCCCTGCTGCGCGGTCTGGCCACCCAGCTAATCCGCGAAGGTCGCGTCACCACGACCAAAGCGCGGGCCAAGGCCCTGCGCGATGAGACGGAGCGCATGATCACCTTGGCCAAGGACGGCACCCTGGCCGCCCGCCGCCGGGCGATTGGCTACATCTACGACAAGCAGCTGGTGCACGCCCTGTTTGACAAGGCCCAGGAGCGTTACGGCGACCGCAACGGCGGTTACACCCGCATCATCCGCACGGTGCCCCGTCGGGGCGACAACGCCGAGATGGCGATCATCGAGCTGGTCTGAGCACCAGGCCCCCTCGCCCCCGCGGCAGCGGCCCCCAGGTTTCTCCCCCACCCCTCTGCCGCGCTGGACTCACCTCCATCGCGGCTTTTTCATGGATCGCTCGCTCGTCCAATCCAACCCTGCCAGCAACAGCCCAGCCAGCAGTGGCCCTGGGGCGGCCGCCAGCGCCGATCAGCTGCCAGCGCCCCCCGGCACCCGGCGCATCGCCATCTGCCTGCAATACGACGGCAGCGCCTACTGCGGCTGGCAACGCCAACCCCAGCACCCCAGCGTCCAGGAGACCCTGGAGGGGGCGATTGCCCAGCTCGACCCCCACCGGCCCGCCACGGCGGTGGCCGCCGGCCGCACCGACAGCGGTGTCCATGCGGCTGGCCAGGTGGTCCATTTCGATGTGGCCGGTCCGATCCCCGCCCAGCGCTGGGCAGCGGCCCTCAATGGCCGCCTGCCCGCCAGCATCCGCGTGCGGGCGGCCCGGGAGGTGCCCGCCACCTGGCACGCCTGCTTCTCCGCCCGCTATCGCCGCTACCGCTACACGCTCTACAACGGCCCGATTCCCAACCTGTTCCTCAGCCCCTGGAGCTGGCACCGCTACCAGAGCCGGCTCGATGAGGGCCTGATGGCAGCCGCCCTCGAAGACCTGCTCGGTGAGCATGACTTCTCCGCCTTCATGCGGGCCGGCAGCAGCCGCTCCCATGGCCGAACCACCGTTCAGGCGGTGGAACTGGAGCGCCAGGGGGACCTGGTGGTGGCCGAGATCCAGGCCAGCGGCTTCCTGTACGGCATGGTGCGCCTGCTGGTCGGCCAGCTTGTGGCCGTGGGCGAAGGGCGCTTGAGCCTGGCTGATTTCCAACGGCGCTGGCGCACCCAGGCCCGCTCGGAGGTGAAGGAGGCTGCGCCTCCCCAGGGGCTCTGCCTGCTGCGGGTTGGCTACCCAAAGCCGCTGTTCCCAAAAGCGGCGTGGTACGCTAGCCAACCACGGTATTTGCTTGGGTCAAGCGAATGTCTTGGGTCCAGCGCCCTCGGCCCAGCCGAGGAGCCTGGCCCCTGAACCTGGGTACCCCCTTCAAGGCAACCCGGTTCCAAGGAGATTCCCAAACCCAGGGCCGATCAAGCGATCCAGGCCCCCCGTGCAATCGATCGAGCCCCGATCTCGCCCGAGCCTGGCCCCCAGGCCCGGGACGCCGAAGAGGTAAGGTCGTTTGTACGAGCTTCCGCCACCTGCCCGCTCAGGTGAGCTGCCGTTCCCTGTCCAGCCCCATCTCCCCCGATGGCGCGCTACCCCGATCCGGCCCGCCGGCGCGATGAACAAGACTCTCGTCCCCAACATTGATGCTTCCGACCGCCAGTGGTTTCTGGTGGATGCGGAGAATCAAACCCTGGGCCGCCTCGCCAGTGAGGTCGCCCAAGTTCTTCGGGGCAAGAACAACCCCAACTACGCCCCCCACCTCGACACCGGTGACTTCGTCGTCATCGTCAATGCCGAAAAGGTGAAGGTGAGCGGCAACAAGGCGACCCAGAAGGTCTATCGCCGCCATTCCGGTCGTCCCGGTGGCATGAAGACCGAAAGCTTCGCGGCCCTTCAGGCCCGCCTGCCCGAGCGGATCATCGAGAAAGCGATCAAGGGCATGCTTCCCCACAACGCCCTCGGCCGCCAGCTGTTCCGCAAGCTGAAGGTTTACAAGGGTGTGGAGCATCCCCACGCTGCCCAGCAACCCAAGGTTCTCGCGCTCGATCCCGCCACCACCGCATCATGAGCACCTCCAACAACCGCGTCGTCTACTGGGGAACGGGTCGTCGCAAGACCTCCGTCGCCCGCGTTCGGGTGGTCCCCGGCACCGGCGCCATCACCATTAATGGCCGCCCCGGTGACAACTACCTGAACTACAACCCCGCCTACCT